>JABZHH010000009.1:0-38622 GCA_015258925.1 Atopobium sp. | reverse complement strand
GAGGTATGTCGCGAGATTGACCACAATCGCCTGGACCCGTACGTTGCTGCAGGTAAGCCGGTTGCTGTGGGCAACATCTCTGAGCTGGCGCTGGCCGTTGAGCGCGGAGCCATCCCTGAGGTGCGCGAGTGCATTCCGGTCCACAACGACTACGCCCTGCAGGCGCTGGCTGACATGGGCGCAGAAGGCGTCTGGCTCAACTCCGAGCTTACCCTCCAAGAGATCTGTCATATGGCGAGAAACGCCTCGATTCCTGTGGGTTATATGGTCAGCGGCCGTATTCGTACCATGACCACTGAGCACTGCATTTTGATGTCTACGGGCAAGTGTATCCACGATTGTGATGCCTGTAAGCTGCGCCTTGAGGAGCATACTCTTAGAGGTATTGATAACGATTACATGCCGGTCAGGACCGATAGGCACGGTCGATCTAAGATTTGGAGCCCTAAGCTTTTTGACGGCGTGCCAGAGATTGCCGAGATGCTCTCTGCCGGCGTGAAGCGCTTTATGGTAGACGCAACGCTTCTAAGTACGGAGCAGACACGGGAGGCTACCTCTCGCGTAGCTGCAGCGATTGCGGCGACAGCGTCGGGTGCATCATTGCCTGCACGTCTGAAAGATGCTTCAGTTGGACATCTTTTCTCGCCAATTGGATAGTGCAGAAATAAGTTTGGAATTTTGGGTAGGATACCCTTGTTGTAAGTTATGGGCGCATCCGCGCTTGAAGAGTTTGAATAGGAGCAAACATGGCCATTAATCGTGACCTTTTGAATGCAACCCTTGATGTTATTCGTCAGAGCCTTCAGACCGATGGCGGCGACGTTGAGCTTATTGATGTAAGCGATGACGGCACTGTAACGCTTGAGATGACTGGTTCTTGCGCTGGCTGCCCAATGTCTGCATATGATATGTCTGAGGGTATTGAGCGCATCTTGATTGAGCACGTTCCTGGTGTAAAGCGCGTTCAGCCTGCAATGCTGTAAGTTATCGCTCGGCGTCAAAAAGTGAACGTTTGGTGCGTTTCGGTACGTAGTTTTATATGCATAAACATGTTTTTTATGCAAAGAAGTTATGAAGAACCATAACTGACCTGCATGTTTACAAATTTTTTATATCACGTCCCGCGCATTATTGTGTAGGGCGTGATATTTTATATAAACGGATAACTAGGTTTTCTGACCATACATTTGTATGACGTAAGAAAGGTGGACGTTGTGGTTCTTTCTGATCGCGACATTAAAGCAGAGATTGCAGCTGGTCGTATCGTTATTGAGCCTTTATGCGAGAAAAATGTGCAGCCTGCATCGGTTGACGTATGTCTTGGCTCAAACTTTAGAATTTTCCGCAATTCTACGCACACCTCAATTGACCCACTTGTAGCTCAAGAGGGTCTTACTGAGTCAATTGATGTTCCTGAGGGAGAAGTTTTTGTTCTTCATCCTGGTCAGTTTGCGCTTGGTACTACGCTTGAGCGCATTGCTATTCCTGACGATATCCTTGGCAAACTTGAAGGTAAGTCTACCTTGGGTCGCTTAGGACTTATGATTCACTCAACTGCAGGTTATGTTGATCCAGGTTGGGACGGAGAACTCACACTGGAGCTTTCTAATGTTGCTAACCTTCCAATCATCTTGCATCCTGGCATGAGGATTGGTCAGCTTTCCTTTGAGCGTATGAGCTCTCCTGTTGAGCGTCCTTATGGCTGCAAAGATCTTGGCAGCCATTATCAGGGTCAGCGCGGAGCAACTCCTTCGCATGTTCTTTCAAAGTAGTTTTAGTAAGTAGGACGTATTGTGTGGCTTGATGCTTTCTATCATTCATTAAACCCAGTAGCACTTTCTCTGGGTCCGCTATCTATCAGGTGGTATGGTCTGGCATATCTGGTGGGCTTTGTGCTTGCTGGCGTAGTTATGTACAGAACTGCTCAGCGCTGGAAACTTAACGTTACCCTTGATGACGTGCTTAATTTGATGGTTGGCATCTCGTTTGGCGTTATTGTTGGCGCCCGTCTGTTCTACGTTATTTTCTACGGCGCTGGTTATTATGCGGCTCATCCACTTGATGCCTTTGCCTTAAGTCAAGGTGGTATGAGCTTTCACGGTGGCCTTGTAGGTGCTGTTGTTGGCGGCTCTATTGTCTGTAAGGCATCGGGCCTCTCTATCCCTACCATCTGTGACCTGGGAGTTATTGGTGCGCCACTTGGTCTTTTCTTTGGACGTTGCGCAAACTTCATCAACGGTGAGCTTTGGGGAAAGCCAACAGATCTGCCTTGGGGAGTTATGTTTGAGACGGGAGGAGCGGTTTATCGTCACCCTTCTCAGCTCTACGAAGCACTTCTCGAGGGTCTTGTGATGTTTGCTATTTTGTACGTCCTTTCTAGGAAGTACCCTCCTCGTCCACAAGGAACGTTCATTGGAACGTTTTTGATGCTCTATGGCATTTTTAGGTTTGTCGTGGAATTTGTCCGTGTTCCTGACGAGCAGCTTGGCTATCTCTTTGGCAGCTTTATTACCATGGGACAGCTACTCAGTCTGCCTTTAGTTGTACTTGGAATTGTGGTGCTTGTTTTGGCAAGAAGGCTAAATTCACCACAAGTTGGAAGGAATTAGAAGCATGCTTAAAAAGGCGCTCAATAGCCTTTTCTCCATACTTTTAGTGTTTGCGCTCTTACCAGCTCCTGCATTCGCAGAAGCAGCGGGGGAGCTGACCACTACTGTTACTGCAACCTCCTCAGCAGAGAATGCCCTTACTGCTCAGGACAACGCTTCTGGTACGGAAGCTGCTTCTGGTACGGTAGAAGCTACAAGTGGTGCAACCACAACCTCTGAAGAGACAGGCCCTGGTGTTGCAGCAACCACAAATGAGACTGACTATCCACACAAAACGCTGGATCAGGCAGTAGAAACTCTGACTAATTCCTTCTATAAGCCAAAACCTCGCTATGGTGTAGATACTAACCTCAACACCATGGTTGCAGAAGAGCTGCGTCGTATTGGTGCTGGAGAGGTTAACGTTAGAGTGGCATCTGTTCAGATGTCTTCGACAGCCTCATATGCTCACGCAGGCATTTCTACTGATTTTGCGACTAATGGTTCTATTGAGTACTTCTGGATGGATGCGGCCGGTTTTACTAACCAGAGAAGCACTCTTATCCTCCGTCAGGCAAAAGTTACCTTTGAACTTTCTAAAGACGGAAAGACCGTCCAATATACCTGCAATGTTTTAATTCCTTGGGATGAGGCAAAATCTCAGGCGCAACTTGCTGACGTATCTCAAAACCTTGCGCCATCATACGCGGCAGGACAGAATGAATCTTCTGTAACTTCAGACTTTACCCTTCCACATAAGCTTGTTTCCGCAGATGGAAACCAACTTTCATGGTCTAAGGTCACTTGGACTAGCTCAGATACCTCTGTAGTTCGCATTGATGGATATGGTACTGAGCCTTATAAGGCAACGGTTACCCGCGGCATTCGTGATAAGCAGGTAACGCTGACTGCGAATGTTTCTTTGAGCAGCTCCGATGCCCCTCAGACAAACTATCAGAAAACCTTTACCATAACGGTTCCCGGAGATCCTTCGGCTATTACCGATGCACAGAATAATCTGTTGAGGCGCATTAACAGGCGTTTCTCGGCATCAAGCATTAAAGATGTGTATACCAATCACTCAATTAATGCCCAGGCAGTTGCAGACGACCTGCAGATGCCTACGCCAAAGAACTTTGGCTTGGACGGAAAGCGCTATCAGTTTACGTACACTTCCTCCAATGCTGCTATTACGTTCAATGGCTATAGAGGAACGGTGTACCAGCCTCTGCCTTCTGCTTCCGCGCAGCAGGTAGACATCACTCTGACCGTTACCGATAAAGAAAATCCCGAGGTATCAGTCTCTAAGACTCTTACGGTTACGGTAAGCCCGCTTAATCAGGCTGATATTGATGCAGAGCTTGCTTTGATGAATGAGTCTAAGGCTCATTTCTGGGATGCGCTTGCTACTCCTTCTGGTCAGCAGAATAAACAAGACAGTGTTTCTGAATCCCTGGCTACACCAAACAAGTTCTATCGTGCTACTGACGGCTCTTTGACCTGGTCTTATGATGTTAACAATACCGATAAGTCCGCAAGCGGTATTGTGCCTTCAGAGTTCCCAACATACGATCCCATGGGCCCTTCTGATCAGGCGCGCACGTACAGTTCTTCTCAGCCAACAATCATTCAGAACGAGAATCTTGTTCTCACACAGACTCCTGAGTACAACACGTCTGTTACGGTTTCGGCACTTCTTTCAAGTGCACGCTATTCTCGCTATGCAAGCTTGTATCCAGATAATGAGCAGTTCCAGGCCCTTACTAATCAGAAGGTCTCTGCTACCTTTACCGTGGCAGGCGAGAAGGGCGTTCGACCTGTAGAGGAAGACCCAGATCCAAGTCAGCTTGTTTCCGTCACTCTTTCTGTAGTAGGTCTTGATAAAGACGGTAAGCCTCAGCACTGGGCTCCTACGCAGACTATTGAAGTTCGTAAGGGTACCACTGCTGACAAGGTAACGTATGACTACCTGAAGAATAATGGCCTTACCTACGATGCAGCGGGCGGTTATTTGTCTTCTATTACGTCGCCTTCACAGGGACTTACGCTTGCAACAGCGCAGGTAGATGGCGCCTATAAATGGTGGCAGTTCTTTGTAAACGGTCAGCTTTCGGACAAGATGGCAAACAACGTTGTCTTGGACAAAAACACTACCATTACCTGGACATATGGTGGTCAGGATAGCTCCATTCCAACTCCTCAAAATGAGTTGGTCATCAATCCATTTGCCGAGCACCCTAACTACGAGGCATCTTGGAGCGGTTTTGGTAGCGGAAACGGTTCCACTACTACGCAGAGTACCCCCATTAATTCTGCAGCTCTTCGTTGGAGTGTGACTGAAGGAACTCAGAATACACCTGGATTTGTTTCTGATCAGGTCATTGTTCATGATACGGTCTATTACGTAAGCGGTTCTACTCTCAAAGCAGTTGACGCTGCAACAGGTAACCTTATTGCCGAGGCACAGATTGGCTCCAAGGTTTCGTACTTTGCACGTCCTCTGTACATTAATGGCATGATTGTTGTTGCTACCGATGATGGATGTCTTACCGCATTCTCGGCAACAACTATGGAGTGCATCTGGAAGACAGAGCCGCTGGATACCACCAATGCGCTGCAATCTGTTTCTAGCCTGACGGTTAATAACGGCACCATCTTGGCTGAGTTTACTAAGATGAGCGGATTTGACGCAGCTGGTGGCTACATGGTTGCTGTTGACGCTACAACTGGTGCGCTTCGCTGGAAGCAGAATGCACAGCCTGCAAACATTCCTGGAGCAACCTCTGGTCAGCCTTCAGGTTATTACTGGTCTGGCGCAGCGGCTTCTGGCTCTGACTTTATGATTGGCGACGAGTCCTCCTCTGTCAGGCTTATCAACGGTACAACCGGTGCCATTGAGGCTGAGCTTAACCTTGGCTCACCAATTCGCGCAGGTATTGTTCCTGTCTCTGTTGATCAAAACGGTAATGGAACCTATCTTGCCGTAACCAGAAATGACGGTACGCTGCACCTGATTAGAAGAAACGGTTCTTCTCTTGTTGAGGAGAAGCAAGTCAAATTTGCAGCAGAATCCACCTCTACACCAACTATCAGCGGTTCTAACGTCTTTGTTAACGGCGTCGATGCTGAGGGCTACGGAACTATCTCTGTGATTTCTCTTGACACCTTTACGGTGATTGACCAGGCTCATGCTGGCAAGGGTAAGTCTCAGAGCACCCCTCTTGTTTCTGTTCAACAAAACGGTACCTATGCCTACTTCACGGTAAACGGTCTACCTGGTGGCGTATGGGTATACAAGTTGGGCACCAGCCGAGCAGCTCAGATTTACACTCCAGATAAAGATCACCAGAACTACACCACATCGTCGGTCATTGCAGACTTTGAGGGTAACCTTTATTACACCAATGACTCCGGCACGCTTTTCTCGCTTATTAATCAGAAACCTTCTGGTGAGAATACCCAGCCATCTGGAGACATTTTTAGCAGGACAGATTCCACAGCTACAAACATGCCAGCTCAAGATCCTTCATCTCCAGCTGCGCATGAAACTTCCTCGACCACCGCTGCGAGTGCTGGTGAGGAGGTTACAAAGGCTCCATCTGAGAACAAGACTGCAGACACTAACTCTGACGAGAAGCAGCTTCCACCTACTGAATACTCAAATAAGCAGGCCGCTGCCCCACAGCAGGTGTCCTCTGCGCCTACCATTCCACTTCTGAGTGTCTTTGGTTTCTTTGCTTCTGGTGCAGTTCTTGCAGTGTTTGTAGTGTTGCTTAAGAAAGAAACTGCTGCAATTCACCATGTTTCCAATGGCCGAGGCCAGGTGAGATAGTGGTTAAGCTCACAAGAGAATCCAAACGGATTCTCTATTTAGCAGCATCAATTGTGTCTCTTCTGTTCATGCTTTTCTTTGCATGGACATTGATTCAGTATTTCTTTACGCCTGCTTCAAGCACTTCTGCTCAAGAAGCTCCTACCGCACAAGGTCAGACGGTAGCAGGTGCTTCTGGCACACAAACAGACTCTCAGACGTCACAGACGCAAGGGAGCTCTAGTTCAGACGCTCAATCAAATGCTGATGCGTCTAAAACGCAGGATTCTTCTAATCAGAAAACGTCGGAGCCTTCTAACTCTGGTAACTCAACAAACGCTGTAGCCGCTCCTCGTAAAGAGAATAGTGCGCTTTCTGTAAGTGTTACGGTTGACGGCTCTGCAGCCAAAGGGTCTTCATTTACCGTCAACCTCCAGGTGCAAGAGGGTACGTCAGTCTATGACGCGTTGCTTGCAAGTGGAGCCGGGGTAAATGCACGTAGCACGTCGTTTGGTATGTACGTTGCGGCTATTAATGGGCTTGCAGAGCGTGACCACGGTCCACAGAGCGGTTGGGTATATTCAGTTAACGGTGTTCAGCCTAACTACACGTCAGATGCATATGTTCTGCACGATGGCGATTCGGTTGTTTGGACGTACGTTAATGCGGTGAACTAATGAATCCCGCGCGCACAAGCTTTTCTCGCCTTCATCCACTTGCTGCGGTTGTGCTGTTTGGATGCGAGGTTGTGCTTGCCGCATTTTCTTTTCAACCTTTCTGTGCGCTGATTGCTTTTCTAGGAGCGCAGCTTTGTACAATCCAGTTGTTTAATACCAAACATGCTGCTAAACAGCTTGTTTGGTATGCTCCAATTATTATATTGATGGCAGTTATCAATCCGTTTTTCTCGGCATCTGGATCTACCGTTTTGTATTCTTTTGGGCACACACAACTGTACGCAGAAAGTCTGGTGTACGGGGCTACCTCGGGTCTTGTGCTCGTAAGTACTTTGAGCTGGCTTGAGTGCCTATTTGCAGTAGTATCGCCGCTCGAGATGTTGCAGCGATCAAGCGTGCGCTTTCCGGGATTACAACTGGTCTTGAGTCTTTCTGTGCAGCTTATGCCACAACTACTTTCTGATCTGACAACAGCCCGCCAAATCCAGTCAGCAAATACCGCAGCTAGAAGGTGTGATTCTGCCGCACGGGCTCACCGGCAAAGCAGCGTTTTAGGTCAAAGCCGCCTTTTGAGCGCGAGAAAAACTATTGCGCAATCAGCTACCACCATTAACGCAGTGTGCATGAGCGCGCTGGAGAAGTCGATAAGTACGTTTCAGTCTATTGTGTCTCGAGGTTGGGGGATGGCAGGACACAGGAGTAGATGGAACACTGAAGTGCTTGACGCTTACGATACTGTGGCGTTGCTGGTATTTACTTTCTTAAGCGTTATAGCAGCGGTTTCTTTGTATATGCTGGTACAAGCTTGGCAGTTTTACCCCACTATGCCAGAGTTTCAGGCGAGCTTTTGGTATCTGGGCGTAGTGCTATTTACCGTTTTACCAGCAATTTTTGTGCGTATTGATACTGTCTTATGGGAGCAGTCTGTATGAGTGAGCATTCTTCCTATATTCAGAATTCACTTACTTCTTCAACTAGTAAAGAAGTAGTTCTTGCTATTCAAAATCTCTCGTTTGCGTATGCTCTAACTTTAGACCGCAACGTTGTAGAAGATTTTTCCTGTGAGGTTTGTGCTGGTCAGATTAGTCTTTTACTGGGACCAACTGGTTCAGGCAAGTCCACCATTTTGAGCCTCATTAAGCCCGAGATTGCGCCTCAAGGTAGGAGAGAGGGCTCCATTATTGTTTGCGGCCAAGAGGTTTCTACGATGACGCAGGCGCAATCCGTAGACACCATTGCATTTGTGCCGCAAGCCACTTCACAAGCACTTGTGTGTGAGACACCTTTGAAAGAGCTGGCTTTTGGCCTGGAAAATCGAGGCGTTTCAGAGAAAGAAAAGCGCCGTCGCATTTTTGAGACGGTCAGTTTCTTTGGCATGGAATCGCTTTTGCACAAGCGCTGCAACGAGCTTTCTGGCGGAGAACAGCAGCTAGTAGCCCTTGCTGCGGCGCTTGTCTTGCAGCCAAAGCTGCTTTTGCTGGATGAGCCAACCTCGCAGCTGGACCCGTTTGCGCAGAAGAGTTTCACCGCGCTCCTGGAGCGAGTGGCGCGCGAGCTCAACGTTGCCGTGCTTGTTGCCACCCACGACGTTGCCGCGTTCGAGTACCTCGCTGACGCGCGCGTCTGTCTTGGTGGCGAGAAGACCGATGCGCTCCAAGCAGACAGCTCTTCTCGCCAGGCGCTCTGTCCTCGTAGCTCCGCGCCAAACCAAGCATCCACCGCGGCCGACAGCACTCCCGTGCTCGAGTTCAGCGCCGTGACGTTTGCGTATCCACAGAGCGAGCAACTGGTGCTCAGCAAGTGCTCGCTTGAGGTCACGGGGCGAGAAATTCGTGCGCTCGTAGGCGGTAATGGCTCAGGTAAGTCAACGCTGCTAAAGCTTGCATCAGGTGTTCTCCGTCCAAGGCGCGGACATATCTACAACCAGCTCCAGCAATCCCAAGGATACATTCCACAAGATCCCGAGCTGCTCTTTACCTGCCAAAGTGTGGGCGAGGAGCTTGTCCAGTGGCAACAAAGTGGCGCCTATTCTGATCAGGATGTTCAAGAGCTTCTGGAAGCTTCAGGACTTCTTGCGCGAACAACATATCAGAAGCTTATGTCTTCTCATCCATACGATTTGTCTGGTGGACAGCAGCAACTCTTAGCTCTCGTAAAAGTGCTGCTTACAAAAGCGCGTCTGCTTATTCTTGACGAGCCAACAAAGGGTCTAGATGCCCCAACCAAAGATGCTGTTGTCAATTTGCTTTCTCGCGCACAGTCAGAAGGTGCAACCATAGTAATAGCAACGCACGACATGCAGTTGATATCGCGCGTTGCTGATAACGTTTCTTTAGTATTTGATGGCCAGATTTCTCTGACAGAGCCAACTTCAGAATTCTTTGAGAACTCTTGGGTATGGTCGGCGGAGTAGGTGGCTAGAACCTTAAGAACGGCTCCTCATCCTGGCCAAGCTCCTCAAGAAGCTCATTGTCAAGATCGTTGATGTCGCCAAACTCCTCGTGTTCATGCTCCTCTTCATCTTCTTCATGATCGTGAGTATGCTCATTGAAGCCGTAGGCATTGGCCGTCTCATCATCAAACTCAAGTGTTGGAAGGGCGCTAGTAATGCTGCACAGACCAACTCCTGCAGGCATAATCTTTTGCCACTGAGCAATCAGAGGAGTGGTTGGAACTTCTCCCAGCT
The DNA here is from genome assembly GCA_015258925.1 of Atopobium sp. GTDB lineage: Bacteria > Actinomycetota > Coriobacteriia > Coriobacteriales > Atopobiaceae > Lancefieldella. The sequence continues at coordinate 28,860 of JABZHH010000009.1, read as the reverse complement.
CAACAATAGAATCCAAGAAAATCTCTTTTGCACCGTCAAGCAGGTCAGATGACTTTGCAACCTCAATAAGGTGCTCCGAGAAAAGCTCAAGCGCGTGATCTGTGGAATCTGCCTCAACAATACAAGGCATAAGACAGTAGTTGTCCGAAGAATCAAGCTCGTCGTTGTAGCTAAAGTTTCCCAGATAGATCATGAAGACCTCCTTGTTGTAGTTTCAAATCATCTTATGCCAAAATAAGATAGACCTTCTCGATATTTTTATTTTGACGGTAAGCGTGAGGTTCTCGTGGATAATCGGTACACGTTATCAATAGTCTTAGAGGTTGTGGCACTCTTTGCTACACCTATTATTCTTGCTGTTGAAATGATATATTTTCCCGATTTTACCGCGGTATCTTCAATTATTTTAGCGATCATTTCAGTTGCATTATTTATGTTAAGTTTTGAGGCAAAGAAGCCCTCAGTTGCCAATTTGGTACCTACTGCCGTCTTTAGCGCCTTAGGTTCTGCGGGAAGAATTGCCTTTGCGCCACTCGCGTACGTAAAGCCTGTTTCCGCAGTTGCTATTTTCGCGGGAGCGTTTCTTGGTAGGCATGCGGGCTTTTTGGTAGGAGCCTTATCTGCGCTTCTTTCAAACGTTTTCTTTGGTCAGGGCTCGTGGACACCATGGCAGATGTATGCGTGGGGTCTTGTTGGTTACTTGGGAGGTCTTCTTGCAACTTTTACCTCAGCTCGCCCTGCATCTTCTAAACGCACATCCGTCCAACAAGGCGAGAAACCCCGCAAACTTCCACCTTTCTTGCTTATGATCTGGGCGTTTATCTCTGGACCATTCTTTGGCCTTGTAATGAACGTATACTTTGTTATTGGATTTGTACATCCTTTAACACTTGAATCCGCTCTTCTCGCGTTTACGACTTCAGTTCCGCTTGATCTAACGCATGGCGTAGCAACGCTTGTTTTCTTGATTTTGTTATGGCTTCCGTGGCAAACATCCGTTAGCCGAATCCTCACAAAATACAATCTCACTGGTAGGAGCTATAGATAAGCCATCTTTTTCCGTTTACCTAAAATACCTTCCATTTCGCGACCTTTGATCTAGACTGTATTCACTGTCAGCCCCCAGAATGTGGGGGTAAAAATGAAACCTACATCTATCCTTACTGCAACGGCAAACTCAACACTTGAGCTGCTTGCTCCTACGCGCTGCGTCGTATGCGAGAAACCCGGCCAGCTCCTCTGCGATGAGTGTCGGGCAAAGCTGCCATGGATTTCTCAGCAGTGGGCATGTCCTAATTGCGGCGCTCCATACGGGAAGCTTGTTTGTTCAGAGTGCGCAGATAAAAAGAAACGACCTGTTCAGTGGGAGAGTAGAGCGGTCATTTGTGCCATGGGATTTAAGGGTCCTCCTGCACGGTTGATCTTGACGCTTAAGGATGGACACGAGCTTCGACTGGCGCCGGTAATTGCTGCAGCCATATTGTGTGCGCTTGAAGAAGCCTCAGCATGGAATGCTCGTGACGGTACCTCTCGCTTTGATAGTTCAAAAATTGATGGCGTTTCTTTTATTCCAGCAACTGCAGAAGCGTACGCGCGCAGAGGCTTTGATCATATGGAACTTGTAGCTCAATCGTTTTGCCAGCTTACAGGCTTGCCTTTGTACGACGTGCTTATACGTCCTCATGCAAAGGACCAAAGAACGCTTTCATCCGCTCAAAGGCAAATAAATTTGAAAGGAAGTATTGCTTGTACTGTGCCGGTTAACCAATCAAATATTTTACTTTTAGATGATGTCGTAACTACGGGCGCATCAATTAGAGAAGCTACAAGGGTGCTTTGTGCCGCAGGCGTGCATTCTGTAACCGTAGGCGCATTAGCTCGCGTATGGTGAGTTACCTATGGTTGCAAACGGCTATACTTGATAAGTCTTTTCAGGTCTGTGGTTGCGAAGTTCTCTGTGAGCTTTTAGTCCATGACAGACGAGGTCAAAGGGATCCACGTAAGTTTGCGTGTGCGCACGTAAACGATCATGGCTCGTCCTAGAAGTAAGCCATACCGCCTGTTATATCAAAGAGACAAAGGGTCTCGCAGGCGAGAGAACTACTAGTGGAGCTGCTGCGGTAGCAAAGCAAACGTTCCAGTATGCGAGTGTGGGGTCAAATACCAGGTCAGCTGAAAAGACACCTGAATAGAAGAAGGAGTTCTGATGACGCGCGGTAAAAGCTCTCTTAAGGTGTTACTTCTTATAGCACTTGCTATTGTTTTAACAGGATGCTCCATTGGTCCCATCAACATTGATCTGGATAAATGGTTCCACGTCAAGTCAGTGCAAGAGGCAATCCAAGAGAAGCGAGAAGCCCGTCAGCAGAAGATTCCTGATTCCTCACTGCACACAGCTGGCACCTTGACCGTTGGCCTACGTACTCAGTCAGTAACAGCTCCAATGGTTGTGGCCTCAGAAGCTGGAACATTGCAGGGAATTGACGTTGAAATAGCTTCTGCAATTGCAGATCAGCTAGGTGTAGACGTTAAGTTTGTATCAGTTAACGGACCAGTAGATGGCCTACAAGCAGGTTGCGACATTGTCATGGATGTCAGAAGTGGTGAAGACTCAACAAGTACGCTCATTTCTGGTTATGCTGAGTATGCAACAGCTCTTTTCCACAAGGGTTCAGAGACAAACATTACTGCTGATAGTTTGAGTGGAAAGTCAGTTGGCGTTCAAACGGGTTCTTTGTCCGAGCGCGCAATGGGTCAGGTGCTTACGGGCATGTCTGTTCAGGGTTTTTCTAACCTAAATGATGCTTTTGAAGCACTTGAAAATGGTTCCATTGATTATGTGGCCTGTGATGCATATGCCGGTGCCTATCTAGCAGCAAATAAAGATATTTCTATGGTTGGTGTTGTTGATGTCCCTACTACGATTGGCATTTCTGTAGCAACAAGCAATAAGACGCTTGCTACGCAAATACAACAAGCTCTTTCGACTATTCAAGCTGATGGAGTAGAGGGAGTCATCAGAAATAAATGGGTTGGCACGTTACCACACCTTTCAACCACTAATAAGATTTCCGGTCTTGTGGAAGTTTCTACGCAATCTACCAGCGCTGATTCTGCCACATCTTCCTCTGAGCAAAATTAATCGCACATAAAGAGAAATAGTCTCTAACCGTTTACCGCTCAATTCAACTTTTTATGGAATGATTGGTCGACAAATGGGTATTGTTGTTATACAGACATCAGTTAGAAGATGTCTCGTGTATCCGATAGGAGGCTCCCATGGTGGACATCAAGATTTCGGGACGCAAGGTAAGCATTTCTGAGGCTTTGCGCGCACACGTAGACCAGAAAATCGGTGATGCTCTTAAAGTATTTGACATCACTCCTATGTCTTGCGATGTAGTTCTCAGAGTAGACAAAAACCCTTCAAATCCAGATAGAAAGACAGCTGAGGTTACGGTATTTGTTCGTAACAATGTTGTTCGTGTCACTGCTAGCTCTGATGATATGTATGTGGCTATTGATGAAGCAGCAGAAAAAGTCTCCAGACAGCTACGCAAGTACAAGACAAAAGTTGTTGAGCGTCGCCATCATGTAAAGTCCGAGCGTGGAGTTGCTCTTACTCAAGAAGATCTTGCCAATCTCATTGAGATTCCAGCTGAAGACCTTGATGACCAGCTTGTTCGCGAGAAATACATTGATCTTGAGCCCATGACAGAAGAGGAGGCGCTTGTCCAAACTGACCTTCTCGGCCATGATTTTTATGTCTTTGTTAATTCTTCCACTGGTTTGACTAATGTCATTTACCATCGTAAAAATGGTGGATACGGAATTATCAAACCTAAGATTGAGGAACAAGATGTTCAATAAAAAAGATAAAGCCGAAGAAGAAATCAGCGAGGTTGCCTTTGAAGATCTTGAGCCTACTGAGCTTTCAGCTGCATATCATAAGCCCAGTAACGTTCGAATCATCATGGACTCCTGCGCAGACTTTGCTCCAGGAATTGCTGAACAGCTAGGTGTTGATATCATCCAGTTCCCTTATGTGGGACCAGATGGAGAGCACTATGACGATGGCTGGAAGAGCATTAGTGCACATGAGTTCTTTGAGGGCATGCGCAAAGACAAAAAGCTGCACTACACCACCTCTGCAATTACTCCTGGTCATTATCTTGAGGTCTTTGAGCGTGCTGCAAAACAGGGCACACCAACGGTGTATCTGTGCTTTACCTCGGCTCTCTCTTCATCCTACTATGCAGCTGAGCAAGCAGCAGATATGGTAAGAGAGAAATACCCAGACTTTGAGATTTATGTAGTCGACAACGGTGCACCTTCGTCCGCAGCTCAGCTTTTGGGTCTTGAAGCAGTACATCAGGCCAATAAGGGTCTCTCGGCAAAAGAGATTGCCGAGTGGGCAGAAGATGCTCGTAACTACATTCATGGCTATTTAACACTTGAGACCTTGGATGCTCTTGCTGCGGGCGGTCGTATTCCTGCAGCTGCAGCAAATATTGGTGGCAAGCTTGATGTAAAGCCAGAGCTTACCTATGACTCAACAGGAGCTCTTACCGTCAAGACTGTGTGCAGAGGCCGTAAGAAGGCACTCAAGTCTCTTATCCAGGACTTTAGAGATAGCTATTCTCATGACACCTCGCTCCCTGTTGGCATTATTTCTGCAGACGCACAGAAGGACGCCAATTGGCTAGAGGCTCAGATTCGTAAAGAGAAGGGCTGCGAGGGACTTACCATTATTCACAGTCAGGTGGGACCAGTTATTGGCGCTCACGTTGGCCCAGGCATGGTGGCTATTGTCTTCTGGGGAACTGACCGCCGCGAGAAGCTTTCGCTTTCTGACCGAATTGCTAACAGGGTTCGTAAATCTAATTAACGGGTACAAGGTATGGGGTCGCTCTTTGGAGCGGCCCCAGTTTGTATATTTATTTCAGTCTGAAAGGACTCATACATGGCACTGAGCAAGAATGCAAAGGTTGCTTTTATTGGAACAGGCATTATGGGCGCTCCTATCGCAGAGCACCTTATTTCTGCTGGTTATGACGTTACTGTTTACAACAGAACACCAGAGAAAGCACAAGAGCTTGTCTCATTGGGTGCTCACACTGCAGAGAGTGTGGCAGATGCTGCAAAAGACGCTGACGTTGTCTTTACCATGGTTGGTTATCCAACTGACGTTGAAGACGTTTACTTGGCAACAGATGGTCTTATCCGCGTTGCTAAGAAGGGTGCATACCTTATTGATCTGACTACTTCTTCATCTCAGCTTGCTCGTGATATTCACGATGCTGCTGAAATTGAGGGAAAACATGCCTTTGACTGTCCAGTTACGGGCGGCCAGAAGGGTGCTCAGGACGGTACTCTTACGCTGATTGTCGGCGCAACTGAGAATGATGTTGAGCCTGTACGAGCTCTTCTCGAGACCTTCTCGACAAAGATTTTCTGCATGGGTGGTGCTGGTAAGGGTCAGACCGCAAAGCTTTGTAACCAAGTATCTCTTGCATCATGCATGATTGGCTATGCAGACGCAATGGCCTTGGCAGAGCAGGGTGGACTTGATGTTGAGCAGATGCTTGAGGTTGTTGCTAGTGGCATGGGTTCTTCTCGCGCACTTAAAGAGCTTGCTCCTAAGTCGCTTGAGGGAGACTTCCAACCAGGATTTTTGGCTGAGCACTTCCGCAAGGATATTGCGCTTGCTCTTGCTCAGTCTGAGGACCTTGAAATCACCCTCCCTGGTGCAGAGACCGCCTTTACCCTGTATGACATGCTCTGCCAGATTGGTGGCGCTCGCAAGGGCACCCAGGCAATCTCGCTGCTTTATGCTGATGAGGCTACGAGCACTGCAGCTGGTCTTGACTGGTCACTTCTTGAGAGCCAGGAAGATGAGGGTGAGCACGAGTGCTGCTGTGGTCACGACCATGAAGATGGTGATCACGAGTGTGAGTGCCATGGTCACGGACATCATCATGAGCATGAAGGTCACGAGCACGGTCATGACGGCCACTGCTGCCACTAAGTGCTAGCCGCAAAGGAACCCCGATTATGAGTGATATTTCTACTCCTCAGAGCTCTATTGCGGTTTTCATCGATTATGAAAATTTGGCACTAGGAACAGGTAAAAGAAAGAGAAACGGTCATCAAGAGCCAGGCCATCTTCCAGAGATGAAGCTCATTATGGAGAGGCTGGTTGATAAGGGTCGCATTACTGCCAAGCGTGCATACTGCGATTGGCAGCGCTTTCCAAATGCTATTACACCCCTGCATGAGCTTGGTATTGAGCTCATTGAGATTCCCGATAGAGCTTATACCGGCAAGAACTCCGCTGACATTAGACTTGCGGTAGATGCAGTTGAGATGTGTCTGACTAAAGATCACATTGACACATTTGCTGTGCTTTCTGGCGACTCGGACTTCTCGCCACTTGTGGCAAAGCTTAAAGAGGCTGGTAAAACGGTCATTGGCGTTGGTATGAAGGAGTCTACCAGCTCGCTTCTTGCTGAAGTTTGTGACGAGTTTATCTTCTACGAGGATATTTTGAGTTCTGGCAGAATTCCAGACTTTAAAGAGAAGGTACCTGTCGAGAAACACGACTGCTATCAGCTCTTATTTGAGACCATTGAGTCTTTGGAACGTGAAAGCGAAACATTTATTTATGCGTCTCGTTTAAAGGAGACTATGCGAAGGAAGCGTCCACAGTTTGCTGAGGCAACTTATGGATATCGTTCGTTTACTTCTCTTTTACGTGAAGCATCGAGCCTTGGATTTATTAAAATTCATGAGGATCAAAAAAGCGGCACCGTTGTCGTAGACGGATTTAGAGAATAAAGGGTGTTTTAGAGAGGATTTAGGTTTCATGGCAGAAAAGAAAGAAACTGCTCAGAAGCCAAAAAAGGCTTCAACTAAGGCAACCGCAAAAGCGGGCTCTACAAAGGCGCCAAAAGAAGAAAAGCAACCTGCTAAGAAGGCTACTAAAAAGCCAACTATGGCACAGATGAAAAAAGTGAATGCACTGGTCATCGCTTTGTCTGATGCTAGTAGGCGTGCTCGTCAAGACGCATCTCATGAGCTTGCGGAGCTGGCCCATATTGCTCCTCTTGCCTTTGAAGAGCACATTGATTCTCTTATTGATGCACTATATAGGCCAGAGGCACAAACCCGTTGGGAAGTACTTGATGCGCTTGCCAATCTGAGCGCTCACTTTGGTGACCAGGTCTTTAAGGCATTTGATGCTGCTGAGGCTTCTCTGTTTGACGATGACTCAGCAACGGTGCGCCTGGCAGCATTTTTGTTCCTCTGTCAGTACGGAGCAACTTCTGCAAAGCATTCTGATGAGGCGTGGCCACTTTTGGATGAGGCGGTTCAGTGTTATCACGGAGATGCTGAGTACCATGATATGCTCCAGGGTCTTCTCGCCTTAGCACACGGAACTATTTCTAAGGATGTGAAGAAGGCATTGTCTCAGCGCATGAAGTTTGATGCAGAAAATGCCACTGGATACATCAAACAGTATTCGGAAGAGATTGTTGCAGCTACCAAATAGTTTGTTTTGCATGTAAACGACTGTGTGCAAACGGGGGAGTTTACTGGTTGTATGTTTTATGCATGCTAATAAGAGTAAACTACAGGTTTGTATTATGTACGCATAGTTGCATTAAGCGATGAAAGGCAAGGATATGCCATCTATTGATGTAAAAAAGAACTCAAAGATCTTTATCGGAGTAGGCGCAGTTGTATTGTTTGCTCTTGGTATTGTCATCGGTCGCTTCCTTCTGGGCGGTGGCGGAGCTACTGGTTCTTTGAACGGTCGCACCACACTTTCTGAGGGTGAGCTCAACACTCCTATTGCTTCTTATACCTACAACGGTCAGACCAAAGAAGTAACTGCTCGTGAGGTTATTGAGAACACTTCCGGTCTTGACGCAGCAAAGCAGTCTGACGGCACCTACGCTGTTCCAGCAGCCGATAAGATCATTGGTTACGTTCGTAATGCTCTTGTTGTTGCTGAGGCTCAGAGCCAGGGTATTTCCGTTTCAGATCAAGAGGTCAGTGATTACATGCAGACCAACTTCAAGACTACTGATGTCAGCCAGGTTGCTTCTGCATACAAGCTCTCTGAAGATGTTGCTAAGAAGCTCATCAATGATGCTGTCATCATGAAGAAGTATCGTGATAAAGTTCTGACTACTAAGCTTCCAGATGCTCCACAGGCTCCAACTGCACCTGAGGATGGCAACTCTGAGACCACAAGTCAGGAGTACGCTCAGTACATCATTGGTCTTGCTGGCGATGAGTGGGATGCTACGAACAACACTTGGGCTTCCCAGGACGGCGATTACTACAAGCAGCTCTCTGCTTATTCAATCTCCAAAGACTCTGCTTCTTATGCAGCTGCTCAGACCGCTTATCAGGTTGCAATGAGCAAGTACTCTGCTGTTGCAAGCAAGGCTTCTCAGGAGTGGTCACAGAAGATCAACGAGATTCTTGGTAAGGCATCTATTGCTGTTTACTCTCTTGCTCTCTAGGATCTGAAAAGCAATGAAAGTTGCTATTAGCGCTTGTTTACTTGGCCTCCCCGTCAGATATGACGGAGGGGCCAAGCCTGTTTCTGCAGTACAAAAGCTGGCAGAAAAAGTAAACGTCACAAAGATTTGCCCCGAGACTTCCTCAGGTCTTCCTGTGCCTCGTCCGCCCGCGGAACAGCGAGAAGGACGTGTTTGGCTCAAGGATGGCTCAGATGTCACCGAGGACTTTGAACGTGGCTCTAAGATTGCTCTTAGTGCCGTTACGTCTTCTGATATCACGCTCGCCGTTTTGAAGGCAAAGAGCCCGTCTTGTGGCGTGCATGAGATTTATGATGGTACGTACTCAGGAAAGCTTGTTTCTGGCGAGGGAACACTTACTCGTCACCTCTTAGAGGAGGGGATTTGCGTGGTTACCGAGAAAACCATTGAGAATGTAAGCCCATCTGTTGAGCATCCTGTTGCTCTTATTTTGGGAACCGGACTTGGTCATCTTGCTGATTTGGTAAAGCCAGTCCGTCGTATTGATTATCGTGACATTCCAGGTTTCCCTGTTGACGCTTCTCCTATGGCTGGTCACAGCTTTGAGGCAACTATTGGTACTATCGACGGCGTGCCTGTAGTTGTTTATCCTGGTCGCGTACATCTCTATCAGGGTTATTCTGCAGCTGAGGTAACCTCTCTTGTTCAGCATGCCCATCACCTGGGCTGCAAAGACATTATTTTTGCAGGTGCAACAGGTGCTGTTTCTGGAAACGCAAAGACTGGCCTTGGCGTTATTACTGATCAGATTAACCTCACTGGAACCAATCCGCTTGCAGAGTGGGCAGGCCTTCGCGATGTCGAGACCCCATTTGTAGATATGAATGATGCCTTCTCGCCTTATCTAAGAACGCTTGCATGCGGCGTAGCGGATGACCTCAAAATTGAGCTCAACGAGGGCGTTTTTGCTGGTCTTTTGGGACCAAACTTTGAGACTCCAGCAGAGGTTGCTATGCTTCGTAGCTTTGGCGTTTCATACGTTGGCGTTTCTACAGCTCTTGAAGTCATTATGGCCCGCGCTCTTGATATGAACGTGTTAGCCCTGACGCTTGCAGCAAATCCAGCTGGAGCTCACGGAACTACGCATAAGAGTGTTCAAGAGGCATCTGAGAAGTACGCAAATGATCTTGAGCGCCTTGTTCGTGGTGTTCTCGGGCTTCTTTAGTATTTCTGCTTGAATAATACAGGGCTTCCCCGTATAGTTGTTAGCGCGCTTTTGCACGCCAGCATAGCTCAGTTGGTAGAGCACCGCTCTCGTAAAGCGGGGGTCATCAGTTCGATCCTGGTTGCTGGCACCATCAACTACTAATAGCCGCCTTGTGCGGCTATTTTTATGCCTATCTAAATCCATGTGAAACAACTGCAACGTGATGGGTATAGACAAAGTAGTAGTAATTACTAACAAAAGGAGTTTTTATGGCTACTCAGAATCTTGAGCTTTTCTATAAGCCAACCTGCCCATACTGCCACAAGGTCATGTCCTTTATGGAGCAGAACAACATTGAGCTTCCTATGCACGATATCGTTGCTGATGACGCAGCTCGCGAGCGCCTTATTGAGGTTGGCGGTAAGCGTCAGGTCCCATGTTTGTTCATTGATGGCAAGGCAATGTATGAGTCCGGCGACATCATCAACTACCTTTCCGAGGTCTTCCATGTTTCTGGTTCAAACGATGACTCAGACGATGGTTCCGCTGCAGCTGCTTGCACTATCGGCGGCGCTTGCTCCTTCTAAGATCGTTGCCGAGAAATCCGTCAAGCAGTAGGTTTTCTCGCCTTATGAACAAAAATCCCTCTGTTCCAATGTATGGAGCAGAGGGATTTTGCGTTAGAAAACGGGGTAGTTTATGGCTCTTCAGTCTTGACCACGTTGGTTAGCTCTTTAGGCGTGCTACGGCGTATTCGCTGATAAGCAGTAAGAAGAGGATAAGGATAGAGGAGAAGCTTCCAATAACTGCGCCGTTAAGACCCGTAAAGCTGACCATCATCCAGATAATGGGGATGGATACAGCAAATGAAATGAGGTACGCGCGCGTAACGGCTTTTTGAACTCGCATGATCGTGATGAGCTGGTATAAAAAGTCAATTGCAGCACAAAGTCCACCCGTGGCCACCATAATACGTGCAAGTCCACGATATTGCTCAAAATCAACGCCATATAAGAAGCCGTTAAGAGGAATGCCAATGAACTCGACAAATGCAGCAGTACCAATGGTGACTACGGCAATGGCTCCAAACATTGCAAGTACCATTACGCCAAAGCGTTTCTTATTAGCCGGATTATGAATTGAGGTTTCTAGCAAACTAGCAAGTTTGAAGAGCTGTGGCCTGTAGATGAGCGTAGAGATCATCAAAATAGTGTGAGCTGGGAAATAAAGTGCGTTGAAGTACAACTGATTGCTGTAAGAAAGTGTGCCTTCCATGGCAAACTTTGGCAGCGAATCGATAAGGTTGTAGAGGAAAAGTGCTAAAAAGAGAGGCCAGCACTGTACAAAGATATCTTTGATGTTTGCAAGTTTGATGCGCACGCTTTTATCGGTCTCAAGAATGGCTAGGGGAGCAGAAACAAATACCAGGGTGATAAGGGCACAAATACCCATGCTCCAGCTTGCCCATACAGGATTTCTGGTAACAAACAACACAGCAGTAAAGAGAATAAAACTGGCACTACACCTAAGAGCCTGACTGAGTCCTGCGAGGTAGAGCTTGTCTTTTTGCTGAAGACGACCTTCGTAGACATCAGCCATACCGTCAACTGCCCTAAAAAGCAAAGCTCCCGTGCAGATAGAAAACATGGGCTCGGTGTACCCTTTAAAGAAGCACCAAATAAGACCTGCTATCACCATGACAATAACGGTAGCTGCGCGTTGAATCTGGTAATCAGAAAAACTACGTTGTTCAGCTATGTCGGAAACTTGATACGTGCGAACACCGTATTGGGCAATAAATAACAAAAGCGTTGCCACAACAAATGCCATGGAGAAAAGTCCTGCTTGTTCAATGCCAACAAGCTGGGAGCAAACAACAGTTAAAAGCGGGAAAAGTGCGCCCCAGGCACCTTGTCCAAGTGCATTGAAGAGATAATCCTGGGACGTTTGATGTGCCAAGTATTGCTCGTCTTGATTAGCAATATCGCCAGAGACCACGGCAGAGAGAAGCCTGGTCCACCATGTAACCACAATGCCAGGTTGACCCCCGTTTGTGCGCGAGTCATCAAGCTCATAGCGAGGTGTGCGAAGACGCTCTACCTGCTTATGTACGGAAGAATTGTTGTACGCAGTACGACTTTTCTTGAATGGATTGAGCATGTAAAACCTAAAATCTTCTTTAGCGTGGCCAGAAATTTTGATATATCAATTTTTATTTGTTATATCGATTGTAGTCCACGATGTACATTAGGTAACAGATTGACAAACAATCGTACGAAGATTGTTACAAAAGAGTATGGTAGATACTATGTATTCAGAGTCATGTGGGAAAGGATGAGCATGGCAGGCAATCTTCAAGATTCAAATCTAGAGTCCAGCAATGCTTCTTTTGACGAGAAACCCATCGATGGTGCAACAACTCCTGAAGTAGCTCAGTCGCTTCTTGAACGACGCGGGAATGAGATTGCTGCTGCTCGTACCCTTATTCAAGCGCTTAAAGCGCCAGCTCCTCTGCGCGATAACCTTACCTTCTTTTTGCGTTTGGTAAGAAAAGTGCTTGCTGAGTACAATCCAGATCTTCTTACTAGTTTTGACACGTTGTTGGTTGAGGCAATTAAAGCTGGACCAGATGATTTGTCTACAACTCGCGCACCTTTGCTGCTTGAGGCAATCAATGCGGTACTCAAAGTAGATTCAGAGAAGGAATCGCTTAATGCTTTTCTGCGTTTTGCTTCTACCATTGACAGCCTAAGCATGGAAGATTCTGTGCTTCTCATGCGCGCATTTGTAACTTTCTTCCACTTAGCAAATCTTTGTGAAGAGAATTATCGCGTTACCAGCCTGCGTTCTCGTGAGGCTTCTGTTGATCCATCTTCTGCAGAAGATCCTATCAACGAGATAACTGTTGCATATAGACAGCTTATTGACGAGTGCGGTGAAGAAGAGGCAAAAGCACGTCTTAATCGTCTTGAGTTCCACCCCGTCTTTACTGCGCATCCAACCGAGGCTCGTCGTAAAAACGTTGAGCGCCGAATCCGCACCATCTCAGAGCTTCTTGATGAGCGTCAGAGGCTTGGTGGTCCTGCTCGTGTGGAAAACGAGCGTCGCATGTTGCAAGAGATTGATGGCCTATTCCGTACGTCTCCTATCGGTCATAAAAAGCCAACTCCTTTGGAGGAGGCAGATACTGTCCTCAACATTTTTGATACCACCCTTTTTGAGATGGTTCCTTCGGTATATCGCCGCTTTGATAACTGGGTGCTGGGAGAAAACGCTGGTTGTGTGTCGCCTGTCTGCCCACCATTTTTCCGTCCAGGTAGCTGGATTGGCTCCGACCGCGACGGTAACCCTAATGTTACCGCTCTGGTTTCTCGCCAAGTTGCCGAGAAGTACCGTGTACACGTACTGCAGGCACTGGCTCGGGCTACCAAGGAAGTCAGTCGAGGCCTGACGCTTGATGGTATTTCTACTCCAGCTTCGCCTGCGCTTGTCAATCTTTGGGCACAGCAGGTAGAAATGAGCCAGGCCCTGACCTCTAGGGCTATTGATAAGGCTGGGTCTGAGTTGCACCGTGCGGCAATGCGCGTTATTTCTGGACGACTCAGCGCCACCATTGAGCGCAATGCTGACCTGATGTATCAAAACGCTGAAGAGTTTATTGCTGATCTGCGCGTTATTCAGGATTCACTGGCTCAAGCAGGGGCTTTCCGTATTGCCTACGGTCCTGTTCAAAAGCTTATCTGGCAGGCTCAAACTTTTGGCTTCCATTTGGTAGAGATGGAGTTCCGTCAGCACTCTTTGGTGCACAAGCGTGCGCTTTCAGATATTGAGGCACACCCCTCAACTGCCGAGAAACCCGCCAAACTTGATGCTATGACGCAGGAGGTGCTAGACACCTTCCGCTCCATTGGATCAATTCAAAAGAAGAACGGCATTAACGCTGCTCGTCGCTATATTATTTCGTTTACGCAGTCTGCTCAGGATGTTAAGAATGTCTATAAGCTTGCACGTCTTGCATTTGCAAATGAAGAAGACGTTCCTGTACTAGACGTTATTCCACTCTTTGAGCAAATTGAAGACCTTGAGAACGCTGTTGCTACACTTGACCAGGTAATTCAGCTTCCTGAGGTACAGGCACGTCTTGCTCAGACAGACCGCAAGCTTGAGGTTATGCTGGGCTATTCCGATTCCTCAAAGGACGAGGGACCAACTACGGCAACGTTGGTACTGCATAAGACCCAGGCTGCTTTGGCAGAGTGGGCAGAGAAGAACTCCATTGACCTCATCTTGATGCATGGCCGTGGCGGTGCAGTTGGTCGTGGCGGTGGTCCTGCAAATCGTGCTGTTCTTTCTCAGCCCAAAGGCTCAGTCAACGGTCGCTTTAAACTTACTGAGCAGGGAGAAGTTATTTTTGCTCGCTATGGTGACCCAACACTTGCTCGTCGTCACGTAGAGTCTGTTGCTGGAGCAACACTGCTTCAGATGGCACCTTCTATTGAGCAGAAGAACACCCAGACAGACGTGAAGTTTGCTTCGCTCGCTTCTGAGCTTGATAAAGCCTCCAAGCAGCGCTTCTTGGAGCTCATTCACTCCGATGGCTTTGCTGAGTGGTTCTCGGTTGTTACCCCTTTGACAGAGATTGGTCTTCTTCCCATTGGTTCAAGACCTGCAAAACGCGGTCTGGGCGCTAAGTCTCTTGATGACTTGCGTGCTATCCCCTGGATTTTCTCGTGGTCACAGGCTCGTATCAACCTGGCTGCTTGGTACGGATTGGGTAGTGCCTGCGAGGCGGTGGGGGATATCGAGCGCCTCCGTGAAGCATACAAAGAATGGCCACTGTTCACCACGTTTATTGACAACATTGAGATGTCTATCTCCAAGATTGACGCTCGTATTGCAAGGCTTTACCTGGCCTTAGGCGATCGTTCTGAACTTTCAGAGATGGTTCTTTCCGAGATGGCTCTCACACGTAAGTGGGTGCTGAATATTACGGGAAATAAGTGGCCGTTGGAGAACCGTCGTGTGCTTGGTCCTGTTATCCGCCTGCGTCTGCCATTTGTTAATATTCTCTCGGTTACGCAGGTGCATGCCCTGTCTGAGCTTCGTATAAGGGATGACATGCTTACTCCAGAGGAACGTGCAAACATTACGTATTTGATTTTGTGCACCGTGTCTGGTGTTGCCGCAGGTCTGCAGAATACGGGCTGATGTTACACCGCTTGCCGTAAGCTTGAGCAAACAATCGTTTATGTTTACGTAAAACTAGGATTACCTGAAATAAAGTTGCAATATTTACAAGGCGAGAAACCACTGGTAGACAGAGTTTCTCGCCTTATTTTTATTTTAATTATTAAATGAAAGTTGAATTACCTTAACTTTTAGTTGATACTAATGAAGTAAAAGTTCGAAAGAGCAAACTTAGTTTGCCTACGTTATTTTGGGGGATGCATGGATACAGAAAAGACCTCACAGGGTCCTGCGAATTCTGGTCCAGTTCTTCCTCTTGCCATGCTTGGTGAGGGAGAGACTGCGTTGATCGTAACGGTTAAGGGTGCTTCTGATCTTCGCCAGCACCTCTCAACACTTGGTTTTGTTGAGGGCGCCGAGGTAAAGGTTATTTCACGAGTCAACGGCGACGTTATTGTTAGCGTTAAGGGTGCACGACTTGGACTGAACCGTCAGATGTCGTCGCACATCATGGTTTCTCCGCTCTAAACACTTTGTTGTATTGCGCCGCTGGTAAAACCCGCGGCTTTTAATACGTGTTTCGATGAAAGGAAGGTTATGGCAACTCTGAAAGAAGTTAAGGTGGGGGAGAGTTGCACGGTTGCTGCGCTAAAGGGTGTAGGCGCCGTGAAACGTCGCATCATGGACATGGGCCTTACTAAGGGCACTGAGGTTTACGTCAAGAAAGTAGCACCACTGGGAGACCCAATTGAGCTCACAGTTCGTGGCTACGAGCTTTCTATCCGCAAGGATGAAGCTGCAAGCATTGAAGTAGTAGATGTTCACAAGGTAGAGGAAGCCTAATGGCACAAAAGACTATTATTGGTCTTGCAGGTAACCCAAACTGCGGTAAGACCACCCTATTCAATGAGCTTACGGGCTCAAACGGCTACGTCGGCAACTGGCCAGGCGTTACCGTTGAGAAGAAGCAGGCAAATTGGCGTGCCGATAAGGACGTCACCTTTGTCGACCTTCCTGGTATTTACTCTCTGTCTCCATATTCACCAGAGGAGCAGGTATCTCGTGACTACCTCATTAATGAGCGTCCAGACGCCATTATTGACCTTCTCGATGTTACCAACCTGGAGCGAAATCTCTATCTGACAACTCAGATTCTTGAGGCTGGCCGCCCTGTTGTTCTTGGTCTTAACATGGTTGACCTGCTCAAGGAGTCCGGTGACGTCATTGATACCAAGGAGCTTTCCAAGCAGCTTGGTGTTGAGGTTGTTGAGGTTTCTGCACTTCGTAACAAGAACATTGACACTCTGGTAAAGACTGCAATTAAGGCTGGCCAGGAGGGAACTCCTGCTGAGGGCGTTAAGTGCTTCTCCCCAGAGGTAGAAGAGGCTCTTGGCAAGATTGCTGCTGCAATCGAGGGTCTTGCTCCTGCAACTCTTTCTCGTTGGTACTCCATTAAGGTCTTTGAGCGCGATGTAAATGCAATTGCTCCTCTTAACCTTTCTGCCGAGAAGACCGCAGAGCTTGAGCAGATTATTGTTGCAGTTGAGCAGTCCCGCGACGATGATGCTGAGTCCATCATTACGTCTGACCGTTATGAGTGGATTGCTGGCGTAATGGCAGCTTGCGTCAAGAAAGCACCTAAAAAACTGAGTACTTCCGAGAAGATTGACCGTGTTGTTACTAACCGTATTCTGGGTCTTCCAATTTTTGTTATTGTAATGTCCCTGGTGTATTTTATCTCTATTTCTACAGTTGGTATCAATGCTACCAACTGGGTCAACGACAATCTGTTTGACAAAGGTTTTCACGTATTGGGCATCGGAGATGCAGAGTATAGTCAGGCAAAAGATGATTTTGACTCTCACCACTATGGCGACCAGATTGACGCATATCTCAATGCAGCAGACGAGGCCGGTATTGATACCACTGAGGTTCGTGCTGCAATCGCGGCTAAACAGTGGGATTCTGACGCTATTACTAATTTTGAGAACGAAGCTTCTAAAAAGAGCGTCGTTGCTCTGAGCGCACCAGTTCATGATGAGGATGGCAACTTCGTTGATACTGACGACAATCCTCTTCAGCTTGACGCAAACGGCAACCCAATTCTTGCTGAAGGTCAAGAACTTCAGACTCTGGGCGGCGTAACTGCTGCGGGCTTCAAGACCGCTGTTGAAGGCGCTGCTACTGAGCCAGAGGCATCTGAGTACGGCATGTATGTCCCTGGTATTCCTACGCTTGCTCGCGGCGCTCTTGAGGGTGCTGGCGCAAGCCCCGTCATCACCAGTCTTGTAGTTGACGGTATTATCGGCGGCGTAGGTGCTGTTCTTGGCTTTATTCCACAGATGTTTGTCTTGTTTGTTATGTTGTGTTTCTTGGAAGACTGCGGATATATGAGCCGCGTTGCTTTTGTTATGGACCGTGTCTTCCGTCGTTTTGGTCTATCAGGTAAGTCTTTTATTCCACTTCTTATCTCCTCTGGTTGTGGTGTTCCTGGCGTTCTTTCTACTCGTACTATTGAAAATGAGAAAGATCGTCGCATGACGATTATGCTTACCACTATGATTCCATGTTCGGCAAAACAGCCTATTATTGCCTTGATTATGGGTGTTCTTATTGGAGGAACTACTGCTTGGTGGATTGCCCCAGCCTTTTATTTCTTGGGTGTAGCTATGATTGTTATTTCTGCAATCATGCTAAAGAAGACTAAGGCTTTTGAGGGAGAGCCAGCACCATTTGTCATGGAACTTCCTGATTATCACATGCCTTCTCTTAAGTCTTGGGCAATGCATGTTTGGGAGCGTATTTCTGCGTATATTATTAAAGCTGGTACCATTATTTTTGCTGCAGCAATTGGAATTTGGGTTTTATCCAATTTTGGCTGGGCTAACTGGGACGGCGCAAATGGAGTATTCGGCTATCTCCCAGGTATTCAGGGTGCTCCTGATAATGTTATGGACTTTTCTTTGCTTGCTGCTATTGGCGGTTCTATTGGATTTATCTTCTCTCCACTTGGATTTGGAAATTGGCAGGCAACTGTAGCTTCTATTTCTGCTTTGATTGCAAAAGAGAATCTTGTTTCCACCTTTGGCGTTCTTTATGGCCTTGGCGATGCAAGTGAGAAGTCTGTCACTATGTGGTCTGGCTTTGCTGGTATGTTTACTGATGCTGGTGGTATCCTCCACGTTGGTGCAATGTGTGCATTTGTTGCATTCAATATGCTTGACGCACCTTGCTTCGCTGCAGTAGGTTCTATTCGTCGACAAATGAACGACTCTAAGTGGTTCTGGTTTGCTATTGGCTATCAGTGCGTATTTGCATGGATTGTTGGCCTGATGATCAATCAGTTCTGGGAGTTCTTTGTCCTTGGTTCCTTTGGTGTGTGGACTGTTATTGCCTTCATCTTCTTGGCGGCAATTCTCTTCCAGCTCTTCCGTCCAGCTCCAAAGTGGGATAAGAAGGACGATAAGATCCTAACCAACCTTACCGAGGTTGCAAAGGCATAAGCTACTACTAGCTGAGTATGCTGACCTGATCCCCCGCACCAATTCGGTGCGGGGGATTTTGTTTATGTTTATCTCGGACTTTCTTGATATAAGATAAAAATCCATAGATATGTAAACTTAGTCTAACTTTTTGTAGAGTTTACGAAATTAGATAAAAAAACTGAAAAAATTCTTGTAAGTTTCCCTCGGTTAACTTACTATGTTTTTAAGCAATTTAGTTGCTTGCTTTATTCAGGTTCCCGTAGCTCGAAGAAAGACCCTCTCCCTTTCTTGCGAGCGTAGAACACGAGCCGCTGACTCTGGGTGTCAGCGGCTCGCCCCTTTTTTAGGATGTATTTACTTGCTTTTAGTGCAAGTCTCTGTCTTCTTCATGTTCAGAAAGATCGCTTGTATCGCGGTCCAAAAGAACCGAGACGTTCATATCAGGGTAGGCTGCCTCTACTTCATGAATAATATCGTGGACAATTTGCTTACCGTCATAGCCAAACTCAATGACTGCATCAAAGGCCATAAATTGATTTTCAATGTCAGCAATAAAACCATGAACTTGAAGAACACCTTCATGAGCTAAAGCCATTTCAGTTACTTCAGTGCGCATCTTTACAATGCGATTATCGGTGGTGTTTCTCGCATAAATACCAATAGCAGCAATGATTATTTTGCCTGATGTCTGCTTGTAAATCTCTGTACTCAGACGCCTAGTCATCGTATCAATCTCAAGAGCTGAAGTGGTATCAAGAACCTCAGTGTGGAATGAGCCAACAAATTTATCTGGGCCATAGCTGTGGATAATAAGGTCGTAGACGCCTTCTGCGTCTGGATCCTCTTTCACAATGTT
Organism: Atopobium sp.; assembly: GCA_015258925.1. Lineage (GTDB taxonomy): Bacteria > Actinomycetota > Coriobacteriia > Coriobacteriales > Atopobiaceae > Lancefieldella. The sequence continues at coordinate 9,612 of JABZHH010000009.1, read as the reverse complement.
GTAAATAAGTGTTGAAAGAGCTGCATCAGGACGCATGCCAATAATTTCTTTAATGGAGCCCTGTAACAGCTCAATTGAAGCTTTAATGATAAACACAGAGATAACAATGCCTACGTATGCCTCAATGCTAATCCCCGTAAAGATAAAAATAAGAGCAGCTGCTAAAACAGAAGTGGAGAGTGTAGCGTCAAAAAGTGCATCTGAACCCGATGCAATAAGGGTGTCGGAGTTTACGCGATTGCCTACAGAGCGGACGTAGTGACCCAAAATAATCTTTACGAGAACAGCTACTGCAATGATGACTAAAGACAGGGGACTATAGTCTGGAGTAACAGGATCCATGATGTCTTGGATAGATTTAATAAGTGAAGAAATACCTGCATACATAATGATTGCAGCAATTACTGTTGTAGTGATGTATTCGATGCGTCCGTGACCAAAAGGATGCTCGCGATCAGCTTTTTTGTTAGAGAGTTTGGTTCCAACAATGGTGATGATTGATGAAATTGCATCGGAGAGATTGTTCACCGCATCAAGAGTAACGGCAATTGAGTTAGATAAAATGCCTACAGCTGCTTTGAATGCCGCAAGTGCAACATTGGCTGTAATGCCTATGGCGCTAGTGCGTACAATGGCGGTTTCACGTTCAGAAGAGGTTATAGTTACCTGTGATTGGGTCATAATAAATCTAGCTTTCTGTAACGTTAGAAAGAACCTTTAAAAGCAATCGTTTAAGCTCAGCGCTTTCTTCGGGCAAGAGATTAACGCATGAGCCAATCTGATGTGGGACTATTTGCATTTCTCGCCTAAGGTCTTTGCCTTTTTGGGTAAGAGAAACAATTAGCTGACGTCCGTCTTTGTTTGTTTTTTGACGCAGTACAAGGCTCTTCTCCTCAAGCTTTTTGAGAAGTGGAGTCAAGGTGCCTGAATCAAGAAATAAAAGCTCACCTAAGGTTTTGACATCCAAGGATTCATGCTCCCAAAGCGCCATCATGGCAATGTATTGTGTATACGTTAGATTAAAGGGCTTAAGTAGCGGAGTATACCTTCGCACCACTTCTTTTGAGGCACTGTAGAGCGGGAAGCAGAGCTGGTTTTTGAGGAGAAGCTCGGGGATATCGGGGGAGTTGTCGAGTGTAGAAGAGCCGCTAGCAAAAGTGCTAGCGGCTGCAACGGACTGTATTTCTTTTTGAGAAGAACTCATGAGTAAATCGGTCCTCTCGCCTTACGCAAGTAGGTCTTTAATTGCAGACTCAACTTCTGCCATATCGGTGGTTGGCTCAAAGCGTGCAACAACGTTTCCCTGGCGGTCTACAAGGAATTTAGTGAAGTTCCACATGATATAAGCCTTGTCACCAAACTTCTTGTTGTTTGCCTTCGCAAATTTGTCCAGCGCAAGAGCCTTGATGTCCTTACCAAAGCCTTGGAAGGGGAAGGCTGTTGCAAGACGCTCAAAGAGAGGGTTTGCGGTCTCTCCGTTGACGTCGCCCTTCTTGAACTGTGGGAAATTGGTACCAAATTTCATAGTACAGAACTGGTGAATCTCTTCATCGGACTCTGGAGCCTGATCTGCAAACTGATTGCAAGGGAAGTCTAAAATCTCAAAGCCTTGATCTTTGTATGCGGCATAAATGCGCTCAAGATCTTCGTACTGTGGGGTAAAGCCGCAACCAGTTGCAGTGTTGACAATCAGAAGAACCTTTCCATCAAAAGAGGAGAGGGAAGTTACGGAGCCGTCACGCTCTTCTACGGAGAGGTCATAGATGTTGGTGTTTGCCATGATGTTCCTTTCAACGAGCCACGGATTGTCCGAGCATTGGATGGCTTTGTGTATTGGGTAGTGTACCCCGCTTGGATTAGCTTAACACAAATAAATTGTACGCAATTTATTTTTCATAGTAACGACACAGAATAGTTGTTATTTTCATTTAGTTGTTAACCTATACGAACAAATATCAATAATTTAAGTAACGCCTCAGAGCGGCATCTTCACAAAATTTATATGTATACCATGGCTAACCATAGGAAACGTTTTCGCAGGTAAGAAATTACTTGTGTGCAATTGTTTTATTAGGATAACTAATTAGTAATGATTTTCACTTGTTTTTTTCGTATAATAATTTTATCTTCAATAGGTCATTAACCGATTAATTTGCAAAAAGCAGATGGGGGATTTTTATGAAACTGAACAATTGGTGTCTCGCAGCCGGTGGCGCTGCACTTGCTGGCGTTGTTGCTGGTCTTGCTTCTAACGGCACTCTTCACAAGGCAGCTGTCAAGGCAACTGCATGTGGCCTTCGCGTCACTGACCGCGTTTCCGCAGAGACTCAGAATGTTGTTGACGAGGCTAACGACGTTGTTGCTGAGGCTCGCCGTGAGTCCAAGATCGACGCTGCAGTTCGCGCTCGCCTTGCTGAGCTCGAGGAGGGTATCCGCGCTGAGGTTACCAAGCAGGTCGACGCAGAGGGCGCACAGGCATAATTCATGCGCTTCACAATTACTAATGAAATCTCAGGTCGCATTCGTGCAAAATGCGACCTGGGTCATATTGATGAGGCTGAAGCCCGTGGTATTTCCTATGAGCTGATGCGTGTTGACGGAGTTCGTCACGCTGAAGTTCACATGGCAAACGGTTCTCTCTTGCTAAGGTTTGACCCTCTCAAGAGAGATCAGGTACTTGCAGCTGTTGGCGCTTTTGATGTCTTGAACTTGCCACGAGAAGAAGAGGCAGGTCTTGAGGACTTCTGTAGCTCAATTGAGATGGCTCTTGAGAACAATCGCTTCCAGATGGAGGTTGTGACCACATTCGCACGCCGCTGGATTATACGTTTTTTGCCACTGCCTGCAGTTGCTAACTACGCTTACGTTATTCTCCGCGCCATTCCATTTGTCGTGGAAGGCGTTAAGCGCCTGTTTAAGAAAGAGCTGACCGTTGAGGTTTTGGACGCAACTGCTATCACCACTTCAATTCTAAGAAATGAGTGGGCAGATGCATCTACGGTCATGTTCTTGCTTGAGCTGTCTGCTGCTATGGAGAACCACGTGGCAAGCCGAGCACGTCTTGCACTTCGTGATGGCCTAATCACTCGTTCTGAGAACGTCTGGGCTCGTATTGACGGCAAGGACGTTATGATTGCCCTTTCTGAGGTTGAGAAGGGTATGATTTTGCACCAGCGCGCTGGTGGCGTTCTTCCTGTTGACGGCAAAGTTGTTGAAGGCATTGGCCAGATGAACGAGGCCGCCATGACAGGTGAGTCTCGCCTTGTTACCAAAGAGCCTGGTTCAACCGTTTACGCAGGCACCGCTCTTGAAGATGGTGACCTTATGGTAAGCGTCACTGCTCCTCCAGGAATGTCTCGTATCGACAATATTGTTGATATGGTTGAGCAGTCTGCTGAGCTTAAGGCTGGCGCACAGTCTAAGGCAGAGCGCCTTTCTGATGCATTGGTTCCTTACAGCTTCCTTGCCTTCTTTGGTATTTGGGGCATTACCCGAAACATCACTAAGGCTATGACCGTTCTTATGGTTGACTATTCCTGCGCCATTAAGCTTTCCACTCCTGTTGCAGTGGGTAGCGCAATGGATGAGGCAGCTAAGTTTGGCATGACGGTTAAGGGCGGAAAATACCTCGAGAAGATCGCTGCTGCTGATCTTATCGTCTTTGATAAGACCGGTACGCTGACAAAGGCAGTTCCACATGTTGAGTGTATTGTCAGCTTCTGTGGTCGCACCGAGGACCAGCTTCTGCGTCTTGCTGCATGTATTGAGGAGCACTTCCCACACAGCATGGCTCGAGCAATTGTGAACGAGGCAAAGGTACGTGGCCTCAAGCACAATGACGAGTTCCACGCAGAGGTTAAGTATGTTGTTGCTCACGGTATTCGTACCAAGGTTAACGACAAAGAGGTCTGCATTGGCTCAGCTCACTTCATTTTTGATGACGAGAAGACCCCAATGCCCGAGGGAATTCAAGACGACCTTGCACAGATTGCTCCAACCTCGTCCATTATCTTTATGTCCGAGGATTCAAAACTTATTGCAGCAATTTGTATTACCGATCCTGTAAGGGAAGATGCAGCAGCAACTATTACGCAGCTCCGTGCTCTTGGTGTTAAGCGTATGGTTATGTTGACTGGCGACTCAGAAAACGTTGCAGCAAGTGTTGCTAAGAAGCTTGGTCTTGATGACTATGTGGCACAGATTCTCCCAGAGGATAAGTGCGAGTATGTTAAGAAGTTCCAGCAGGAGGGCTACACCGTTGCAATGGTAGGCGATGGTATTAACGATTCACCTGCACTAGCCGTATCTGATGTTTCACTGGCTCTGTCTGATGCAACTGATATTGCTCGCGCAGTTGCGGATATTTCGATTAAGAATGATTCGCTTGAATCGCTGGTAATCATGCGTCTTTTAGGCCAGCAGGTAATGAAGAGGATTCACGCCGACTATCGTACGATTGTTGCGCTGAACAGCTCTTTCATTGCTGCAGGCGTTGCAGGTCTTATTACCGTAAGTGCTGCTGCATATATGCACAATCTTCTGACACTTATGGTAACGCTTGCAAACACAAGGTCACTACTTACCACCGCAGCTCATAACCCTAATGTTCCTTCTGAGGTAAAGATGCTCTTGACTGAAGGACAGATTGCTTAGAACGCACTTGTGCGTCAACAAAGTGTTTTTAGATCGCGTTAGAGCTCTCGTTTCTTATTCGTAAGAGGCGAGAGCTTTTTTCTGTCAAAAAGTAAAAATATTTTGAGTTTTCTCTTGCATTTAGTTAGCTATGGCTTACACTTTAAATAGTTAGAAGAGGTTAACTTGTTAAGGTTTTTATATAACAGGAGCTAGTTCTAACAAAATTGCTTTATCAGCCCGGAACCTTTCCCCTCTCCAAGGGTCCGGAATCCAGGCGCCGTCGGCTCCCTTTTAGTCGACGGCGCATTTTTAAGAAGGGAGCAAGTACGGTATGGATTGTCTTACTTCTTTTGAGAATTCATCGCTCCTAGACGTTCCTTCTCCCTATACCTATTCCGCTGATAAAAAGCCTGTTATCAATGAGGGTGCGAGAGCGTATACTCCCGAGCTCTGTCACGATTTTGCTACAACATTTGTTCGCTGTGCTGCTGGTGTTATTGCTCACGTTAAGCCGGCTGCGCTCTTTTCATTCACGTCCCACAAGTCTTGCAGTTCATGCACAAGTCTCATTTGCGCCGATCCAACACTGAGGGCATTTCTATGCAACGCTACTCACGAGCTCTCACTGTTTGGGGTCACACTCCTTGCTACCTCTGCTATTTCTGGCGGAAAGGTGACGTTTGTTGCCTATAGACCTGAGCTTGTTGGGGATATTCTCGCCAAATCAGAGCACTGTGAGTTTCTGGCTGCCTTTGGCCATTCCACTGAGTCAGTGCAGGCGTTGATGAAGAGCATGCGTTCAAGAATTTTTGCTTTTCACGCAAGAAAAGCCGCGTTTCCGCACGAGATTGGACTGGTACTGGGCTATCCACTTGCTGATGTTCAGGGCTTTATGAATGGACAGTCTGAGCTTTTTACTGGTGCTTGGAAAGTCTATGACAACACGGAAGAAACTCGCCTTCGCCTCGAGAGACTTAAAGATGCAGAAGACCAGTGTAAGCATCGTTTTTATCAAGGGGAATCTTTAGCGCAGATTCTCTCATCGTATGGCAATACCAAGAAATGTCAGGTTGCATAAGGGGTGTGCTTGAATTTCTTGTTGAGGTATTGAAAGTAATGTGTAGTTTTCCAGGGGGAACCTGGACACAGAAGGAGGAAATGTATGAGTAAAGTAGCAGTTGTGTATTGGTCCATGACGGGCAATACTGAGGCAATGGCAAAAGAGCTTGCAAGTGCTGCAGACACCGAGGCTATTGAGTCTTCTGAGTTCTCTGCAGATATGTGCGATCAGTACGATGCATTTGCTTTTGGTTGCCCTGCTATGGGTGATGAGGAGCTTGATCCTGATTTTGAGGAGCTCTTCAACGATTGCGCTGGCAAGCTTGGTCAGAAGCCAACCGCTCTCTTTGGTTCTTACGACTGGGGAACCGGCGACTGGATGGAGACTTGGAAGCAGAATGCTGAAGCAGAGGGTGTCAACGTTGTTGAGACTTTTATCTGCAACCTTGAGCCAGATGACGATGCTCTTGAGGCTCTTCGCGGCCTTGGTGCAAAGCTTTCTGCTTAAGCTGCATTACGATTTTGCTGTTGCTGAAAAATTTGGCGAGAAAAACATCATTTTTTTGAATAATCTAGAAAATGATGGGTAGTAAAACAGCAACAGAAGGGAAGTTTGTATGTCACCAATCAATATCATTGTTATTCTTGCTGTTGTAGCGCTTTGCGGTTTTGCGGTTTATCGTGTTTACGGAATTGCTGCAGGTAAAAAAGGCTGCTGCTCTGATGAAGGAACAGGTGTTACTACCTGTAACACAGAGCAGGTTTCTGCTGCAGATGGTCCAGAAGACAAAGATGAATCTCATTACCCTTATGTTCAAACATTTGAGATTGGTGGTATGACTTGCCAGAACTGCGTCAATCATGTGACTCGAGCTCTCGATAGTATTGAGGGAACATGGGCGCAGGTTACTCTAGCTGGTGGTCAGGCACGTATCCTCAGCAAAAATCCAATTGATGTCGATGCGTACCGAGCTGCCGTAGAGAAAGAAGGCTACCGTCTTCGTGCGTAAGCACAACAAGATCTTCTCGCAAGAAATAAACTTTGAAGAAATTTTGTAAAACTTGCGTAATAGCTGTGCAAAGTAGCGCTCTTTGGCTTGTTTAATCAGCCGAAGAGCGCTATCCTATTGCCCGTATGGCGTCAAGCTATGCACTGTATCTGTTGGCCCCCGAGAGCATGTAAGTTTCCGAGTAGAGAAGCCCACGTATTGGCACTCTGGCAGCAACCATGTTGACCGGGGCCCCGTTTTGGAAGGGGTCCACCTTTGAGTGAGATTCAGAACTCGTCCATCTTCTCTTTGGATGAAATTTCCGATGAGGAAATGAACAGCCTGATCGACGGCACTGTCACCGACTTTGATGAGGGAGATCTTGTCAACGGCACCGTCGTCAAGATTGAGCGCGATGAGGTCCTCGTAGACATTGGCTACAAGTCTGAGGGCGTTATTCCTGCTCGTGAGCTTTCTATTCGTAAAGACGTTAACCCTGCAGAGGTCATCTCCCTGGGTGAGGACGTCGAGGCTCTTGTTCTCCAGAAAGAGGACAAAGAGGGCCGTCTGGTTCTCTCCAAGAAGCGTGCTGAGTACGAGCGTGCTTGGAAGGCAGTTGAGGATAAGTTCAACGCTGGTGAGACCGTTGAGGGCGAGGTTATCGAGGTTGTTAAGGGCGGCCTGATTCTTGACATTGGCCTCCGTGGCTTCCTGCCTGCGTCCCTTGTTGACCTCCGTCGTGTCAAGGATCTTGGTGCATTCATGGGCACTCGTATTGAGGCTCGTGTTATCGAGATGGATCGCAACCGCAACAACGTTGTTCTTTCTCGCCGTATTGTTCTTGAGGAGGCTCGTAAGGCAGAGCGTCAGGACATCCTGGGCAAGCTCCAGGTTGGCATGAAGCTCAAGGGTACTGTTTCCTCCATCGTTGAGTTTGGTGCATTTGTTGACCTTGGCGGCATTGACGGCCTGGTTCACATTTCCGAGCTTTCTTGGAACCACGTTAACCACCCATCTGAGGTTGTTAAGGTTGGCCAGGAGGTTGAGGTTCAGGTTCTCGACGTTGACCTTAACCGTGAGCGTATCTCCCTTGGTCTTAAGCAGACTTCCGAGGATCCATGGCGTGTACTTGTTTCCAAGTACCCAGTTGACGCTATCATCGAGGGCACTGTCACCAAGCTTGTTACCTTCGGTGCATTTGTTGACCTTGGCAACGGCGTTGAGGGCCTCGTCCACATCTCCGAGATGGCTAAGCAGCACGTTACCGCTCCATCTCAGGTCTGCAAGGTTGGCGACGTTGTACAGGTAAAGGTCATGGAGATTGATCTTGACCGCCGTCGCATCTCCCTGTCTATGAAGGCAGCTGCAGAGACCCTTGGCATTGACATTGAGGTCACTCCACTTCCAGAGGAGGAGCGTGCAGCAGCAGAGGCAGCAGCAGCTGAGGCTGAGGCTGATCTTGAGGCTCACCTTGTTGAGTCTGAGGCTAACGCACAGGCAACTGAAGAGGCTGCAGAGTAGAGTACTTTGCGTATCTAGAGATTTGTCAAGAGACGTCATCGAAAGATGACGTCTCTTTTTATGTAAGTAACAAATATCTCCATTCCTTCAACAGGGTGTTAATGCGAAAATATAACGCTAAGTTTTTATTCTGAGGAGGAATACGCCTATGACATCAAAGATGCAGGGCCGCAGTTTTCTTGCTGTTATGTTTGCATTTTTGGCAGCTTTAATCTTTATGCCAAATATTGCATACGCTGCAAGTAACAATTCGTTCTATAACGGCACTACTACTAACGTGTCTCCTTCTGTGAGTGCGGATGGTCTTATCGAGCGTTCTATTTACTTTACAGATGCTTCTGGCCAGACATCTAACTACGCTTATAAGGATAATGACACTACCCAGATGAACCGCTCCATTGTAGATATTGATAAGTATCAGAATCTGCAGGCAGTGGTAAAGATTACCAACATCTCTTCATCTCCAGTTTCTGTAAACGAGGTTATGCAGCTGCCACTTACTTACTATGTCAGCTCAAGCCCTAATCCTGATTTGCGTGCAACTGGATTTACCTTCTCGTCAACTAATGCAGCAACTGCAATTAACCTGAACATTAGTGGACTGAACGGTGGTTCTGGCTCTCAGCCTGCAGCTAATGCTTATGCTGCATACCAGGCAGCTGGTCAGGACAATGCTGAGATGCGTTCCATTTCTATTTCTGGTACCCTGGCTGCTGGTGAAACCATTACACTTACCGTTCCTTTGACGCTTACCAATGGTTCTACTCTTAATCTGTATGGCACCAACTATGTAGGTCTTACTCAATACCTGCTTGATCACAGAACCTCTTACGGAAACCCTCGTGTTTCAGTCAGGTTTGCAAGGCAGGTCTTGGAAGAGGGAACAAACAATTCCATTCTTAGCAGTAATAAGAAATATCTTGGCGTAATTATTAGGCCTGACGGTAGCTATTACGCTATCCCACAGGACGAGTGGAATTACATGCCAACTATTTCTGCAAGTGATATTCACGTTGACAATATCCTGTATGAAGATCGCCACAGCGCAACGGAGAACGATGCTCTGTATACCGGCGGTGCGTATTACATTGATTTGACCAACATTAAGAATGCCATGAGGGATTATGGCTATTCAGTTCATACTGGAAATTCCAATAGGGGACTGTACCTCAATCTTCCTGGCTGGCAGCTTGCTGTTGATAATGACCTTACTGATGATGTGTATCAGGAGTATTCGTACACTTCTCTTTCTAGCGGCAACCTTGTTATCAATGCTTCTGAGAATTCAACTGACGAGCTTGATCTTAATAACGGCGTTATCTCTCCTCTTTATACAGAGCTTAGGCAGGTAGTTACGGCACACGACAGCACTATTACCGCTAATCAGGATTCCTGGTCCATCCTTGAT
>JABZHH010000099.1:0-672 GCA_015258925.1 Atopobium sp. | reverse complement strand
AAGGCCATGCGCGTGCAATGGTGTCCTTCAGGCACTCGGTGTAAGGAAGATCCTCTGCTGGAACATCGCGGAACATTTCCTGAACGTGAGGATCGCGCTCGTCGCCTGGCTCAAGAGCTGGTGGCTGGACATCAAAGGAACGACGCCAAATCTTTACCTGCTCCTCACCGTGCTCAGCAGCGGCGTCTGCCTTGTTGAGACCCTGAAGTGCGCCATAGTGACGCTCGTTCAGACGCCAAGTCTTATGAACAGGAAGCCAGTTACGGTCAAGCTCATCAAGAACATGATTCAGAGTGTGAATAGCACGCTTGAGCAGAGAGGTGTAGCAAACATCAAAGTCATAGCCAGCCTCTTTGAGAGCACGACCGCCAGCTGCTGCCTCCTCGTGACCAGTCTCGGTAAGGTCAACGTCAGTCCAACCAGTGAACAGGTTGAGCTTGTTCCACTCAGACTCACCGTGGCGAACAATAACAAGGTGCATGTACTGATCTTCAGCCATTAGGCTTCCTTTCTACGCGTCAAACTTTGTGCACCATACGTGGTAAACACCAAGTTTTTGGCAATACTTTACATACAGGTGCAAGACAAAACGCTTGCGAATAATATTCTACCGCACACCGAAAAAATACACGCGAATCAATGACAAAAAGATTTTTTATATCGCGTGTGCCA
>JABZHH010000098.1:0-685 GCA_015258925.1 Atopobium sp. | reverse complement strand
TACGAGGAGTGGACTACCGGCAAGCTTGAGGAGAAAGCCCTGGTTGTGTACGACTCCATGTGGGGTTCAACCGACAAGATGGCTCATGCTCTCCTGGACGGTTTTCTGGCTGAAGGCATTCCTGCCCAGCTCATCGACCTCAAGGAGACTCATATCTCCAACGTCATGTATCATTTCTTGGATTCCAAGTATGTCTGCGTTGGTTCGCCTACGCTGAACTCTAAGTTCCTGCCTACCGTTTCTTCCTTCCTGACCTATATGAGCGGTCTTTCTCCAAAGAATGACCACCGTATTGGCTTTGCGTTTGGCTCTTACGGCTGGGCTCCACTTGGACCAAAGATGGTTCAGGCCGAGCTTGAGGCAGCTGAGTTCACCATGCCACTGCCTGTTCACGCTATCGGCTGGATTCCTTCTGACGAGGATCTGGACGCCGTTCGTGCGCAGGTCAAGGACCTGGTCGAGGCTGGCAAGCAGCTCTAATCTAGCGGTATATTGAGCAAGACCCCCACATTCAGTACGAATGTGGGGGTCTTTTGCTGTAGGGGGGGGAGTTAAGCGGGTAAGAACGATGCAAGTGACCCTGAAGTGACTCCGAAATGACCCCGAATTAGTCACGTCTCAAAAAGTGGTGTAAGGCTATTTCCTTACTGCCTTCTAACCTACATTATGCCACCTCTTTACAAAC
>JABZHH010000097.1:0-707 GCA_015258925.1 Atopobium sp. | reverse complement strand
GTCTTTGACGTACCCTTCCACGTAGCGTTCTTTGCAAACGAGCTTGCAAAGCCGCTGGAAATATTGCCGCCAACGCGGTTGGTAACGGTCTGGTAGCCATTATCGGCGAGAAGATCGTTGAGCAAGTTATTGGTGGTTGTCTTGCCGTTTGTGCCGGTAATAAAGACAATCTGCTCTGGCTTAGCAATGTCTCCCAAAAATGCAGGATCAATGCCTTCAGCGATAAAGCCTGGCAGCGTTCCGCCCTCATGGTTGGTCAATTTAAGTGCTGCAAGTGTTGCTTTAGCAGCGAGAAAAGCTACAGGAAATAGTCTGCTCTTTTTTTGTGCCACAGTAACTCCCATCGTGAGCAAAGTCTCTCTAGTTTATCACCTCGCGAGAAGGGCTTGAAGAACACAGGGCTTCTCGCCAAAAATGTCGCATAAAAAAGCCGAGCCAGGATGTCCTGGCTCGGCTGAAGCTACGTGAAAGTAAGTTACCTTACTCCTCAGGCTGCTCCTTCTTCTCTGCAGCGTAAAGCTCGGAGAGGCGGACAAGGTGATCGTAGCGAGCCATTGCGGCTTCCTCGTTCTCCTTGAAGAGCTTCTCTGCGTGCTCTGGGAACTCGCGGGTGAGTCGGCTGTAACGAGCCTCGTTCATCAGGAACTCCTGGTAGCCACCCTTAGGTGCCTTGGAGTCAAGCGTGAACTTCTTACCTGCTGGTGCAG
>JABZHH010000096.1:0-712 GCA_015258925.1 Atopobium sp. | reverse complement strand
GCATGGGACACCCCTGGGTAAATACAACCAGGCGAGTTCCAGGGCCATCTACAGTACCAAAGGTCTCAATAGAGTGGACCCGCCCACAAACTGTGAGCGGGTCATTGAGATCCATGTGAGTATCAGAACAAGACATGGACAAGAAATCCTTAGAGAGCGTCGTGGAAGGTACGAGAAATAACGTCGTCCTGCTGCTCTTTGGTAAGGGAGTTGAACTTAACGGCGTAACCAGAAACGCGAATGGTTAGCTGTGGATACTTCTCTGGATGTGCCTGAGCATCAAGAAGCGTGTCCTTAGTAAATACGTTAACGTTGAGGTGATGACCGCCCTTCTCGGCATAGCCATCAATCATGTTTACCAGGTTGTCAATCTGCTCGGAAGCTACTTCGTTGGACTTCATGTGTTTCTCCTTACGAGTTTGTTGGCGAGAAGAAACGTGTAGATAGATCTTCTCGCCAGGGCTTGTTATTTACGATCCTCAGCACCTTCAGCTGCGGATGGGTCTGCCTCACAGGCGCAATCAATCTTGTTCTCAATCTGAATATCAAGATTCATATCAGAGAAGTCGATGTGCTCAAGGTCTAGCTCGCTACCGTGGAAGTAGACATCGGAGCCCTTACCAAGAGCGTTAGGAATGATTGAGAAGGTATTGGAAATACCGTCTTGTGCGTCGTTGAATGGAAGCTTAGCAACGGATGCCAGGGATGCAAC
>JABZHH010000095.1:0-720 GCA_015258925.1 Atopobium sp. | reverse complement strand
TACTACAACAAATAGTATAACGCAAATTACGAATTTTGATTCATAGAAATCGCACAGAAAAAGGCACTCAATGAGTGCCTTATGCAAGTAATTAAATTACTTAACGATTTCTGTGATAGAACCAGAACCTACTGTACGTCCACCTTCACGGATAGAGAACTTAGTTCCTTGTTCTACAGCGATAGGAGCTAATAGAGTTACGTCCATAACTACGTTATCGCCAGGCATGCACAATTCTGTGCCTTCTGGTAACTGGATAACACCAGTAACGTCTGTTGTACGGAAGTAGAACTGTGGACGGTAGTTAGATACGAATGGTGTATGACGTCCGCCTTCTTCCTTAGTTAATACGTAAACCTGAGCCTTGAACTGTGTATGTGGAGTAACTGAACCTGGCTTAGCTAATACCTGTCCACGTTCGATTTCTTCACGGTTAACACCACGGAGCAATGCACCGATGTTGTCACCAGCCTGAGCGAAGTCAAGAGTCTTACGGAACATTTCAATTCCTGTAACAACTGTCTTACGAGTAGGCTTGATACCAACTACTTCTACTTCGTCGTTTAAGTTTAACTTACCACGTTCAACACGTCCAGTAGCTACTGTACCACGACCTGTGATTGTGAATACGTCTTCAACTGCCATTAAGAATGGCTTGTCGAATTCATGAACTGGAGCTGGGATATAAGCATCTACAGCATCTAATAGTTCCTTGATTGC
>JABZHH010000094.1:0-740 GCA_015258925.1 Atopobium sp. | reverse complement strand
TCTCTGTAAGCTCCACGCCAGCATCAACAAGATCTTTAAGATGCTCAACCCAGAGTTGATCAAGACTTAAGGAGAAAAAGTCAGCGATAACCTTTGCTTTATCAAATGAAGGCCACTTACGGCGCTCGGTGCAAATATAAGAGACATACGCACGTGACCAATGTGAGAATTCGCACAGGTCTACCTGGCGCTTGCCACTTTCTTGTAACAACCTTGCTACTGTCCTACCCAAACCTGGGTCGGTCTTTTTGGTAACACCTGCCTTAGCCATCTCACAGCCCCATCTGCTCAAACGATGTCTGAAAAACATGCGTATGTTTTATGCATAGTCTCGTGCTGTTACCGTATCATACTACACTAAAATATCTTCAGATACAATTTGTTATGTTGTTTTACAAGCGGAAATTTGAAGAAAATTGCATACCTGTTACGTAAATAGATCATGAGTGACTCTACTGTCTGGAATTAATTGGCTATACAAAAGATATGCAAAAATCAATTCCTCTATGCAAAATAATGTATTGGCGATTTTATGCAATAACAAAGAACCTCTACGTGAACTGCCTCCCATTTCTTAGACACGAGAAATAGGAGGTAGTTCAAAACACACCTAAGTCGGATAATCTGTTAAAAAGACGTATACATGACGCAGAAATTGCCACAAACATGCAGATTATCGTCATTAGATGTGTAAAATGCCCGCAATTGAGCAGATTATCCGACTTAGGTGTGTTCCGTAG
>JABZHH010000093.1:0-741 GCA_015258925.1 Atopobium sp. | reverse complement strand
TCCTGAGTGTGGCATCAAACGTTAATGATTTATTTGTTGGTATGCTCTATGGCATATCCCTAGGAATATTGATTTTAGGATTGCTTTCTACTCAAAATAGTTTGCGTTTATGCAATCGATAATCTATCCAAGAGGAAACAGTCATGGTAGATAAAAACATTTTGGTTCTTTGTTATTCTCGCTGCACTACGTGTAAGAGAGCCCTCAAATGGCTTGATGAACATGGTGTTTCTTATACACTGCGTGATATTAAAGAGGAGAATCCAACTGCTGAAGAGCTTGCTGAATGGCACAAACTGAGCGGTCTTTCTATCAGAAAGTTCTTCAACACTTCAGGCATGGTGTATCGCGATAATAACATCAAGGAGCAGCTTGATGCAGGTATGAGCGATAGTGACGCCTATAATTTGCTTGCTACCACGGGTATGCTGGTCAAGCGCCCCTTAGTTGTTGCAGGTAATACCATTCTTCTTGGATTTAAAGAGCCTGTGTGGGAAGAAGCACTTCTGTAAAACTAGCTTCTTCAGCATGCATCTTTATAGCGTGCGTTAGATTGTGGATAAGCGTTAGTAATAAGGCGGCTACCAAGTGAACTGCCTCCCATTTCTTGGACATAAGAAATGGGAGGTAGTTTATATGCGGGTGATTATGATTCTGCAGCGTGTTAGCGTCGGCTTTTAGGCCTGGCGCACAAAATAGCGCAGCTTTCTTGTGTTCTGTTGAAGAATCGACATCTTCTTA
>JABZHH010000092.1:0-746 GCA_015258925.1 Atopobium sp. | reverse complement strand
GTAATTTTCCCAGAGCTTTCTGAGGCTGAGGCAATCTACAGGCTTTGGATTGCAATTTTGGACGTTGCTCATGCAAGTGGAGAGGATCCTCAGAGTGCTTGGGAGACCCACAATGCAACATTTGAGAAGACCAAGCGCTTCATGAATTCTCACCAGTTTGAAGAGCTTCGTTATGAGTCTTCAAACGGAACTAACCTGACTATCTGCATGAATCCAGGGCATCTTTGGGAGGGAGGTGCTGGAAAGACTCAGGATGGAACGTTGTTCTTCCCTAACATTCCTACCGAGGAAGTCTTTACAACACCAAACTATCGCAAGGTAAACGGCACTGTTCACTCTGCATTGCCTCTGATTCATGCCGGCCAGATTGTCAAAAACTTCTGGTTTACCTTCAAAGACGGCGAGGTTGTTGATTACGGCGCTGAGCAGGGCAAAGACGTTCTAACTTCTATTGTTTCTCAGAAGGGCGGTAAGTACCTGGGAGAATGCGCTCTTATCTCTAAGAACACGCCTATTCGCCAGAGCGGCATTCTGTTCTACGATACCCTGTATGACGAGAATGCTAGCTGCCATTTAGCACTTGGAATGGGCTTCCCAGAGTGCCTGAAGGGCGGCCTTGAGATGAGCCCAGAAGAGCTTTTGGCTCACGGTGTTAATCAGAGCACTACACACGTTGATTTTATGATTGGTGCAGACGATTTGAACATTTGGGGAATTTCTGCCGATGGAAAAGAAACACCAATTTT
>JABZHH010000091.1:0-753 GCA_015258925.1 Atopobium sp. | reverse complement strand
CGTCAGCTCCCGGTGTCCCTTATACTCAGACAGGTGAGTTGAATAGGGATTCTGATGACAATTATCTGCTCACAACTGGGCCTGATGGCACCGTAATTATTCCGGATTATCTTGTTGAGAGAGAATCTACTATTACTCAGCTGACCACTCTTGATGGCTACACTATCGATGACCCTAATCCTCAGGTTGGTGAGATTACTGGCTCTAACGAAACAACCACGGTTACGTTTGTAAATCGTAGGCCAGAGCCACCTGCTCCAGAGCCACAGCCAGAACCTCAGCCAGAGCCACAGCCAGCCAGAGCCACAGCCTGAGCCAACTCCAGAACTCCTGAGCCTCAACCACAGACTCCGGAAAAGCCTAAGACTCCAAAGAAAAAGAAGGCTGTACTTCCAGACACTTCTGACATTTCTGGTGTCTCTTCTTTAATTGTTGGAATTACAGGTACATTAAGCTCTCTTGCTGGTGTCTCAATGTATCTGAGCAAGAAACGTTTCTAAGACTATAGGATTTATTGAATCTACTTCAAAATTTGTTTATGTCTATCAAGTGAACAACCTGTGCATTTAGTAATTTGTAAATGTATGGGGAGTTCACTTGATTTTTATAAGGTGAGTACAGATTTCCTCAGTTTTGCCAGTTAAAAATTTGAAATAATTGTGTTTAGTCTTGGATATTATCTTTAATTCAATGTCTAATTCCCTTACTATAGATAGAAGTGTTTACTTGTATGATTCGGTTTTAAGGAATTGA
>JABZHH010000090.1:0-802 GCA_015258925.1 Atopobium sp. | reverse complement strand
CCCCAGCAGCTGGCGATTCCGTCGCTAAGATTCTGGAGCTCCTCGGTGTTGGCGAATGCGGCGGCCCCGGAACTACCTGCGCGCTTGCCCTGCTCAACGACGCTGTCAAGAAAGGCGGCGTCATGGCGTCGTCAAGCGTTGGCGGCCTGTCCGGCGCGTTCATCCCGGTCTCCGAAGATGCGGGCATGATTCGCGCAGCTCAAGACGGCGCGCTTTCTCTCGAGAAACTCGAGGCAATGACATCGGTGTGCTCCGTTGGCTTGGACATGATTGCTATTCCTGGCGATTCTTCCGTGGAGACCATCGCGGGCATCATCGCAGATGAGATGGCCATTGGCGTCATCAACACCAAGACCACAGCGGTCCGCGTTATCCCAGCTATCGGCTACAACGAGGGAGACGTCCTGGAGTTCGGCGGTCTCTTTGGTTCCGCACCAATCATGCCGGTCAACCAATTTGCGGGCTCCGTGCTTGCCCACCGAGGCGGTCGTTTCCCCGCTCCACTCAATTCACTCAAGAACTAGCAAAAGAGCCTCCACGTCTGAACTGCCTCCCATTTCTTATGTCTAAGAAATGGGAGGCAGTTCATATGCGGGTGATTATGATTCTGTAGCGTGTTAGCGTTGGCTTTTAGGCCTGGCGCACAAAATAGCGCAGCTTTGGTAGGTTCTGCCGAAGAATCGACATGTTTTTAATCAAGATAGCCAGGCAGCTAGGCGGTCGCACTGCCTGATATGCATCTCTATGCATAAACTTTATTTAATATGCTGAATAATGAATAGAGAAATATAAAAAATCTAAC
>JABZHH010000008.1:0-41433 GCA_015258925.1 Atopobium sp. | reverse complement strand
GCATATTCTTTAGTTCACGGAAAAGGCCAAGGCGACCAGTTTGTGTGGTCTGATCCCGCTCCAGCAGGGGAGCTTGAGCCACTTCTGTAATGAAAAAGCTGCGTTCATTGAAATTTCTGGGCGCTCTAGGCACGTAATTGCACTAAAGTTCTAAAGCTGATAAAAATTGGACCTGAAGTAGCAAGTCCAAACACATACCTTCGAGAGATAGAGACTTATGCGCCAAGACAACATCAGAAATATTGCTATCATCGCCCACGTTGACCACGGTAAAACCACCATGGTTGACCAGATGCTTAAGGCAACCGATGCATTCCGCGAGAACCAGCAGGTTCAAGAGAGAATCCTGGACTCCAATGATCAGGAGCGTGAGCGCGGAATTACCATTCTGGCAAAGAACATCTCTATTGAGTACAAGGGCGTCAAGATCAACGTTATTGATACCCCTGGCCACGCTGACTTTGGCGGCGAGGTAGAGCGCGTTTTGAAGATGGCTGACGGTGCGCTGCTTCTGGTTGACGCCGCTGAGGGCCCTATGCCACAGACTCGCTTTGTTCTGCGCCACGCCATTGATGCAGGTCTTTCTATCATGATGGTTGTCAACAAGATTGACCGTGACGGCGCTCGTCCAGAGGCTGTTGTCAACGATTCTCTTGATCTGATGATGGACCTCGGCGCAACTGATGAGCAGCTTGAGTTCACCATGGAGCATGTTATCTTTGCTTCTGGCGTTAATGGTTACGCTCGCCTTGATCCAAATGACGATAACGACAATATGTTCCCACTTCTCGACATGATTATCGACGGCCTTCCAGCTCCAGATGTTGATATTGACGGACCTCTTGCTATGCAGTGCGTTACCATCGATCACTCTGACTACCTGGGCCGCATTGGAATTGGTCGCGTATATTCCGGAACTGTTCATACTGGCGACAAGATTCTTGTTGTCAAAAACGACGGTTCCCGCGCTATGAGCCAGGTCAAGCAGCTGTTTACCTTTGACTACCTTGGCCGTAAGGAGTGCAGCGAGGTTGACGCAGGTGATATTGCGGCAATTGTTGGCGTTGATAAAACTGATATTGGCGATGTGTACACCGATCCAGAAAATCCTGTTGAGCTTGACCCAATTGAGATTGACCCACCAACCCTTTCTATTATTTTTGAGCCTTCTACCTCGCCACTTGTTGGTCGCGAGGGAGACATTGTTGGTGGCCGTCAGCTCAAAGAGCGCCTGATGACAGAGCGCGAGAATAACGTCACCATGCGCATTGAGGAGCTTCCTGATAAGACCGGTATTGAGGTTTCTGGCCGTGGTATTTTGCACCTCTCCGTTCTTATGGAGAGCATGCGCCGCGAGGGCTTTGAATTCCAGGTTGGTCGTCCTCGCGTTCTGTTCAAGAAGGATGCTCAGGGCCACACGCTTGAGCCTATTGAGCAGGCTGTTGTTGAGTGCAACCCAGAGTATGCCGGCAAGGTCATTGAGGTCTTTGGTAACGTTGGCGGCACCATGTCCATCATGGACACCGGCGAGACTCAGACGCACCTTGAGTTCAAGATTCCAACCCGCGGCATCATGGGCCTCAAGACGCGCGTCATGAACGTCACCCACGGTGACGCTGTCTTCTACCACACCTTCCTTGAGTACGGTCCTTTTGCAGGTGATATTGGTAGCCGCCAGAACGGCGCCATGATTTCCATGTCCACCGAGAAGGCTGTTGCCTACGCACTTGGTACGCTTCAGGAGCGCGGCCAGCTCTTTGTTTCTCCAGGCGTTGAGTGCTACGAAGGCATGCTGGTTGGCGAGCGTTCAAGGCCAGGTGACATGGTTGTTAACATTGCACGCACCAAGTCTTTGGGCAACCAGAGGTCTTCAACTGCAGATATTTCAGTTCAGCTGACTCCTCCACGCCTGTTTACGCTGGAAGAGGCTCTGGAGTACATCATGGACGACGAGCTTGTTGAGATTACGCCACAAAACATCCGCATGCGTAAGCGTATTCTTTCCGAGACTGAGCGCCGTAAGTGGGCAGTCCGCAACGGCATGGTCAAGAAGTAACAGCGTCGTTTACAGACAACCAATCTGGCGAGAAGAACTTGCAGATGCAAGGGTTTCTCGCCAGTTTTTGTTTTAGGGAGATTTTAAATAAAGTGCTGGTAAACGGTATGTGAAGACGATGCAAAACCGCCCAGAACCGCCCAGAACCGCCCAAAACCGCCCAAGACCGCCGATTGTGAGCGAATGCTACTTTGATGGAGTATTTTGCTCAGGCTGCTTACCTGGCTTTTGAGTTTTGTAACGAAGCTTGTTAACACTGCGCATTACGTGCGGCGTAAGGTCAACGTCGGCCGGAGAAAGCACGTTGTACTTGAGCGACCAACGCCTCAGGCCAACGGTAACTACGACGCAGATAACTGCCGCCCAAATTTTTGTGACGCCAACATAAGAGACAAGCGCCCAGTAGGAGGTGGCGCCAGCAACTGCGCAAAACGCGTAGAGATTGCTTCGTTGGAAAATACGAGGGATGTCGCCAAGAAATACATCGCGAAGCATACCTCCACCAACACCCGTAATGCTTCCCATCAGAATGACCGAGAAAGGAAGCAGGTGATATACCAGGGCTTTATCGGTACCAACGACAGCAAAGAGGCCAACGGAGATAATGTCGGTCCACTCAAGCATGCGAGGGAATCTATCAAGCGGCTCAGGGAACATAAACAGCAAGACAGCGGTAAAAACGGCAGCCGGAATGGCGTAGGGCGAGTTGAGCATGTAGACGCCACCTTCTTGCATCATAACGTCCCTGATAAGTCCGCCGCCCAGGCCGCCTAAAAGGCCAAGACCCACAAAGCCCACAAGGTCTAAGTGACGATCTCTTGCAACCAAAATTCCCGAGATTGCACCAATAATTACGGTCAGAAGGTCTAGCCAGTAGGGGATGCCCACAGAAATTGCATCTGTGCCATATGGCGAGAAAATCGGTGGCATCCATACCTCCTACTGGTGTTTTTGTTTTTATTAGTATGACAATACTACACAAGTATTAAAAATACACAGAACTTCTCGTTCTATATTGGTGAGAAATCCGCTATACTGTCCCGTGCGGTTTTATATGGAGAGTTGTCCGAGTGGCCGAAGGAGCACGATTGGAAATCGTGTAGGCGTCTAAAGCGTCTCCAGGGTTCAAATCCCTGACTCTCCGCCAGAATTTTCACGGCGCCTACGGGCGCCGTTTCACCCTTCGGAGGGGTGGCAGAGTGGTTGAATGCGGCGGTCTCGAAAACCGTTTACCCCTTCTAGGGGTACGAGGGTTCGAATCCCTCCTCCTCCGCCATTTAACATTTTCATTTGATTAATTGTTACCAATAAAGATATATTTATTTTTCGATTTTATATAGAATGTTTAGGCTTTGTAATTCGATGTCATCTTTTTTGACACGAGGGGAGAGTTAAATGGCTGTTTCAGCAGATGAGTTGAATGGCTACAGGCGCGATCGCTACTTTGCACGCTCCTGGGCACTTCTGACTTTGGAAAAGGGTTGGTGGAAGCCTGTCCTTATTATGGCTCTGTTTGGTCTTATTCCAGTTGTCGGAATTCTTGCACTTGTTGGCTATGCACTTGAGACTGCACGCGTAACTGCATGGGGCATTAACGCTGGTCCAAAGCAGAAAGACCTTAAGTTTGGTACCTATATTGTTACCGGCTTCAAGGCAGTTGTTATTGCACTTGCCTTTGGTCTGGTATACAGCATTGCAACGGGAATTCTTTCTTTCATTCCAGTTATCAATCTGATTCTTATCCCAGTCTTTATTGTTGCAGCATTTGTTTATCCACTGTGCATCAATGTTATTCAGGTTCGCGCATCAGTTTATGGTCGCATCTCTGCAGGTTTTGCTTTTAAGAACATCTTTGAGATGATCAAGCATGACATGGGCGGTCTGTTCCGTATCTTTGGTATGGGCATTGTACTTGGCATTGTTACCTCACTTATTATGGGCATCATCGGCGGTAGCGCTGCAATTAGCATGATTGTTAACATTGGCACTCAGGCTTTAACCATTGCAAGAACTCAGAACGTTACCGACCAGAGCCAGGTTGGTCTTATCATGCTTGCCCTGCTTGCACGTGGCGTCATTCAGATGGGACCAATTTTCCTGATTATTGGCTATATTGGTAACGTTGTTGGTCTTATCGTTATGCTTCTTATGCAGAACGCAATCGCTCTTTGGATGCGTCAGTTCAATGTTCCTGCATGGGGACAGAGCAACGATCCACTGCCACCATTCATTAACGATCCTCGCGATGGCGCAGCTGCTACTTATGCAGCTCCAGCACCAGTTGCTCCTACCGCTCCAGCAACAGCCGCTCCTGCAGTAGCACCTGTTGCTGTTCCTGTTGCAGCACCAGCACCAGCACCAGTAGCAACCCCAGCTCCAGCAACCCCTGCGGCACCTGCAGCTCCAGTTGCTGCTCCAGCTCCAGTTGTACCTGCAACCCCTGTTGCAGCTCCAGCTGAGCCTGTTGCGGCTCCAGGAGCACCTGCTGCACCAGTGGCTCCTGCTGCTCCAGCTGCACCTGCTGCACCAGTGGCTCCTGCTGCTCCAGCTGCTCCAGCAGCACCTGTAGCTCCTGCTGCACCTGCAGCACCTGTTGCTCCTGCGGCACCAGTCGCACCTGTTGCTCCTGCGGCACCAGTCGCACCTGTTGCGCCAGCAGCACCTGTAGCTCCAGAGGTTCCTGTCGCTCCCGCAGCTCCAGAGCCTGCACCTGCTTCAACTGTTATTGTTGAGCCAATTATCCCAACAACTCCAGAGGCTCCTGAGGCACCAGCTGCTCCAGCAGACGCACCAACTCAGAATCCTGAGGGACCTGCAGCTCAGTAAAGTAGAGCACCTATAAAAGAGACGGCCATCATGCAGATTGTGTGATGGTCGTTTTTCTTTATCAATACCATGTTTTTAAAATTGAGCGAGTGACCATGTCTTAGAAAGATTCACGTCAGATAGTTGCAAGATTAGGGACAAATAAGCAACAAATTGCCAATTTAAGCTATATATGTGGACTGCATGTGAGAAAGTTTGTGGGTCAGTTTCGTATTTGAGCATTTATGTGGTATGATGCTTGGTCGAACTTTCCTGCTTCGGGTGCACCTTCACTTCCCGAAGCCATTAGCCCAGAGGAGGTGACAATATGAAGGCCTATGAACTGCTGTTTTTTGTTGACCCAGCTTCCACCGAGGAAGTCCGTGCTGGTGTAATGAAGCGTATTGACGTTGCTATCACCACTGACGGCGGAGTAGTCGACAGCGTCGAGGACTGGGGTAAGCGTAAGCTTGCTTTTGAGATCGACGATCTTACCGAGGGTGACTATACCCTCATCAATTTCCATGCAGATCCAACGCAGATTGCAGAGCTCGATCGAGTCCTGCGAATTAATGATGCTGTTAAGCGTCACATGATCGTGCGTCGAGTCGATAAGGACTAAGTCCTTGTAATGGAAAAGTGGAATTATTCCACGATGAGAGGTAGTGAGATTTATGAGTATTAACAGGGTTAACATTTCGGGCAACCTGACCCGTGACCCGGAGCTTCGCTCCACAGCAGGCGGTACCCAGATTCTATCCTTCGGCGTTGCGGTTAACGATCGTCGCAGGAATCAGCAGACCGGTGAGTGGGAAGATGTTCCCAATTTCGTTGACTGCGTAGTATTTGGACAGCGTGCTGAAGCACTTTCCCGCTTCCTCTCCAAGGGTTCGAAGGTTGCTATTGAAGGCAAACTTCGTTTCAGCTCCTGGGAGACGAAGGAAGGACAGCGTCGCAGCAAGCTTGAAGTTGTTGTTGATGAGGTCGAGTTCCTTTCTAGGAATCAGCAGGGTGGAGCCCCTATGTCACAGGGTGCACCATCTTATGCAGCTCCAACTCCACAGGCACCCGCTCCCGTTCCGGCTCCGCCAGACGAGGAGTTCTACGATGCTGATATTCCGTTTTAAACGTCAGACAGCAACACAAACGTTACTGTCATCTGAAAGGTAAAAGACATGGCTCAGCAGAAACAAGATTTCCAGCGCCAGCCGCGTCGCAAGTATTGCCAGTTCTGCAAGGAGGAGACTGAGTTCATCGATTACAAAGATACTCAGCTTCTTCGTAAGTACATGACCGACCGTGGCAAGATTAAGCCTCGTCGCGTCACTGGCACCTGCACGCAGCACCAGCACGACATTGCACTTGCTATCAAGCGCGCACGCGAGATGGCACTTCTGCCCTACACTGTCCCTGTGGTTTCCAGCCGCGGTGGCCGTAGTCGCGGATAACCTATCTGTTCTTCAGGTAGAGTTGGTTAGCAATGGATAGACCGGATTCAAATATTCCTCAGGCACCTGAAGGGTATTCTCGCCCAGAGAGTAGCCCACAGAATTTTGCCGGTCCAAGCAACCAAAACGGGGGCAAGCCGCGTCCGTTTGAAGCTCCAACCTACAAGCAAGGCTTTGTTCTTTGCGTTGTTGGCGGAGTAATTACCGGACTCCTTTCTTTTATTGGAGCAGCTTTGGTTGCGTATGGCATGGTAATTGCTGTCTATTGCAAAAAAGGGCACGGATGGTTTGGTCCTGCTATTACTTCAGTACTTGTTACGGGTGTAGCAGCTTATTTGCTCTCGGGACCAACGGAGGCGGCTACTTCTGTTACCGCTTGTGCACTTGCTCTTGGAGTTGGCTACGCTTTTGCAACAGAGAAACTCACCGTTGGTGTTGGATCTCTTCTTGTAGGAGCAACGGCTTTGGCACTTCTGGGATACGACGCGTTCTTTGCCGCAATGGCAGGAACAACTCTTCCCGAGCTTGCTCAGAACGTATTTAATCAATACGCCTCGCAGGTCTCAGGTGCTTCTCCAGAGATCCAAGAAGGTCTTTCAACAGCAAAGGCACTCTTTATGCTCTTTTGGCCAACCAGCTATACCGGCATGGCGCTTTTATATTTTGTAATTGCGCGTTTTGGAGCTCGAACAGTGTATAAAGCACTGACAAGAGACCCACAGAAATTACCACAGTTCCAACTGATGGACGTTCCATTTTGGATGTGTGTTCTTACCGTGGCCAACTTGTTTGTATATGCACTCTCAAGCACCATTTTGCCTGCACAAGACATACTTCAGCTTATTACGTTGAATGTGTTTATGGCTCTTAGGGTTGTGTTTGCTCTTCAGGGCCTTGCGGTGCTCACATGGTTTGTGCGCGAGAAGCACTTCTCGCCAGCACTTTCTCTGTCACTGTTTGTATTGGCAGGCATGTTAGAAGTTCAGTTAGGCGTTATGGCTCTCGTAGGACTTATTGACGCCTGGGCAAACTTCCGAAAGCTTAATCGCTTAGGAAGCCAGGATTCAGAGTCCACGATAAACAACAACTAGTCGATACCATCGACTCATCAAAGGAGTTTCCCATGAAAGTTATTCTCTTGGGCGAGCTTCGCGGTAAGGGCGGCGAAGGCGACATCGTAGAGGTCGCACAGGGTTATGCGGAGAACTTCCTGTTCCCCAACAAGATTGCCCAGCCTGCTACACCGGGTAACATCAAGCAGCTTGAGGAGCGTCGTCACAATATCGCTAAGCGCGAAGAGCAGCGTATTGCTGACGCAAATGCTACCAAGGCAGCTCTTGATGGCAAGCTCGTAACTGTTGACGCTCGCATTGGCGAGGAGGGCCAGCTCTTTGGCTCCGTCACCACCGCTCAGATTGCTGACGCAATCGAGGCACAGCTCAACGTCACCGTTGATCGTAAGCGCATTGCTCGTAGCGCTGCTATCAAGACCGCTGGTCGCCACAATGTCACCATTGAGCTTTACCGTGACATCACCGCTACCGTCGTTGTTCTTGTTGGCGAGGACGATGCTGCTCCTGCAGAGGAGGAGACCGAGGAGGTCGCCGCTGAGGCAACCGTCGAGGTTGAGGTTGAGTCCGCAGAGTAGTTTTATGCATGCATAAAACACTGTTCTCCTGCATTTTTTGGTGGTTTATACAATTTCTGCAGTTTTCTACAGATTTGTAAGCTTTTAGAAAAAGCAAGGCCATCTTAAAAGAATGGAATGTTTGTTCGAACCACCCCTTTGTGAAACATAACAAAGGGGTGGTCTTTTTATGTGTAGACAGAACGGTATATTTTCTTATACTCTACCTGCGGTTATTCAAAATGTTATGTAAAACATATTCACTTAACCTGCGGAATTGTAATTTGATTTGTATAAATGCAGATAAGCAATTGTGTAGAAAATACCACGTGTCGAAAAAAGTCCAAAAAATGTTGAAAACGTTGAAAACTCAAGGAAATCCCGCTCAGGGTATACGAGTTTTGGAAAATCGTGTTGAAGACTTAACTTTTCGAATTTTGCAAGCCAAAATGACTCTTTATTTTTTTGAAAAGTACACTACTATTCAGATTCATTCCCAAAAAACATGATTGGAAAAGACGATGGCACAAGACTCGTTTGAGATGAATCCTACGCAATTGACGGCCCTAGAGAACGCCTCTATGCCACAAGATTCTGATGCCGAGTTTTCCATTCTTTCTGCAATGATTCTTTCGGAAGAAATTAGGGGAGAATGCCTTATTAGGCTTTCTTCCGAGGATTTCTATATTCCATCCAATCAAATTATTTTTGAGGCAATTAAGTCCCTGTTTGACAATAACAAGCCAGTAGACGTCATTTCGCTTGCAGACCACCTTAAGAGTAACGGCAAGTTTGAGCGCGCTGGAGGAGCTGTCCGTTTAGCGGAGCTTGGAAACAACCCACTTGCTATGGTTGGTTGGGAAAACCACGCTGTTATGCTGCATCGTGACACTACGCTCAGAAAGATGATTAGTGCTTCTGCAAAGATTTCTGCGCTTGCCTACAACGCTCCAGAAGATACAAAAGAAGTAGTTGACCAGGCAGAAAAGCTCATTTTTGATGTAACCAACAGAGATGTTCAGCAGTCTGAACAGGGCATTGAAGACATCATGACTGATCTCTTTGAAGAGCTTCAGCAAAATGCTGGTAAAGATGCGTCGGAGTTGGGTGTCCAAACTGGATTTGCAACCCTAGATAACCTCTTCCAAGGTCTTCGTCCTGGTCAGATGGTTGTTATTGGCGCTCGCCCTGGTGTTGGTAAGACCTCTTTTGCTCTCAGCATGGCCTATAACGCCGCAGTTTCCGGTGCAACTGTTGCGCTCTTCTCGCTTGAGATGAGCAAGATTGAGATTGCGCAGAGGCTGTTGGCTTCTGAATCAAAGGTTGATTTGCAGACCATCCGTTCTTCCAACATCAGAAATGAGCAGTGGCCTACCCTTCTGGAGGCAGCAGAGCGCATTTCTCGCCTTAAAATCATCGTTGATGATACTCCGGGCACAACAGTCACAGAAATCCGCGCAAAAGCCCGCAGAATGCTTAATAAGGCCGAGAAGGGCGTCATTATCATCGACTACCTTCAGCTGCTTTCTCCACCAGCCGAGAAGGGCCGTGCGGACAGTCGTGCAACTGAGGTTTCTGAGATGTCTCGTGGTATCAAGATTATGGCTAAAGACCTCAAGGCACCTGTTATTGCACTTTCTCAGCTCAATCGTACGCTTGAGAACAGAAACGGCAAGCGTCCACAGCTCTCTGACCTGCGTGAGTCCGGCGCAATCGAGCAGGATGCAGATATTGTTTTGCTGCTTGACCGCTCACTGAGCGATGAAGAAGCCGCACGCGATGACCGTCCTGATAAAGACGTTACCAACATCATTGTTGCAAAGAACCGTGCAGGTGCTCTGAGGGATGTTCCTGTTATGTTTATGCCAACATCCACCAAGTTTGTTGAGATCTACCAGGGAAATAATTACTCAGAAAGTGAAGCCGCTCAGTACGCCGCAATGGCAAACCCTGCGCATTAATCGTTTCTTACGTGTGACAAAACCTCTGCGCTGCTGTGCTTTTGCGAGCGGTATTAGATATACTTATGAAGCAACCCCTAAAGAGGTTGCAACCGTCATGTAATGGTCGTGTTTGTAGATAGCTGCGATAGGGGAGAACTTATGCCAGCTTCCGTACTTGTTGGTGCTCAGTGGGGAGACGAGGGTAAGGGTAAAGTTACCGACCTCATTTCCGGAGATTTTGACGTTGTTTGCCGTTACGCAGGTGGTGCAAATGCAGGCCACACGGTAATTGCTGGAGACACAAAGCTTGCGCTTCACCAGGTTCCATCTGGTGTTATGTACGAGAACACCTATCCAGTTATTGGCAATGGCTGCATTGTTGACCCAGAGGTTCTTCTCGGCGAGATTGACATGCTGGAGAGCAAGGGTATTTCCTGCGACCTGCTCAAGATTTCCGGCAACGCTCACATTGTTATGCCTTATCACAAAGATCTCGATGGCGTGCATGAGAAAAAGCTGGGCAAGAATCTTATTGGTACCACCAAGCGCGGTGTCGGTCCAACGTATATGGATAAGATGAATCGCACTGGCCTGCGTATTCAGGACATGCTTGACGAGAAGATCTTCCGCAAGAAGCTTGAAGCTGCACTTGAGTACACCAATCCAATCTTGAGCCTTGTGTATGGCCTTCCAACCTATACCGTTGACCAAATTTGCGAGACCTATCTGCCTTATGCAGATCGCATTCGTCCTTACATTGTTGAGTCTTCTCTCTTCCTCAACGAAGAGCTTGAGGCTGGTAAGAACATTCTCTTCGAGGGTGCTCAGGCAACCATGCTTGATATTGACCACGGCACCTATCCATTTGTTACCTCTTCTAGCTGCACTGCTGGTGGCGCAGTAACTGGTTCTGGCGTTGGTCCAACCAACATTGACCGCGTCCTGGGCATTGCAAAGGCATACCTCACACGCGTTGGCTCTGGTCCATTCCCAACAGAGCTCTTTGACGAGACGGGCGATCTTCTCGGCGAAGTTGGCCATGAGTATGGTGTAACTACTGGCCGTAAACGTCGCTGCGGCTGGTACGACGCAGTAGTTGTTAACTACGCGGCTCGTATCAATGGCCTCACTGACCTGGCAATTACCAAGCTTGACGTTCTTGGCTGCCTGGATGAGATTAAGGTATGCGTTGCTTATGAGTGCGACGGCAAGATTTACAAGACCGTCCCAGAGCACCAGAGCGTCTTCTATCACGCAAAGCCTGTGTACGAGACTCTTCCTGGTTGGAAGTGCGACATCTCTAACGTTCGTAACTTCTACCAGCTGCCTCGTGAGGCTAAGGACTACATTGATTTCCTGGAGCAACTTGCTGGTGTACGCGTTTCTATCATCACCGTTGGTCCAGATCGCGAGCAGACAATCGACCGCTACTGGAGGTAACCCGTGGCGTCTTCGGACTGCTCAACTTTTGCAATAGTTTGCGATAACCCCTGTGGGCTTGAAGCTTCCCAGCTTGAAGCCCTGGGGGTTTCTGTAATACCTGGAGCTCTAAATTCAGATGCTGATCAGGTGGGCGAGTTTTACCGAGGTATTTTTGAGTCAGGAGTTCAAAAGATTCTCTCGCTTCATGTGTATGCAGATTTTTCTGACTCGCTTCTTACGGCAAAAAAGGCTTGTCAGAACAATCCTGACATCTCAAGCTCAATTTTCCTGGTAGATAGCGGAAATATGCCCACTGCTATGGGGATCATGCTTGAGCGCTTAAGTGCGGCAAGAAAGTCTGGAGCTTCATTTGAAGCTGCTTGCGCGTATGCACAAGAGCTGGCTGAGGTAGTTGCCACAATGTACATTGCAATGAACAAGGTCGTCCTTCATAAAAGCAAGGACAAGCATCCGAGGCTTTCTTTAAGACTTCGACTTGAGCGTTTGCATAGGCGCATCTCAAACGATATGTATTTGTATCGTTTGGTTGGCGGAAAATGTACAGAGGTGGCTCGTTCATCGGATTTTACCGATCTAGCAGCAAGAATTTCTCGTCTTATGAGTGCTTGTTTTGTAAAGCGCGGCGAGCTCAAATATGTAGTGATTTCAAGTGGCGAGAAACGCATAGAAAAGCATCTCAAAAAGCCGCTTAAAACCAACGAATATGATGCAGAATGTATTGCAGAAAGACTTGCTTCTCCTGAGTTTAAAAAACATCTTGGAGAAGGCGCTGTTGGCGTTGCTTGTATCCCAAAGGCGTTGTATCAGAAGGCTGGAGTACTTATGAATGACACCGTTGATATTTTGTTGCTCGGCGCAGGTGGTCGTGAGCACGCTCTCTTAACTAAGCTGCAGGAATCGCCTCGTGCAGGAAAAATTTACGTTGCTCCAGGTAATGGCGGCATGGCTGCCCAGGCAGAGATTGCTCCTATTGATCAAAATAACCCTGACGAGGTTGTTGCTTTTGCCAAGGAAAAAGGCATTAACCTGGTAGTTATTGGCCCTGAAGCACCTCTTGTTGTGGGTGTTGCAGACGCTGTTCGTCAGGTCGGTATTGCATGCTTTGGCCCTAATCAGAATGCAGCGCAGATGGAGGGCTCAAAGGCGTTTGCCAAGGGCGTTATGGAGCGAGCAAACGTTCCAACTGCTGCATGGAAGTCTTTCACAGACCAGGCGTCTTGCGAGGCGTATGTTCGCCATATCGGTGCACCTGTTGTTGTTAAGGCAGACGGTCTTGCTGCAGGTAAGGGCGTTATTGTTGCAACTGAGCTTGAACAGGCCCTCGAAGGTGTTCGCGAGTGTTTCTCGGGCCATTTTGGCGATGCAGGAGCAACCGTTGTTGTTGAGGAGTTCCTTGAGGGGCCAGAGTGTTCGCTGCTTGCGCTCACTGATGGAACGTACGTTGTTCCGCTGGCAACAGCCCAGGATCACAAGCGCGCTTACGACGACGATAAGGGACCTAACACCGGTGGAATGGGCGTCTATTCTCCTGTTCCTTTTGTGACCAATGAAGAACTTTCCCAGATGATAGCCATTGAGCAGCGCGTTGTTGACCAGCTCAAAAAAGAGGGTATCAACTATTCTGGCTGCCTTTACGGCGGATTTATGCTGACCAAAGACGGCCCTAAGGTTCTTGAATTTAATGCTCGCTTTGGCGATCCAGAAACTCAGGTTGTACTGCCTCGCCTCCAGGGCGATTTGGTTTCAATTTTGATGGCTTGCGATAACGGCACCCTCCGTCATCAGCAGGTTTCCTGGTCTGATACGGTAGCTGTTTCTGTTGTTCTGGCAAGTGCTGGATATCCTGGTTCTTACGAAAAGGGCAAGGAGATTACCGGTATTGAGGCTGCTCAGCAGCTTGAGGTCGTTTCTGTGTATCACGCCGGAACTGCTCAGACCGAGGACGGAAAGATTGTCACAGCAGGCGGCCGCGTGCTTAACGTCACTGCGCTTGCACCAACTTTTGAGGAAGCTCGCGCTCGTGCATATGAGGCTTGCGACCTTATCAACTTTGAAGGCAAGCAGCTCAGGCACGATATTGGACTTAAGGCTCTTCAAGGTCGTCCAGAAAAATAGTTAGGTTAGCGCTTATGGCAAATCAAAATGACGAGAAAACCAACGTACAGGATGGTGCTTGGACCAGCGATCAAAGCAGTTCTCAGTTTAGTGATGTGTTTGATGATATGCAGTCTGCTGAGCCAGAGATTCTTGATGCTGACATGCAGGTAACTCCAGAGGTGTTTGATTCTGCTCGCAATGATTTGCACTCGGCAGTTGATTCGCTTACCTACGACGGTGAGCGTGTTGCTGTGGGCGATGCTGCCTACCATCATTCTGGGGAGCCACAAAAGCGCAGCTTTGTTGCAGGTACAGAGGATGCGCGTGATGCCTCTCTAGAAGAGAAGCCACTTTCTGAAGATACCGTTTGGGTTGGTCGCATTTTTGACGTGAATCGTCTGCGTGTCTCTCTTCCTGATGGACGCACTGCTCTTCGTGATGTTGTGCGTCATCCCGGTGCTGTAGCTATTGTTGCATTGACTGATGAGGGTAGAATTTGCCTGGTTCGTCAGTACCGAACTGCGCTTGGTCGCGTAACAGTTGAGCTACCTGCAGGAAAACTTGATCCAGGCGAGGATCCTCTTGATTGCGCTCACCGTGAGTTGCTGGAAGAAACCGGAATGAAGGCGGGAAAGATGGCTTTTCTCACCACTACCGCCACTTCCGACGGATTTACCGACGAGCTTATTCACCTTTATATGGCAACTGAGTTGACCTTTGAGGGATCAGACCCAGATGCCGACGAATTTATTAACGTGGATCTTGTTCCACTATCTGAGCTGGTAGACGCTGTTCTCGATGGCAAAATCGAGGACGCAAAGACTATCATTGGAGCTCTTATCTGCGATTCAATTTCACACCGATTGCCTATGGAGTAATTACGCATGCTTGATCGTTCTTCTCGCCCTGTACCTGGTAACAACGCCCCTGGCAAACATCGAAAATCGCTGTTTGCCAGTTTTCTTTCTTATTACGCCCCGCAAAAGCACCTGTTCATTCTGGACACTATCTGCGCCATCATTTTGGCTTGCATCGAGCTGGCATTCCCTCAAATTCTGCGATCGCTCACAAGGGGACTGTTTACGCAGGGTAAAGATGTCATTCTCGGCAGCTTGGTATTCATTGCTGTTGGTCTTGTCGTGATGTATTTTGTCCACTTTCTGTGCCGCTACTTTGTTATTAGTTGGGGACACATCATGGGCGCCCGCATGGAAAGTAAGATGCGAGAAGATCTGTTTGACGCGTACGAGCGCATGAGTTTCTCGTATTATGATCGCCACAAGACGGGCGACCTGATGAGTCGCCTGGTATCTGACTTGTTCGACATTTCTGAGACGGCGCACCACGGTCCCGAGTATCTGATTATTGGCTTGCTTGAGATTGCTGGCTCTTTTGTTATTCTGACGTTTATCAATGTGCCTCTTACGCTGGTGCTTGCTGGAATTGCCGCCGCGTTAGTGGTGTTCAATTTCTTTGCCAACATGCACATGCGCGGTATTTTTAAAGAGAATCGTATGCGTATTTCCGACGTAAATACCCAGCTAGAAGACTCACTTTCTGGTATTCGCGTGGTTAAGGGCTTTGCGGCAGAAGATCACGAACGTAAGAAATTTAGGGCAAGCAACTCCGCATATTTGGACTCCAAAGCCAACATGTACCACGCAATGGGCAGATATCAGGCTGCTATTTCTGGCATGATGGGCGTTTTGAACACTGTCGTGTTGGTTTTGGGTGGTTGGATGATTGCTCAGGGTCAGATGCAGGCCATTGACCTGGCAACTTATGCGCTCTACATCTCGCTGTTCACCACGCCAATCATGAACATTCTGAACTTTACTGAGACGTTCCAGAAGGGCCTTGCGGGCTTTAAGCGTTTCTCGGAAATTCTTGAGACTCAGCCAGATATTCAAGATGCGCCTGATGCTCACGATATTCAGATTACTGCTGGCGATATCATCTACCAGGACGTTCATTTTTCTTACAACAACGCCGAAGAGGTTATTGATGGCTTGAACCTTCATATTGAGAGCGGAAAAACCGTTGCGCTGGTTGGACCTTCAGGCGGAGGTAAGTCAACTACCTGCGCTTTATTGCCACGCTTCTATGATGTTACAAGCGGAAGCATCACCATTGACGGGCAGGACATTCGCTCCGTTACGCAGCACAGTTTGCGCTCGGCAATTGGTATGGTCCAACAGGACGTGTACCTTTTTGACGGCACCATTGCGGAGAACATTGCATACGGTTGCCCTGAGGCTTCCGCAGCCGACATTGCGCTTGCCGCAAAGCGTGCGAACATCGCTGAGTTTATCGAGTCGTTGCCTGACGGATATGACACGCAGGTAGGACAGCGCGGAACAAGGCTTTCTGGCGGACAAAAGCAGCGCATTTCCATTGCGCGCGTGTTCCTCAAGAACCCTCCACTGCTCATCCTAGACGAGGCTACTTCTGCTTTGGACAACGAGTCCGAACGTGCGGTTCAGGAATCCCTTTTTGAGCTGGCAAAGAATAGAACCACGCTGGTCATTGCTCATCGACTTTCGACAATTATGGGCGCTGATGAGATTATTACCATCGACCACGGCCGTGCAGTTGAGCGTGGAACCCACGATGAGTTGCTAGAAAAGGGCGGAATCTACGCTCATTACTATCAAATGCAGTTTGGTGGTGCGCCAAATCTCGCAAGGCGGTAAAATAGAGCATTAGGTGCTTTGCGAAACGCGGTTTGCAGTTTGCAGTTTGCAAACCGACGGCTCGTAACCAAAGATCAAAAGTCAACGCATTGCATGCTTTGAAAGCGTGTTTATGCAGGTTGAATGAGAGAGCTACATGGCTAAAGATGATGCAGAACGTTCACGCTTCGCGCGTCGCCAGAAGGGCGCGCTTGACGCTGACGCAGCTGAAGAGTTGTTTACCAAGGTAGACGAGACAGGTCATCCTAACGAGGAGCGCGCAGCTCAAGAGCGTGCTCGCAGGCAGGGCGGAGCTGCGGCGGTAGACGTTGACCCGCTCTCGGGATCTGATCCTTCGGGATCAAATATCGAGAAGGTCATTACAAAGACAGCAGTCCTTTTTGTTCTGATTTTCCTGGTAATTGTTGTTCTCATGCAGGTTTCTTGCGGTGTTATTCGCCGAGCCAACACAGCAAATCTAACTGAATCTGTTACGGTACGATCTGTTGCATCCGCATTGCGTGGAGGCGTTGAGTGGGGTAATGGATTCACGCAGTTCCCCGAAGATTTCTCGGTTCAGGAAGCTGACGAGAACACTGGTCGCGTTGAGGTAACGGTTACCGACACCACCTCAAAAGACGTGCTTGAATGCTACGCCGGATCAAGTGTTCAGGCTCAGGCGTTTGCTATTAACGCACTGCTCAACCCACGAATTAATACCGTTGTCTATCACGTCAGTGTTCACAGGAATGATCAGGGCGAGCTTCAGAAATCTCAGCTCTTTGGATTCCTTAAACCCGGCGGAGATGCAACACCTATCTTTACCTTTACGTTCTCAAAGACGCAGTCTTCTGATGGAGTAAATATCACCATGGTCATTACTGGTGCAAACGATACTATTCAGAAAGAGCTGCGAGACCAGATTGCCACGTCATTTACGCCGGTTCGCGTGCTTGGCGGCATCGTTGGTGGAGATTCTTCAACAAAGAAGAACACCACAACTGGAACAACAGGAACCACTGGTACCACTAACACCACAGGTACAAGCGACAGTTCTTCAGGCACTAAGTAGTCTACGGACCTGCAAGCAACAAAGCAAAAGAGCCGCTGAAGTCAGCGGCTCTTTTGCTTGTGCTGCTGGAAGTGACTTATCGAGAGGTCGGCTCGCCTCAAAATGGTGGCGCGGCGAATGATTTGCACGTTAATTTGACTGAAAGTTATGGAATCGATGTTTCCAAGACGATTTTGGCCCCAAAAAGGTAAAAAAGCCGTTTAGTTGGAGGTTTTAATCTTTATGCATGACGATTTTGAGCGATTTTGAGTCAGGAATGTGTTGCTTGATTAACGCCAACTGGGCTTTTAGTAATATCAAATCTTTAAGTAAATTCTTCGATCTCCAACTAAACGGCTTTTTTACCTTTTTCGCCTTATTTTGAAGCTCAATTTTTGTTTGATAAAAAATGAAACGAATAAAGGGCTAGGAAAATGCATTTTCATGCATAACGACAATTGCTTGCGTAAAAATAGGTGCCCACTCTACGCGAGTGAGCACCTACGACAAAGAAAAAATACTTCTCTACAACGCAAAGGCCTGTGCGAGCAGTTTGCTTTTGTAGAAGCGTTTTACTCCTGCAGAAGCTGGGCAATTAGGCCAAGCTTTGTCTCAAACGAAACGCCACGAAGCTCAAAGTTTGGCTGATCGCGAGTAATTTCCATGGACTCGCAGACAAACTCACCAGCGAACTCAACCGCGTCAGCGATTTCCTGACCACACATAACTGCAGCTAAAAGCGCAGAAGCAAACAAATCGCCGGTGCCGTGCAGCATGTAGGGGAGAAGCTCGGAAACAATCTCGCCACGCTCGGACTCAGTAGCAACAAAATTGCGGATAAGGCCATCACCGCGAACAATACCCTTAAGGACAACGCACTTTGCGCCCATCGCAAGCAGTGCATCAAGCAGCTCATCTACCTGCTCATCAGTCAAATCCTGACCAGCGTAAGGGATACCAGTCAAAATCGAAGCTTCAGTAAGGTTAGGCGTTAAAATATCAGCGCCGTTTACCAGGGACTTCATTGCGTCACAAAGCTCTTGCGTATAGGTTGGATACATCTTGCCGCCATCGCCCATAACTGGGTCAACAACGCGAAGTGCCTTTGGATGCTCCTGGTACAAGCGCTGAATGCTTGCAACCTGCTCTGCTGCACCAAGGAAGCCAGAATAAATGGCGTCCAGGTCAATGCCCTCTTCCCGCCATGCATCAAGGTAGTCCTCGAGCATATTGGTGGTGTCATGCATGTAGAACGTAGGGAACTTGGTGTGTGCCGAGAAAAGCGACGTAGGTACTGGACAAACGTCACATCCCGCTGCTGACAGAACCGGAATAGCTACGCCAAGCGAGCATTTTCCGTATCCGCAGAGGTCATGCACTGCGGCAATGCGAGGGATGTACGAGCTTTCTCGCTGGTACAGAACAGAGTTGGTTTCATTCATTACAGTTTCCTTTCACGTGGACTGATGGACCAACGTTCTAGAAAATCATACTCTATACTGTGAGATGGATATTTGACGTATCCGCCTATTTTATGAGACGTAACAAAGGAGCAGAGATGGCAGATCAGCCTGTTGTCGGCATTATCATGGGATCAAAGAGCGACCTTGCAACTATGGAGGGATGTACCGCTGAACTTGAGCGCCTTGGCGTTCCATATGAGCTGGTCATTGCATCCGCACACCGCACTCCAGACAAGGTCCATCAGTGGGCCGAGACCGCTGCTGACCGCGGCCTCAAGGTAATCATCGCGGCCGCAGGAAAGGCTGCTCACCTGGGTGGAGTTGTTGCTGCATTCACCCCACTGCCTGTCGTCGGCGTTCCAATGAAGACCTCTGACCTCGGCGGCATGGACTCCCTGCTTTCCATGGTCCAGATGCCATCCGGCGTGCCCGTTGCCTGCGTTGCCATCAACGGCGCCAAAAACGCAGCTATTTACGCCACTCAAATTTTGGGCGCATCTCTTCCAGAGTATCGCGAGAAGATCGTCCAGCTTAAAGCCGAGATGGCTGACGCATAAGCTAACGCGTACCGCACGCACGTAGTCCGCAAATAGAACTCGCATGCGTACTTGCACCCGCAATCGCACACGAGACCCGCGCTTTAGGAGACCTGAGGCGCGGGTTTTGCATATCGCAAAATGTGATTATGCGATGACTTCATAAGATGCACAGAGATTTTTGTTTCGTGCATAGCTAAACTTTTAAGGGGTATCACAAGAGTATGACAAAGGTATGACAAACGAGTACCTTCAGAAGGGAAGTGCATGGAATCAAAAAACGGCAAGCATTTTGCTTCATTCGCCGCTGACGACCAGACGGCTGGAAATACTCACACCTCAAAAACATCTGTCGAGGTGGTTTCTATGAAAAACTCCGCGTCCTCAAAAAAAGACGGCAACAAAAAAACCTCTCCCAAAAAGACTGGCGAGAAACCCGCTAAGAAGAAAGGTTTTGCCTATATTCTTTCTACACTCTTGCTGGTAGTTGGTATTGGCCTCTTAGTTGTTGCTGGCGTCATGTTTGGCAAAACCCAGCTTGAATATCACGAGCAAGACGTCATCAACGAAGAGCTCGCTACATACGCAACAGTTTCCGAGAAAAAAGACGAGGCTCCAGTTATTGATTGGGCTGGTCTTCAGGCAGTAAACAACCAGGTTGTCGGCTGGATTCAGATTCCAGATACGCAAGTCAACTATCCTGTGTATCAGACTACAGACAACGATCACTACCTGCACACAAACGCAAAGGGTGAGTGGTCAATCGGTGGTCAGATTTTTATGGACTACCAGAACAATCCAAACGGCCTTACTGACCAGCAAACCATTCTCTATGGTCATCATATGAGAAACGGCTCTATGTTCCAGTACATTGGAGCAATGAACGACCAATCTACCTTCGATAAGGTTGAGACCATCTGGTACGTCACGCCTACTCAGACATATGAGCTTGAGCCGGTATTTACCTATCACACCGATGAAGACGACGAGGAAGTCAGGCAGTTTAACTTCGGCTCTGTCGATGAGTTCAGGTCTTATTTGAAAGATAGGCTTTCTAGAGCTGTAAGTTCTCGTTCTGATGCAGCAGATGTTATTTCTCGCGCTGATCATGTTCTTACGCTCTTTACCTGCAATTACACTGATCAGTACGGAAGAACCATGCTCATCTGTGTTCCAAAAACCGAGGCTCAGCCAAAGGCTCAGTAGTCGGCAAGCTGACGGTTCAGAAAGAGTATTGGACACAGTCAGAAGCTATCAGTCAGGGCAGTAAAACGATGCTTTCTTAAAAAATTGTTACACGCTCCGAACATATTTGTTCGGAGCGCTTTTTCTTGCAAATTTCCAGGTACACTGTATGTATTGTTGCCAGACGTGAGAGGCGTTTGATCAAGGGTGGCTCAGGCCGAGGCATCCGGAGGGGATCCAATGGAACTTCACGAGGAATGTGGCGTCTTTGGAGTATGGGCGCCTGACCGTGACGTTGCTCGACTCACTTATTTTGCGCTGCACGCCCTGCAGCACCGCGGACAAGATTCCGCAGGTATAGCTGTCGGCGACGGCCATACCGTGCTTATCAGAAAAGATACGGGCCTCGTAACTGAAGTTTTTAACAACGACGATCTCAACGCAATGCCAGGTAAAGTGGCTATCGGTCACTGCCGCTACGGTACCGCAGGCGCCAAGGGCTGGGAGTCGGCCCAGCCACACATGTCGTCCATCGATGAGACCCTCATTGCCCTGGCGCATAACGGCACCCTCGTTAACTTTGACTCCTTGCGAGAAGAACTGTCTTCTCGCCAGATTTCCTTTAGATCGCACACGGATTCCGAGGTAGCAGCCCAGCTCATCGGCTACTTTACGCGTCGTACACACCGTCTGCGCACCGGTATTGCTGCAACTATGAACCTCATCGAGGGCGGCTACGCCATGGTGCTCATCCGCGAGAACGCCCTCTATGCGTTTAGGGATCCTAACGGTATTCGCCCGCTGGTGCTCGGCCATATTGGCGAGGAAGGCGAGAATAACTGGGTGGTTGCATCCGAGACGTGCGCGCTGGATATCGTGGGTGCCACGTATGTGCGTGAGGTTGCTCCCGGCGAGATTATCCGCATCTCAGACAACGGCCTGTCTTCTGAGATGGGACTTTCTCCTCGTCAGCAGGCAGATTGCATCTTTGAGCAGGTGTATTTCTCGCGTCCTGACTCTATTATCAGCGGTCGCTCGGTGTATTCTGTTCGTCATCAGATGGGTCGTCAGCTGGCAAAAGAGACGCCGGTTGATGTTGACCTGGTAATTGGCGTGCCTGATTCTGGTGTTCCTGCAGCTGAGGGCTTTGCGCAAGAGTTGGACGTGCCATTTGGCACCGGTCTTATCAAGAATCGCTACGTTGCCAGGACATTCATTCAGCCTACACAGCAGCTTCGTGAGCTGGGCGTTCGTCTGAAGCTTAACGCACTTTCGGACGTTGTTGCAGATAAACGCATTGTAATGGTGGACGATTCTGTTGTTCGCGGCACTACTTCAAAGCAGATTGTTCAGCTGCTCAGAGACGCGGGAGCTACAGAAGTGCACGTCAGAAGTGCTTCTCCTAAGGTTGCATGGCCCTGCTTCTACGGCATTGACACCGCTGACCAGCACCAGCTTGTTGCGGCCAAAATGAGTACAGAAGAAATTTGCGAGTACATCGGTGCAGATTCCTTAGGCTTTTTGAGCCTGGAGGGTCTGCTTGCCTGCGTTCCTTCTCGCGGTTATTGCGAGTCTTGCTTTAGCGGCAGGTATCCTGTGGCAATTCCGGAAGACTTCTACCAGAGGTTCTTGCCAGAAAACACCCCAGATAATCTAAACCCATCTTTTGCACGTAAGTTTGACCAGGTAGAACAGCAGTTAATTGACGAGGGCTTTGTCCCCTCAAAGCAGTAAGAAGGAGAATAATGACTACTTCCGCTGATCCAACCAAGCAGATTACCTACGCTGACGCAGGCGTTGACGTTGATGAAGGCGCTCGTGCGGTCGACGCCATCAAGGCTGCTGTTGCTACAACTACTCGTCCCGAGGTCATTGGCGGCTTGGGTGGCTTTGGCTCCTGCTTCTCGGCAGCAGCACTCAAAGACATGGAAGAGCCTGTACTAGTCAGCGGCACCGACGGCGTTGGCACTAAGCTTGCCATCGCCCAGCTGCTCAACCGCCACAACACGGTAGGCGAGGACCTGGTTGCCATGTGCGTCGACGACATTGTTCCCATGGGCGCCGAGCCGCTGTTTTTCTTGGATTACGTTGCTGTGGGCAAGCTTAAAGCCGAGGCAGTCGCCGAAGTTGTTGGTGGTATTGCAGAAGGCTGCCGCAAGAGCGGATGTGCGCTGGTGGGCGGCGAGATGGCTGAGCATCCAGGTGTTATGAATCCTGACGACTACGATCTTGCCGGCTTTGTCGTAGGCGTTGTCGACAAGCCAAAGATTTTAGGTCCCGAGAAGGTCAGTGAGGGTGATATCATCCTGGGACTTCCTTCTTCGGGTATTCATTCCAACGGATATTCGCTGGTACGCAAGGTAGCCATTGAGGGCAAAACGGTTGAGGAGCTCAACCAGCCTCTGGAGGAACTTGACGGAGAGTCGCTTGCAGATGCTGTTTTGCGTCCAACCACCATTTATGCAGGTGGATTGCTTGCCGCACTCCATGCAGGAGCCCCTATTAAGGCTATGGCACACATCACCGGTGGCGGAATCACCGAGAACCTTAACCGTGCACTGCCAGCTCACCTTGACGCAGAGGTTGATCGTGGTGGAGAGGCTGGTCCTGCATGGGATATTCCACCAGTTATTTCATACGTTTCTAACGCCGCCAATCTCTCTCTTGATGAGCAGTATCGCACCTTCAACATGGGCGTTGGCATGGCTCTTATCGTAGACATGGATGACGTTGACGATGTTGCAGAAGCCCTCTCTGACCAGGGATTTGAGCCATTTGTCATGGGTCAGATTATCCCAGGCACCGGAAAGGTGGTCTACAACGATGCCAATTAAGCTTGGCGTTCTTCTTTCCGGTTCAGGTACTAACCTGCAGGCTATTATTGATGCCATTGATGCTGGCAAGCTAGACGCAACCATTGAACTGGTCGTTTCTTCTCGCCCCGATGCATATGGTCTGAAGAGGGCAGAGGTAGCCGGTTTGCAAACCCTGACACTCTCAAAAGAGACGTACGAGGATCCGTTTGTTGCAGATATGGTCATTGCCACCGAACTCAAGCGCTATAACGTTGATTATGTTGTTATGGCTGGTTACATGCGTAAAGTTGGCGTTCCTATTCTGAACACCTTCCCTAATCGCGTTCTCAACCTGCATCCGGCGTTGCTGCCAAGCTTCCGTGGTGCGCACGCTATTCAAGATGCGTATGAGTACGGCGTCAAGGTGACGGGCGTCACTGTTCACCTGGCAAACGCCGATTACGACCGCGGTCCCATTATTGCTCAGCGACCCGTTGTGGTTGAGGAGGGCTGGACCGTTGACCAGCTTGAAGAGGCAATTCACCAAGTAGAGCACAGGCTTTATCCAGAGGTTTTGCAGCTCTTTGCCCAAGACAGAGTCCACGTTGAAGGTCAAAAGGTTCGTATAGAGTTAGGAAACTAAATGGTGAGAAGCCCATTAAGCAGTAATGGAACGGCTGCGTTACTATTCTGCTGCAAGTAAAAGCGCAAATATTGTTTGCGTATAAACAAATGAGGAAGCAAGCCAAATAAGCGGAACAACCAAGTCTCTAATGGTAATAAAACGATCTGATTTAGAGTGTTTTGCTATTTGCGTAAAGATTGCGCATGCAACAGCAATAGCAATAATTCCAACTATATAAGGAACAAGAAATTGCTGCTTAACTACAGTTTTAGTGGTAAGAAGCATTATGTCTACAAAGAAGACCATAGCTATAAAAAGGTAATAAAGTGCGAGCGCTCCACCGCGGAAGAGGTCAAAATTTGTGCGCTTAAAGATTTTGCTCAAGCTTTGCTTTGCAAGAAGGACATATGCCGCTATGAGATACAGGACGACCAGGGGAATATAGACAACTTTAAAGAAACCTATAAGTGCCACATGAACCGTCCCTATCGTTGAGTCTTAGTAAACTGATGGACCTGGCTGGATGCCAGATTATAGCAGCGCTGTAATTGCAGTAACAAGTCCAAAGAGAATACCAGGGGCGTTAGCAATCATAATAGGAACATCGCGCTCTTTCTTGAAAGCGCCGTAAACAAACCAAACAGTGCAGTTAATCATAGCAACCAGAGGCTGGATAAAACTACCCTTGTTTCCAGCAAGATTATTTGTAATCTGTGGGATATAAGAAACATACATCATGACTGAGAGAATACTGCCAAATTGGCCCAGCTTGTTGAAGAAATTCTCGTCAAAAGAAAGTGTGTGCTTTTTTGTCATATAAAATAACCTCCAATGTCTAACAAACAGATTGCTGATACTTACCCAAGTACTAAACAAGATATTCGTTAGTTCGTTGCAGAATAACTTGCATCAATCCATTGACACAGCTCATCAAAGTCAACAGAGCCATCTAAAAGCGCAGAGATCCAATTACCGTACTGATTTGCAACGTATTCAAACAGCTTTTCTCGCATAATCTGGCCTTCCAGGTCCATATCTTATTATGATCGACAACTTCTCTATGGAGAAGTTGAAATTGTCATTATCTCCAGCATACACGCCCTAAACAGCTATACTAAATGCGTCTGTATATGTAATAAAAAGTCCAAGTGAAGGGCGTCATATGAGCCGAGTTTCTCGTAGAGAAGATGAGTTCTACAGCATGTTCTCTGAGTTTTCAGCGTTGATTGTTTCAACAGCAAAACTGTTTGTCTCCTATATGGAGTCATTCCCAAGTTCAGAAGATTATGAAGTCCAAATCAAGAACTACGAGACACTCTGCGATGACCAGGTAGGAAAGATTATTTCCACCCTCAACACATCCTTTATTACGCCATTTGATCGCGAGGACATTTCACGTCTTGCCCTGCTTATGGATGAGATTGCAGACGGTATTGAGAGCGTCTCTGCACACCTCAGCATGTATGACATCAAAGAAATGCGTCCAGAGGCAGTTCAGGTGGCACATCTGATTCTGTTTGCATCAGAGGAGCTGCAAAAGGCCTTTGATCGTCTCCCTGATTATCACAAGGATGACTCGGTCATTCGCCATACACGCTCTGCAAATGAGTATGAGGACCAGGGTGATGTTGTTTATCGTAACGCCCTGAGCTCTATTTTCAGAAACGTTGATGATCCGATTGAGGTTCTCAAGTGGAAGAGCCTTTTGGATAGACTTGAGTCTACTCTTGACGCTTGCAAGCATGTTGCAAACGCCGTTCAGAATGTTATCGTGAAAAATGGCTAGCATCTTGCTTATTGCGGTACTTGTTTCCGCACTAGTATTTGAGTTCATTAATGGCTTTCACGACACCGCAAATGCTATTGCAACTACGGTGTATACCAAGGCTTTGCCTCTACGCACAGCAATTATCATGTCGGCTATCATGAACTTTATCGGCGCGCTTATGAGCGAGAAAGTTGCTATGACTATTGCGTCTGGTCTGGTTGATATTCAGCTACAGCTTTACGTTATTTTTGCAGCACTGATGGGCGCCATTGTTTGGGACCTCTTTACCTGGTGGTTCTCAATCCCAAGTTCATCTTCGCATGCACTTATTGGCAGCCTTATTGGTGCAACCATTGTTTTTACCGGCAGCACTGGTCACATCCTCTGGGTTGGCGTTGTGGAGAAGGTCGTTATTCCACTGTTTACCTCACCACTTATTGGTATGGCACTGGGCTACTTTATTATGAAGCTGGTGTTTGAGATTTTTGCTGACTGGCCACCTAAAAAGGCACATGGCCTGTTCCACCGTCTTCAGGTGCTTTCAGCTGCCTTTATGGCATACAGCCACGGCAATAATGACGCTCAGAAGACTATGGGAATCATCACGTTGGCGCTGGTTACCGCCGGTCTTCACGACCCTTCTACTGGCATTCCTCTGTGGGTCAAGCTTCTCTGCGCAACTACTATGGCTTTGGGCACCTCCATTGGCGGCGGCCGCATCATGCGCACCGTTGGCGACGGCGTCACCAAGCTCACGCCAGTTATTGGTTTTGTCGCCGAAACAAGTTCTACCGTTGCAATCGAGATTATGACCGCTCTTGGCGCACCAGTTTCCACTACGCAGGTCATTACCACATCCATCATGGGCGCAGGATCTGCTCGTCGTCGTAGCTCTGTACGCTGGGGCGTTGCGCGCAAGATTATTGCTGCTTGGTTTGTGACGCT
The DNA here is from genome assembly GCA_015258925.1 of Atopobium sp. Taxonomy (GTDB): domain Bacteria; phylum Actinomycetota; class Coriobacteriia; order Coriobacteriales; family Atopobiaceae; genus Lancefieldella. Next base: position 14,974 of record JABZHH010000008.1, on the reverse strand, counting down.
GCCAGCTACTATGGCGCTCGGCGGACTTATTGCATTCCTGACCAGCTTTGTTCTGGCATAACCTATGCTCAATGTTGTACTGGTAGAGCCCGAGATTCCTGCAAATACGGGAAACATTGGTCGCACCTGCGTAGTGAGTGGGACTCACTTGCACTTAGTGGGCCCATTGGGCTTCTCGCTTGATGACAAAAGCCTCAAACGAGCAGGCATGGCCTACTGGCAAAGCCTTACCGTTTCTGTCTACGATAACTGGGATCAATTTCTGGAGAAGAACGGTCTTGCCCAAGCATCTGGCGCACCTACTGGGGACGCTGCACACGACGCTGTCTCCGCTGCAGGCACCGCTGTCAACGGCACTCTTACGGCCAGTAGATCTCCGCTGCACTTCCTGACTAAGAAAGCTAAGAAGACCTACACTCAGGCAACGTATCGTGATGGCGATTACCTTATCTTTGGTAAGGAAAGCCTGGGATTATCCGAGGAGCTTCTGGCACAGCATGCTGACGAGTGCGAGAGAATCCCAATGCTGCAAGATTCTGCCAGCCTGGTCAATCGCGAGGACTGGAGCCAAAAGCACGATGCGCTTGATGGCGATGACCAGTATGCTCACCCAGCGCTTTTGCAGCAGGATATCTGCGGAAACTTTATCGATCCTAACGAGTTCTCGGTCAGTGCGCTAAACGTTTCAAATGCTGCCGCCATTGTGCTGTATGAGGCGCTGCGACAGATTGGCTTTCCGGGAATGGATGTCTAAGAATTAGTTTGTTGAGTTTGTTTATGATGTAGAACGAAAAAAGTGTCAAGAATGGCTACAGAGGTGAGATGCGTGTTAATTAAAATCCGACAACACCATTAGATGCTGTCGGATTTCTAAATTAAACTTGCTGCTTAATCACTATAAAGCGGTGAGGAATGTTAATCCGCCCAAAATTACACCAGCAGTATTTGGGATAATAAGAATCCAGTCCTTTTTGGGCTCTTTAGTCCAACCATAGATGACCCAAATGAGACAAGAAACTGCTGCAAATAGCGGCTGAAAAGGTTGAGCCTTTACGCCCTGTAGATTTGCAATAATTTGTGGAATATAAGCGATAAAAACAAATACTCCGATAAAAGCTCCGATAGAGCCTACAAATAGATTGATTTGTTTCTTTGACATAAAACACCTCCTCCTTCGTTATTTTAATTACAAGGATGAGGTAACGAGAAAATCAAACTACCTGTGAAATCAGAATTTAATACTGTTGCTTTAGTTGTGAAGATTGGTTTACAGATTTATGGCTAGAGCTGCGCCTGCCTGCGGCTACTTCAAGAATACGCAAACAAAAACCCGAGTGCGAGGCACCCGGGTTTTTGTAGTTGCATTAGAACTTTCTGTTATGCTTCGGTTCTTTTCCTACGACGCAAAACAAAGGAAGTTCCCAAGGAAGCTACAGAGGTCAGGGCTGTGCTAACAAGAATCACGCTTGAAGCATCGCCAGTCTCGGGCAGAGCGCTTTTACGCTTTGCTGGGGCCTGAGGAGCTGCAGGAGTCTCAGGGTTCTTTATGTAGTAGAACGTGTACTCAAGCTGGTCTGCAGAAACATAACCAGTGCTATCGCCCTGAAGTGTGTAACCGTCAATCTCACGAGCAGAAACGTTCTGCAGGTTGAGCGTCTGGCTTCCAATAATATCGTCGGAATGGATTTGCTCACCAGTCTGTGCATCAGCGTAATGGACGGTATAGCTATAGCGAGCTTCCTTGCTATATGTGAAGGTCAAGACGTTATTCTCGACATTCTCGTCAAGAACCATAGAGCGAGAAGAAACGTCTACATAGGCATAGTCTCCGCGATCAGCGGCGTCGAGAGCCCACTTGCTGACAAGAGAACCGATTGGAGCAGTCTCGGTTGTGGTTGAGAGAATCTGGCCGTCATCTGTCTGGTGAATGACCGTGTAGGAGACGGAGGAGTCATTCTTTTTCCACAGTGCGTGTAGGGTGATGTCGCCTGTAACTGCTGCGGAGAAGCTGTATACAGACGGGTTTCCGTTGGTGTAGAGAATCCAACCAGCAAAGGTGTAGCCCTCTCGTACTGGATCGGCTGGCTTTGTAGCTGCATCTCCGTAGGTGAGCTCCTGCGAGTTGACTGGTGAACCACCCTCAGAGTCAAAGGTAACGGTTGCAGTAAGAGGCGCCCATTTGGCGTACAACACTGTATTAGTTGCTGGCATAGTTGTGTCGGTAACGGGAGTACCCACAGTCTCTGAATTGTCGTACCAGCCCTTGAAAACATAACCAGGACGTGGAGAAGTCAGAGAGGCACCCGGAACATCAGTGTTTGCGTTGAACGGCTCTCCAAAGAGATGAGAGTGAGTAGCAACAGTTGTACCAGAGCTTACGTAAGAAACGGTATAGGTATTGCGCTTAAAGCGGTGCTCAATCAAGTTGGAATTGTAATCAGTGATGAGGTAGTCGTAGTTGTATGGCTGCCAGCTGGTCCAACCAAGGGCGTCGTAATTGGTTCCATCAAAATGACCAACGCTCATGCGGTAGCCGTCATACGAGAAGCCAGGATGTATGCTCTCGCTCTCAAGATAGCCGTCGCCATTGTTTTTTGCAATTTCTGTAATCATGCCAGGTCGTGAAAGCGTGTGATCCCCACCCATATCGTAGGTACCATCAAGGTTTTGATAGTAGTAGAAGCGATAACGTGGACCAAGAGCAGTGGAATTGGTATATCGACCAAAAATTTCAAGCACATTATCTGCAGTAATTGCGGCTCCTGGGTCAGTTGTTTTTGCTTGGACGGTGGTTGCAGTACCGCCAACACCAGGGATTATGCCGTACCAATAGTAGGTTCCAGAAGGGTCATCTGCGCGCATGGCGGCGAGCATATCGTCGCTGTACTTGTTGCCGGTATTGGGGTTGATGGCGTAAGGATTAAACGAGTCACCATAACGAAGCGTCAGCGTTGCAAGAATGGAGCCATTTCTCTTTGGACGCACATTGACGGTGATAGTTGCAAGGTTGTAGTAAACGTTAATAGTGGTAGAGCCATCTGCTGCAATAGGAGTTGGATCGCTCTCGTGACTGTATGTTTCAAAGCGGAAAACGCCTGTATTTGGTTGGACGGGAGCAGTTGCAGTCATTGTTCCAACAGTTCCGGAAGCTGCGGTGGTTGTAACGTAGTTGTAGTCAGAAGGGTTGTTTGGATCCTGAATAAAATAGGCATAGTGATACGTTGCTGTTGCTGGAGTCCAAAGTGCCTTTGCAGTAACAGGCTCTTGAGGCATGGTGGTAGGCAAAGAATCTGCAATACCATCGTCATTAAGGTCCCAACCAGCAAAGGTATAGCCAGTTCGTGTTGGATTAGGGACAGCAGGAACAGCATCTCCCGGATTTCCAATTACAGGAGATAGCTCACTGCCAGAAGTTGAGAAATAGATTGCACTGCGAGGATTGCGGTCGTAATAGATGTACTTAACAGCCTTGCCATCTGCGGTAACCTTGAGCGAAAGGTCTGTAGTTGTGCGCACAAAACCTGGATAAGAAACATCGGTAACAGTAACCATTGAATCAGGCACAGCGTAGTTTTCTTCAGAAGACGCTTCAACATAATTGCCGGTAGTCATTTCCTTCATGCGCTTAACGGTGTAGGTAACATAACCAGGCATATAATAGACGGTCTGTTTAATGTAGTGATCTGAGCCAGAAGCAACGCCAGTAACGGTTGCCTGAGCAGGATCTTCCAGGTCATAACCGGTGATTGTTGGAGAGGTAACAGACCAGGATTCTCCCTCATTTACAACTTGCTTAGAAGGAGCATGAATCTCTTCGTCGTTTAATACGTTAACGTACGAGACTACAACAGAGTATTTACCTGCGTCTTCAATAGACTCTGCAATAGCGGATGCAGGCAGACTGCTCAAAACAAGAGCAAGAGCAAATAAAATGCTCAAAACTTTCTTAGTGCGCATTATTTCTCCTCAAACAGCAACAAGATAGATAAATAATAATAAATGACGAGAAGAACTTGCTGTTCAAGCTGCAAATTGACCGTATATACACAATCCACTTCTCCTTAAGGTGCAGGAGAAGTGGACGAGAAAAATCAATCGATCTAGGTGGACAGAATGCAATACGCTTGTGAAATTCAGCGTAGTATGAAATTTACAGATTTGTATCTGCGGCCTCAGCGGGTTTCTCGGCAGATTTCTTTACAAAGAGCTTGCCAGATTTCCTGAGCTGATAGGCAAGAATTAGAATAGTTACCAGCATAACAAGCGTGCAAACGATGGAACCTTCTGCGCCAAAGCTACCGCCGGTAAGCCAATCCGGGCCACTGCCAGGGGCAAACTGCAGCAAAGAACTGCCTGTAGTGCTACCGCTTACCAGAACTCCAAAGATGTTGCCCTGAGCAAAGTTCCAGGCTCCGTGAATGCCAGCGGCTCCCCAGAGATTGTCAGTTTTGATGATATAGAACGTCTCTAAGATGCCAAAAAGAATCAGGTCAATCAGAGACTGCATGGTAAAGCCGCTGTTAAACATATGGAGAAGACCAAATAGACTGCTCGAAACCACGATTGCAATAATTTTATTGGACTTCTCTGCCATGACAGGAAGAAGCCAGCCCCTCGTGATAAGTTCTTCTGTTCCGCCCTGAATCAGCCAAAACGGAATAGTGAGAAGAACAAAGCCGAATGCATAAGGCGTAAAAGTAGTGCCAACTAATTGATAAGATCCGGTCAAAATGAGGATCAACATCACAACAGAGAAGAGAAGAATTCCTAGACCAAGGCCTTTGAACAGCTCTTTCTTCCAGTTGTCTTTGTAAAATCCTAGGGTAGCAATCGGACGTTTTTCAAAGAGTTTTACCCACAGGAAAAAGAGACCTGCAATAAAGACAAAGGAAAGAAGCGTTACCAGAAGATAGTAGTCTCCAAAAATCTCTCTCAGATTGAGGGAATCGGAAAGGCGATCTGGAAGATCTGGGTGCGCCATGTAGTAAGGGGCAATAATAAGTGCTGCTGAGATGGTCATTACAATGGCGCCAATAATTTGCCCAACGACCAACAAGAAAACGGCTAAAAAGGGACTAAGCCAAGCTGGAGTTAGTCTCTTTGCCTGCTTGACGTCGGAAAACATGCGATTTTCTTGCATAAAAAACTCCTAGTTAACGTGCTCAAAGCGCGTCATGTAGATGACAAAATTTTAACGACGATGCAGGCAAACAGCGTCTACCTGTGATTAGTTCTCTTTATACTCTAAGAGAAAATCGCAACAATCGCCACCGTGGCCTATGGTTTTTGTACGGCCCCAGATAAGCTGCGGGTGCAAGTTACCGTATCCTGCATCGTCACTATCACAGTATGCAGAGGTAATTTCGGGGCAGCCATATCTTTTGGTTATCTCATAGTAGGGGCAGCTCACAATATTGAGGCGAGCTTCGTTACCGTGACTTTCCGGATACTCAAAGGCAAATCCAGCATTTGATGTGCAGCTTTTCTCGATACCTGATTTAAAGAGGCGAGGAAACTTGCGTGCAAGACCAAACGTTTTGATGGCCCATTGGAAGAGTGGTACTCGTTTGGCAGCAAATCGCTGGAAATATTCGCGAATATACCAGACGGCCTTTTCTTGTGGGATGCCCTCTGCGCGTAGAGCTTCATATACGGCAATACCAGGGTAAATGCGTTTGAAAGAGTGAGCACGGAGTTCTTTGGAATCGGATGCATTTTCTGTACAGAGCGCTTCGTACCGTTTTTGAGCTGCCTGTGCAATCTGATCTGCTTTTGCTTTGCCGAGGTCCTCGGAGACTATCGCGCACGTTTCTTTGATGAGCTGCTGTACTTTCATATGAGCCTCACTAATTGTAGAAATGCCCTGATGAAAAGCTAAGTAGAACGTACTAACAATTGTACGCTTAAACTTTTTGAATCAACTGCAATTACTTTCTTGCATCCACGGCTAACCAGTATGTTCATAACCTGTATGAGCGAAGCAGATCCAGTAGGGGATTGAACTAAACAGATTTTCTCGCCATGTGAAATAAATAATACATCTGTTTATTTGATTGACAACGTATACCATTTGTATCAAAATCACCTTAAAAGGAGTTGATACTATGGCAACAAGTCCTACTCAAATTCGTATCGATAGTAATGTCAAAACAGAAGCAAATGAACTGTTTAAAGAACTCGGCATCGATATGTCAAGTGCCGTAAACATCTTCTTACGCCAGTGCGTTTTGCACGGTGGCCTTCCTTTTAAAGTGGAAATCCCAAAGTTTAATGCTGAAACACTGGCTGCTATGGAAGAAGCACGCGATATCATGTCAGGTAAAATTCAAGCAACATCCTACAACACCACAGATGAGCTGTTTAAAGATATGTAGCAAATCATGTCTAGGAGTTCTTTTGTATACTCTTCGGGATGATTGATGGAATATTCGCCATGATATAAGCCTTTCTTTATTTCAAGAATGCTATCAGGCAGCACCTTATGCAATTGCTTTGCTGAACAGATCATCTTTTTCTGTTCTTTTCCTCCGACGAGTATATGGACTTTGGCGTGGACATCTTGAAGGCCGGGTTTTATCTCATAGGATGTATTTGCTTCCAAAAATGCAATCATGTTTTCTTTTGAGATTTGTGACGTGTCCCGATAATAGTCTTCAAATAAATCTTTACGAATATGAAGATAGTCAAATTGCATTTGAGCAAAGCACTTCTTTTTCACTAAGCCATAACTTAGAGAAAACATTGGTTTAATCAAGGCATTTGTCAGCTTGGACGGAATGACAGATGCGCTTTCAATGACAGCGTTTTGGCAAATTGAGTTTCGTTGCGTCAGCATTTCTACTAAAATCTGTGCGCCAAGGGACAGCCCTCCAATAAGAAGAACCGAGCCTCCAAATTCTTTATCGATAAAAGAAATGAGCCGACTTGCGTTTTCCTCAATACTTATAAAATCATTGTCACTACCTGCATGTCCGTCAAGAATTGGCAGGACAACGTGATATTGATCCTTCAGCAGTTCAGCCTCAGCTTTATAATTCCACCAAGACAAACCGCCACCATGAAGCAGCATGATTACGTCGTTATGTTGTTTTCCAAATTCTACCGTTTTCATAGCTGCTCGATTCAGTTTGCGACTTTAATCTAAGTGATATATAAATACAAAGCTATCGCATTATTTGCTTGTTATAGTTCTATAAATCTAGTATTTATGCCTAATCTAAATATCCAAAAACTCATAAGGCTTTTCCGAAAGAGAAGATTCGCAGCACTCGGCAAGATACGCATCCTTCTCCTTTAGGCTCTCTGTGTCCGGATATACGTTTAATACTCTGTCCCCCAGATTCCAAAAATCATGTGACCAAGACTGCGGGTTTTCCCATACGTGTGGATTTCCTTTCGCCCAATTCGGAAGCTCCTTGCGAACCTTGGTTGCTACCGCAAGCTGCCCTTTTGCAGTTTTATAAATCGTGTCAATCCTTATTCCACCGTCTACTGGACGTTCTACACGAGTAATCTCCATACCATAGAACATTACCTTTCTTCTTACCCCTTTTTCATAGAGGTTTAACTCAATCTTGTCATATCCTTCGCTTTTGTTGTGTTGAACACTTAGAAAGTCCTGAAGTGCCTGTATCACAGCGGCAGAAACACTTCCGGCGTAATTGGCAGCTTCATCAAATAAGTGTAGATCTGCTTCTGCAACATAAATATTTTTTGTGGCCATAACCATACCTCCTTATTTTTTGTAACTTGTATCTGAAGTTTAGTATCTATATAACTATGAACATAGTTATAATCATATAGAGGTATTTTGTCAAAATAGACTTTCTTTCCATCATTATGATGTTGAAGACTGTGATTCTTCACTGAAACTGGGAGCCTAATATCAAAATGCAATATACAAAGTTCTTCGTTTTTGCACAAAAAATAGAGGATGATTCTGCGACCATCCCCTATTACTGTATTCCAGTTATAAACATTTCCCTTAATTAATTTTGCTCTATAAGTTTCCTTGGCAGCTACTAATGAAGGATTATCAGGTATTGCCCCTCAATTCAATTTGCGAATTTAATCTAAGCCCGAGAAAGCATCACAGCGCATTCCACATGCTTGGTGTGAGGGAACATGTCCACAGGCGTCACGCGCTCAATGGCAAATCCACTGTCGAGAAGAACTTTGAGGTCCCTAGCCTGCGTCACAACGTTGCAGCTCACATACACGATTTTCTTCTGAGCTAGCTGGGCAGTTGCCTTGAGGAAGGTGGGCGTGGAACCAGCGCGAGGCGGGTCAAGAATAATAACGTCAAAGTTCTGACCTTCTTTTGCTAAAGCTTGCATGTAGCGAGTGGCATCGTCGCAGATAAATTCGGCTTCAAGGTTATTGTTTCGAGCGTTTCTGCGAGCCATCTGAATATTGTTTTCAACCTGATCAACACCAGTGAGCAAGAGGTTGATGCCCTGAGCTTCGGCGGCGTGCGCCAAGCAAAGTCCAATGGTTCCTGTGCCGCAGTAAGCGTCAAGAACTCGTAGGTTGTTGGCTTGAGCAGAGGTTGCTGCTTGTGCGGGAGCACTGGTCAGCGCAGCGCCGTCTTGCGTGGCGCTGGTCTGCGTGGAGCCAGCAAGCGCGCCGTCGATGGCCAGCTGATAAAGCACCTCAGTTTGTTGGGGGTTTGTCTGGTAGAAACTGGTTGGGCCAATCTCAAACGTGCAGCCCAAAAGCTTGTCGCTCATAGACGTTGAGCCCCAAAGCAGACGGGTTTCTCGCCCCAAGATTGCGTTGGTGCGCTTCTGGTTGACGTTCAAGAAGATGCTGGTCAGCTCGGGATGTGCCTTGCGAAGCGCGGCAATAAACTCCTGCTCATGAGGCAGGTGCTGGCCGTTGACCACCAGCACCAGCATGACATCATCGGTGGCATATCCGCAGCGAACTACGCCATGGCGAAGCGCCCCTTTACCGCGATCTTCCTGGTAGGCGTGAATGTTGAACTGGCCAGCAAGATAGGTTACGTCGTTGAGGATAGCACGAGCTCGACCGTCTTCTACCAGGCATTCCTTTGAAGCAATAATCTTGTGCGTTCCGCTTGCATAAAAACCAGAGCGAACCGTGCGCCCTTTACCTGGTGCAAAGGGTGTCGCCGCCTTGTGACGATACGCCAGAGGCTCGTCCATTCCACGGATAGGCTCGATAGTTACGTTATTGATGCTTGCCAGCGGAGCGAGAAGTTCTTCTACCTGCGCCTGCTTGCGTTTAAGTTGGATAGGATAGGGGACCGAAAGCCATTCACAGCCTCCGCAGCTACGCGCAATAGAGCATGTTGGTGTCTTGTATCCCATAGTTCCTCTCCAAATCTTGGGTTACTACTATACCGTTTGCGGGCTTAAATGGCACGTTGAGGGGATTGTTGTATCTAATATGTTTCATTTTTTGTATCGTTTCCCGTTTGCCTAGAAAACCGTTAAGCTAACAGGCACAGTATTTTGGCGAGACAAAAGAGGTGGACTATGGCTCTCATCAGCAAAATTGGTATTATCGGCGCTAATCATGTTGGTGCACATGTTGCAAACGCCCTACTTTACCAGGGACTTGCAACTGAGCTCTACATTAGCGACACAAATGAGGTCCTCTGCAAGGCTCAGGTAAACGACCTGCTGGACGCAATGCCATTTTATCCACACCCTGCTCGCGTTTTTGAGCTTGATGACCGTTACGAGGAACTTGCTGGCTGCGATATTATTGTTAATGCTGCTGGCCACATTGAGGCTGCAGCAGGTAGTCGTGATGGCGAGCTCTTCGTCACCACTGACGAGGCCAAGAAGTTTGCCAAGCGCATTGCAGACGCTGGCTTCGATGGCGTTTGGGTCAACATCGCAAACCCATGCGACGTTGTTACCACTGAGCTCCAGTATCTGACCGGCGCCGATCCAAATAAGGTTATCGGTTCCGGTACCACGCTGGATTCCGCTCGACTTCGCCATGCGCTTTCCGGCGCTATCGGCTATCCAGCATCTTGCATCAACGCTTGGATGCTCGGCGAGCACGGCAACGGCATGTTTGCTTGCTGGTCACACGTTTCCATTGGCTGCCTCACCCTCGACGAAGTCGCAGCTCAGGCAGGCAAGACCTTTGACCTCCCAGAGCTTGAGCAGGCCGGACGTATGGGCGGATACGTTACCTACAGCGGAAAGCAGTGCACCGAGTACTCCATTGCAAACGGAGCTGTCGAGGTCATCAAGGCCATTGTTCACGACACCAAGCTGATCACGCCAGTATCCACGCTGCTCAACGACGTGTATGGTGTTTCTGGCTTCTACTCTTCACTTCCTGCGGTTATCGGCGCCAATGGTGTCGAGAAGGTCTTTGTGCCCGAACTCTCTGACACTGAGATTGAGGCATGGCGCAAGTCTTGTGAGCATGTCAAGGGCAACATCGAGCAGCTTGGTTGGCTTGAGGTAGACGCTCGTATTGACTAGCACGCCGCGAGGCTGCGAGCTCTGCGACGGGCGCGAACTGCGGCGGACGCGAGCAGCATCGGCTGCGAGCATAGCCTGCGAGCAGGTAATAGTGCACACCGAACACACCTTGGGGGCTTCTCCCGAGGTGTGTTTTTATGCGACCAAGCTGTTTCTCTACCATCTTTTGACCGCCCTTTGATTGCGAGCCTGAAAAGCTCATCATGTCTGAGTAAAACAGCTCAGACATGGCGAGCAAAACCGGCAAATAGCTCAGACTTGGTGCACTTTTCCGGCAAATCGTTCAGACATGGCGAGAAAATCAGGCTCCATAAGAGTGCTCATGAAACTAACCTCGGATTCAAAAGTCACGTCACGAAAGGTCCGCCTGAAAAGTGCAAAGAATCTGTGTTTTGGATACAGATTCTTTGCAGAAATCAGGCAAATCTACAGATTCTTTGGTGTTATCAGGCAAACGTTACAGATTCTTTGTAGAAATCAGGCGCGCTTAGTCCAAGCCTTACAGATCGGTTACTTTTCTCGAAGAGACGAACTTCTCGCCACGTGCCGCATCAAGCGTTTTTCTCACCGCTCACCTCTCGCCGCGCGCCGAGGCCAACAAAACCACCGCCTCACCTGCAATTTTTAAACAACATTTAAATAAAAATTTCTATTGACTTGTAATCAACGTGATATCACAATGATGCCAACATGAAGCTCATTGTCACAAAGGAGATCTTATGAGCACCGAGAAAATCATTAAGTCCAAGAGTGGTTGGCTGTTCCTGCTGATTACCATTGTTCTTTTTGCAGTTGCAGCCCTGTTTTTGGCTAATTTTGTACTCAGCGCTATCGCTGCAGACAGAAATCCTCTCCTGGACCCATCGTTCCCAAGCATCATTGGTGCGCTGGTATTCTTCTTTGCCGGAATGTTTGTTTCAAGCGGCTTATTCAGCCTTCAGCCTGGTCAAGCAAAGGTTTGCGTGCTGTTTGGTAAGTATATTGGCACCGTTAAGGACGAGGGTCTTCGCTGGGCAAATCCTTACTATGCCAAGACTCTTTCCACAAACTTGGGAGACCTTTCTTCTCTCGCTGCAGGCGTTACTCCCAGTGTAAGCGTGCACACCTCTATCATTTCCACTCGTGCCCGCACGCTGAACGGCGATGTCCTCAAGGTCAACGACCGCATGGGCAACCCAATCGAGATCGCCGAGGTTGTTGTTTGGCGCGTCAGCGATACCGCAAAGGCCCTCTTTGACGTCGACGACTACGACAGCTACGTTGCTATGCAGGCAGAGACCGCACTCAGGCACGTCGCTAGCATCTACAGCTACGACCACATGGAGGACGAGTCCGAGTCCAACACCGCAATTACCCTGCGCTCCAACATCGAGGAAGTCTCCGAGGCGCTTCAGTCCGAGCTGAGCCGCAACCTTTCCGTCGCTGGTATCACCGTTGACGACGCTCGCCTCACGCACCTGTCCTACGCTCCTGAAATCGCGCAGGCAATGCTCCGCCGCCAGCAGGCAGAGGCAATCATCGCTGCACGTAAGAAGATTGTCGAGGGCGCTGTTTCCATGGTTGACATGGCTCTCACCCAGCTCTCCGAGAATGGCGTCGTTGAGTTCGACGAGGACCGCAAGGCCGTCATGGCATCCAACCTCATGGTTGTTCTTTGCGGCGAGTCCGAGGCCCAGCCTGTTCTTAACACCGGTTCCTTGCAGCAGTAAAGCTTGGCGAGAAACCCATGGCACCTCGCAAACAATATCCACTTCGTGTAGCTCCAGAAGTCTGGGAGGCGGTTGAACGCTGGGCGCAAGACGACATGCGTTCAACTAACGCTCAGGTAGAATGGATTTTGCGCGACGCTCTGAGAAGGGCAAAGCGCACTCCAAAAGCAAATAACACTCGTGTGAATAAGACAGACAAGATGGAAGAAGGAAACTAACATGGCCGACAATATTCCACAGCCACCTGTTCCTAACGCTCCCGTACCTCCAGCAGCTCCAGCCGCGCCCGCAGCTCCAGCTGCACCCGCAGCGCCCGCAGCTCCAGCACCATCAGCACCTGCAACTCCAGTGGCACCTGGCGAGGTTGTTCCCGTGCTGAGCGTTCAGCACTTCACCAAGAAGTATGGCTCTAAGGTGGCTGTTTCTGATCTTTCGCTCGACGTTATGCCTGGCGACATCTACGGTTTTATCGGCCACAACGGCGCAGGTAAGACCACGCTTATCAAGTCCATCGTTGGTGCTCAGCCATTTGAGGGCGGCGTCATCTTCGTGGACTCCAAGAACGTGCTGGTTGACCCTGTGGGAACAAAGCAGGTCATCGCTTACGTCCCAGATAACCCAGACATTTACGAGTTCATGAGCGGCATCAAGTACCTCAATTACGTCAGTGACATCTTTGGCGTTCCTGCGGAGAACCGCGTCGAGCGCATTACTACGCTGGCCAACCGCCTGGGCATCACCGACTCCCTGGCAAATGCTATTGGCAGCTACTCTCACGGTATGAAGCAGAAGCTGGTTCTGATTTCCGCCCTGCTCCACGAGCCAAAGCTCATCATTTTGGACGAGCCATTTGTTGGCCTGGACCCAGCAGCAAGCTTCGAGCTCAAGAAGATGCTGCACGAGCTTGCCGACCGCGGATCTGCTGTGTTCTTCTCGTCACATGTTCTTGAGGTTGTCGAGAAACTCTGCAATAAAATTGCAATTATTCGTCAGGGCAAGCTTCTTGCCGCAGGTAAAACGGACGAGATTCGCGGCAATGCTTCACTTGAGGAAGTCTTCCTTGGCCTTGAAGCAGGCGCCCCTGGCGTTTCTGCTGATATTGCTCAGGATATGGCCACCACAAAGGATGGCGCCGCTGTTCAGCCAGTCATTCCTGGCGCACCTGTAGCCGCTGCCCCAGCAGCTCCTGCAGCCCCAGCAGCTCCTGCAGCACCCGCCGCGCCAGCTGCACCAGCAGCACCTGCAGCTCCTGCTGCACCCGCAGCTCCTGCAGCACCCGCAGCACCTGCTGCTCCAACCGTGCCGGGTGCACCAGTGCCTCCAGGCGCTCCAGTTCCTCCTTCCTTCCCTAAGGAGAACTAGTCATGGCAAACAACGTTCCACAGGCTCCTCAGCGCCCCGACGTGCCTGAGCAGAACCTGCAACTTTCAGGAGATGTCTTTATTCCAGCTCAAGTAAGCGCTGGTCAGGTTCCTGTTCTTGATCGCTCCGAGCTCAAATTGCCTTCTGACCTCAAAGTGTTTTGGATGCTGCTTAAGGTTCAGATCACCATGATTTGGACTACGCAGGTTATAGGTGCTCGAAAGAATTTTGAGAGAAAAGTTGGCGCGAATGCTCTGCCTATTGTCGGTGGCGTTTTTGCAGTTGTTGGCGCACTCTTTATGATGGTCTACATCTACGGCGTTTCAACAACTTTAGCCATTGCCGGCTTCACAAGGCTGCTGCCTCTCGCAGGAATTCTAGCTGGCGCTTTACCTGGTGTTATTTTGACGTTTGTAAAGGCCAATGGCGTGCTTTTTGCGTACAAGGATTACGACTTTATCATGTCGCTTCCAATCAAAAAGAGCACCATTATTTATTCTCGCGTAGCTGCTCTTTATGCTGCAGAGGGTATCTGGTCTATCACCATTATGTTGCCAGTCTTTTTGGCTTACTTTAGCTTTGAGGCAGTCACACTTCCGCGTTTGATTGGTGCTTTATTTGCGCTTCTTCTTGGACCAAACCTTGCAGTTTCTGCTGCAATTCTCTTGGCTTTTGCGGTTGCAGCCCTTGCTGCAAAGCTGCACTTCAAGAACTTGGGAATGGTCATTGGTGGCGTTTTTGGCCTTTTCTTTATGGTTGCGTATCTGTTCTTTATCTTTACGGTATCTTTCAACGCAGACAAGTTTGTCCCAGGCGTGGTGGATAACTTCCGTGACACCGTCTTTAACGTTGCAAGTTCAGTTGGCGTAGTGTATCTTCCATCGCTATGGATTGCCGATTTCTTTAACTCCGGTTCCCTTGTCAGCTTCTTGCTGTTTGCTCTGGTCTCCTTTGGAGCTCCCGCGGCAATCGTGGCAATTATTTCTCGCTTCAACGATCGTATTAATGCGCTGGTAAGCGAGGACAAAGTCCAGAAGAAGTTCACCACCAAACAGATTTCCACCAAGTCCGCGACGCCTTTTGTTGCCCTGATCAGAAAAGAGATTCTGACCATCACAGGCTATCCAGCAGTCTTTATAAACATGCTTTTTGGCTGCTTGCTGATGGTTATTCTCGCCTTTATTTCTCTGTTCTTTAGCACGTCGTCTATCGTGGCCTACTTTGTTCCTGCGTCCGAGGTCCCGCGCTATCTCCCTTTGGCAAGAACCATCTTTGGCATGGTAACCACCTGGTTTGGCACCTCGATGTTCTGCGCTGCCAACTCTGCTGCCATTTCGTATTCGCTGGAAGGCCGCTCAAACTGGCTGATGGCAACCATGCCCGTTTCTTCAAAGCAGATTTTTGGCGCAAAGATTGCCGTTAACATGATCTACG
>JABZHH010000089.1:0-830 GCA_015258925.1 Atopobium sp. | reverse complement strand
ACCACCAGAGAACTCATGTGGGAAAGAATCCAGACGATTCTCTGGATCAGTAATACCAACAATGGAGAGAAGCTCAATACAACGCTTACGAACGTCTGCCCTACTCATATGAGGATTGTGGGTAAGCAGAGCCTCTGCAAGCTGATCTCCAATAGAGAACATTGGGGTCAAAGCAGACAGTGGATCCTGGAAAATCATAGAAATCTTAGTACCACGAAGCTCTGACATTTCTTCATCGGTCTTACCAATGAGCTCCTCGTCACCAAGCTTAATAGAGCCAGTAACGTGAGCGTTGTCATCAAGAAGACCAATAAGAGACAGAGCAGTTACTGATTTACCAGAACCAGACTCACCTACGATACCAAGAGTACGGCCGCCCCAGAGGTCAAAGTTGACACCGCGAACTGCGTCTACACGACCAGCCTCGGTATTAAAGGAAACCTTAAGGTCACGAACAGAAAGAACTGGATCTCCTGTTGGAGCGCCCTTTGGACCGTTTGATTCAAGCAGCTCGTAGCGAAGGACATCGTCCATCTCTACACTTCCCTGCTTTGTTGAAGTAGTAGTAGTGTCAGACATTATGCACGCTCCGTAGTTTCTTCAGAAACGATGCTTCCCTCAAGATCACCAAGCTGAGCGTCATCCTTGGAAGAATCCTCTTCCTGATCTTTGACGCTACCAGCAGCGCGTGAATAAGGGTCAAAGGCATCGCGAAGGCCGTCGCCGATGAGCTGCAGGCCAACACAAACAACAATCAGAAATGCCGATGGAATCAGAATCATCCATGGAGTAGTAAGCATTGCAGAAGAACCAGCACTCAGAAGGTAACC
>JABZHH010000088.1:0-930 GCA_015258925.1 Atopobium sp. | reverse complement strand
GTTCTTGATAATCCAGCGCGAGCGGGTAAGAAGTGCCTCGGGGTCCGAACGAATCCACTGCAGGTAGTCCTCGCGTGGAACCGAAATAAACTCGCAGCCGGAAGTTGCGGTGAGTGATCCCAGATAAAACGGACTCTCGCTGATAACTTCCATCTCGCCGAAGGCAACAGGAGCGCGATACTCGTCAATAACATACGTGCTACCTGCGGAATTATGCGACGTGGTGCGCACGGTGCCGCGGCACAGAATGTACACGTTATCAACGCGGTCCAGCATGTGGACAAGGGTCTGTCCGGAGTTAAGACGAATCTGCCTACAGTGAGAAAGACGATTAGCAGGAACGCGAGAAGCCCATTTGATGATCTTCTTGCGAACGTCGGAATCAAGACTATCAAGGTAGGTTAGGACGTTCACATGAGACCTCGCTGTTCTTGTTTCGTAAGTCCTCTTTACAGGACAGTTTCGGCTTAAGTTTGAGTAATTGTACCTGCTAGCAAAAATAAAAATAAGGACTTTTGTCCACTTTTTGAGACAATTTTCTTGAACGGTATCGGGCTGCGGTTGGGCTGCGATTAGGTTGCGGCCAACCAGCGATCAGCCTGGGGTCAACCCGCGGTCAAGCTGCTGCAAGACATAAAAAGCCCCCACATCAAATGAACTGCCTCCCATTTCTTGGACACGAGAAATAGGAGGCAGTTCAAAACACACCTAAGTCAGATAATCTGTTAAAAAGACGTATACATGACGCTGAAAATACCTCTAACGCGCAGATTATCTTTATTAGGTGTGTAAAATGCCCGCATCTGAGCAGATTATCTGACTTAGGTGTGTTCCGTAGATACAGAATTCATCTATAGTTAAATTTCTTATATAAGTCTATTCATGTTTAAGCATATTAGATGAAGTTTATGCATAGAGATGCATATCAGG
>JABZHH010000087.1:0-932 GCA_015258925.1 Atopobium sp. | reverse complement strand
GGAACTCTTACCTTAAAAATTCCTAAACTCCGTGAAGGAACCTATTTTCCTGACGATATCGTAAGCAAGTGGAGCAGATGTGATACAGCTCTTGCAAGCTGTATTTGTGATATGTGGACCTTGGGTATTTCAAACCGTAAGGTAGAAAAAGCACTGAGTGAGCTTGGTGTTGAAAAGATCAGCAGAAGCAGAGTCTCGAGACTTGTTAAGTCTTTAGATGAAGAGGTAGATGACTTAAGACACGGCTCTTTGTCTTTTGACAGATGGCCTTACCTTTGGCTTGATGCAACCTATATTCCTATAAGAGAAGCAGGACATACAACCAAGCGTGCTGTCGTTATTGCTATAGCAGTAAACACAGAAGCTAAAAGACAAATCATAGGGCTTGAGTGTATAGATACCGAGTCTTATCTTTCCTGGAAAGACTTTCTTATCTCTTTGAAAGAGCGAGGACTGAGCGGAGTCAGGCTTGTTATCTCTGATGCCCATGCAGGTCTGGTAAGAGCAATCGGTGAGGTGCTCACAGGCGCTGCCTGGCAAAACTGTCTTTGTCACTTAGAGAGAAATGTCTTTGATAGATGTAGAACAAAAGCTCAGGGCAAAGCAGTTATTGCTGCTATGAAACATACCTTTGAAGCTACTGATACTGATTTGGTACGCACAGGCTTTGAGCACCTCTATGAAGTATATGAAAAGATAGATCCAAAAGGAGCACGTCTTCTAGAAGAGTCAGAGCCATATGTACTAACCTACCTAGACTTTCCAAAAGAACACGCTCACTGGATACGTACAAACAATCTCTGTGAAAGACTCAACAAAGAAATAAAGAAGCGCACACGTGTCGTTGGAGTATTTCCCTTAAAACAAGCAATGCTTCGCCTTGTAGGAGCGGTATGTATCAATCAAAACGAAGAGTGGTTTGTAGCAACGCA
>JABZHH010000086.1:0-941 GCA_015258925.1 Atopobium sp. | reverse complement strand
GTTATCGTTACTGCAATCCTGACTCCTTTGATTACTGGTTATGTTGCTGAGCACTTTGCTAAGAAAGACAACACTTCAGAGGAAGTTGTTGAGGCAGCTTAATCGCCCTTAAAGTTTCAAGTGCAAAATCCCAGCACCTTCGGGTGCTGGGATTTTTTGTGGCTCACGCGCCGTTGATTTCTTGTAGAGACGCTCGAAGCATATCGATAGGCGGCTGATGAGGGAGCAGCGGATGCCTCAGATTCTTCGCAAACCGCTCAAATAAGTCTCCAAGTGGTAAAAATGCGTTTAGTTGGAGGTTTCATTTTTCTGCATACAACGTTTGCCCAGATAAAAGTCTTTTGAGGCGGTAAAAAATCGTCTTAGTTGGAAATAAAACGTCTAATTTTCAATTTTCATTTCCAACTAAACGCATTTTTTACCTTTTTTGGCACATAATTTTGAGGGCTAAAATTATGTATTCATGGAAATGAATATAACAACCGGATTATGCAAAAAGGGTCAGAACGGAACGTTCTGACCCTTTGCTTTGTGACTAAAAAGACTGCAGTTTGCTGTTTTGTAAACGACACCTACTTAATCAGGACATTTCCCTCATAGCTGTCATGAACATCCTGAGGCGTGACGCCCATGTGCTTCTTATATAGCCTGCTGAAGTAGAACGGATCACTGTAGCCAACTGCCTCGGAAGTCTCGCGCACAGAAAGGCCAGATTGAAGCAGCTGTTGAGCATGATCAAGACGCTTTGCAATAATGAATGTCATTGGGCGAACACCAAATGTTTGGACAAAATTGTTGGAGAAACGCTGAGTGCTCATTCCGCAACGTTTAGCCAGACTAGGGATAGTAATTGGATCCGCAAAGTGGAGCTCAATGTACGTGCGAGCCTCGGCCATGCTCTCCTGAACCTTTTGGCTGTTGGTGAGTAGGAACATAGACTT
>JABZHH010000085.1:556-956 GCA_015258925.1 Atopobium sp. | reverse complement strand
GCGCGGGCGCGGGTGCGGGCTGGAAGCTCCACAAAACATGCAGGTTAAAGCGTGCAAGCTCCGAGCTCCATATAACATGCAGGTCAGACCGGTGCTCACGCAGGTGGGCACCGGTTTTTGTGTGCGGTAACAGCGTCGTGTGCGGGCAGACTTGCAGGTCAAGCGCGCGAAGCGCCGGCGGGGAGTGCACGGGGTTTCTCGCCAGGCGCGCCATAACAGCATGCGCGCCTAAAAAGTGCAAAGAATCTGTATTTTGAATACAGATTCTTTGACAAAATCAGGCAAATCCACCGATTCTTTTACATTTTTAGGCAAAAGTTACAGATTCTTTTCAGAAATCAGGCGCGTAAAAGATAGACTACGTGGCCCTAAATTTCGAGCCTGAAAAGGGCATCATGTC
>JABZHH010000085.1:0-546 GCA_015258925.1 Atopobium sp. | reverse complement strand
TCTTTGATGAAATCAGGCAGAATCCACAGATTCTTTGCTGTTATCAGGCAAAAGTTACAGATTCTTTGCAGAAATCAGGCGCGCTAGCAGGTCAAATAGAACCCTAGCGGTTAAAGCAAGTCTGGCGAGAAAATCGGTCTTCTCGAGGTTGCAGTTATTGCACAGGGTGTGCAATAATACTCAGTATGTGCAATAAGTCGGGTGCCGCCGCGTCTGTGGTTCCGCCCCCGCGCACCCAGTACGTACCTGCAACCAGGAGAGGCTTCAGAAACGTATGACAGAAATATTGTCTGTACCTGCTGTTTTTTCAGCTTGCAAGCTTGATCGACGCACCGCAAGAACTCGTGCGGCGCTTAGAAAAGCCCTGGCAGAAGAGATAGACGCAACCGGCGACCTTACCTCCGTGACCGTCACGGGCGTAACGGAGCGCGCTGGCCTCACGCGTCGAACCTTTTATTCCCACTACAAAGACATCCCTGACCTGGTGCTTCACATTGAGAAGGAAGCGCTGGCTGAGCTTCGACCTGCTGTTGAGCAGCTTGCTCG
>JABZHH010000084.1:0-963 GCA_015258925.1 Atopobium sp. | reverse complement strand
TCAAATAGCATCTGAATTACAGAAGGCTTACCGTCTCTACCTGCGCGTCCGCTCATCTGATTGAAGGCAACGCGACCAAACGGCAGGTGATACAGAATAACCTGGCGAATATCAGAGATATTGACGCCTTCGCCAAATGCACTGGTAGCAATGATGCAGCAAACGTCTCCACGCCTAAAAGCGCGCTCAACGTTCTTGCGTATCTGAGGTGTTAGACCCGCATGATAGAACGCAATCTTATGACCAAGTTCTGGAATACGATGGCGCAACATACGCGTCAGTGCCTGCGCTTGCTCCCTTGAATTGACGTAGACAACCGTTTTTGTGCCATCTGCCACAAGAGAAAGCAGTGCACATTCCCTATCCTTAGCACCGCGAAGGTCCTTAAGTTCAAGGTTAGTACGAGCCGTTTTGTCTTTGTATACATGCTCTGCTTCAATGGAGAGAAGCTCACAGATGTTCTGAGCCGACTTCGTGGTAGCCGTAGCTGTTGTGGCAAGTATCTGCGGACTCCCAAGCATCTTTAGTACCTGTGGCATTTGTGCATATGCAAGTCTGCCTTCAGAAGCATTCATGCCCACATGATGTGCCTCGTCAAACACCACAAACGAGATGTTTTGCGCCGCGGCAAATTGATCGGCGTGGAGCGAGAAGAACTCTGGGGTAGTCAGCACAATATCAAGCTCATTGTTTGCCATACGAGCAAACAGGTCTTCTCGGCTGGTAAGGTCTGTTTCTCCGTTGAGCACCTCAACAGAGATTCCCAAAGGCTCAAAAGTGTTTTTCATGCTTTGGACCTGGTCATTGATGAGGGCGCGCAATGGGTAAACAAATACGCTCATCTTGTGTTGCAGAAGCGCAACACGAGCAGCATGAACCTGGAAGATAAGCGATTTACCTCTACCTGTTGCCATAACAGAGAGACAAGACGTTCCTTGAGAGAGAACCTCTAGTGTTTTCTTT
>JABZHH010000083.1:0-1001 GCA_015258925.1 Atopobium sp. | reverse complement strand
ATAAAATACCTGGTCGCCGACTTTGACATCAAGAGCGATGCGATTGCCATTCTGATCAAGCTTGCCAGTTCCAACTGCAAGGACCTCACCGCGCTGAGGAAGCTCCTGTGCTGCGGATGCAATGTAGAGACCAGAGGATGTCTTCTCCTCTTTTGGAGCAGGCTTTACCAGAACACGATCTCCAAGTGGCTTCAAATTCATAATGAAAACCTCCCTTTCGGGCCAAGCCCGATATTGGCGCCAAGCGCCCTTTTCCAACGCTATTAGTTATTCCACACGTGAAAACAATTTATACGAAATATTGTGAAAATCTTACAAAACCGACTTAGATTTTCTGTAGGCGTGCAGTATAAGCCGTCAACGGTTATGCGCGAACAGATGGGCGCTCGTGACACGCGTGTGCTACGTGCGGGTGACATGCGACTAACCGCAGCTAACGCAATGTCCAGGCTGTGTCCACCTGCAATTTCTTGCCATTAGCATAAATTTTGGTGCAAAACTTTGCTTCGTGCATATTCTGCTAGTGATATTCGTGATTTTGCATAGGAAAAATGAACACCTCTTTGGGAGGGTCCAATTTGGGTAAAAAATGCGTTTAGTTGGGGATGAAATGGAGTATTCAGAAAAATTGCATCTACATTTTACCAGGTGGCAAATTCTATCCAGATTTTTGATTATTTGTCCAAAGCAAAACACCAGGTAGATTTGATGCATAGAATCACACAATTTCTGTAAACCCCAACTAAACGCATTTTTTACCACTTGGGAGTCATTTTTGGGCCAAAACCGCCTCTTCCTTACTCGTAGTAAAAATCCACCTGCATAAAAGTACCCAGCTATTCATATACATGAATAGCTGGGTACTGAACGTCATCATTTGCTGCACGGCAGAATTTGCGTCAACGTCATCACGGTACCTCGCACCATCGAGCAACGCCAGCTAGGCCTCCAGGCTCTCCAACTCAGAGAGCCAAAGCGAGCTAGAAGCGTCGGATGGCATG
>JABZHH010000082.1:733-1079 GCA_015258925.1 Atopobium sp. | reverse complement strand
GGCCATTGCCAAAAGTGCAAACAGCTCAATAAACTGCAAGGTAACAGATGGTTTAAGCACCAACTGTCCAACAACAATAGCAGCTAATACAACGCATGATCCAAAAATCATTGGATAGGCAGCAACAGCTCTATTAGGTACATTAGCCTCTCTAGCTGCATAACCACCAGTTAGAAGCGAGATCATACTTGCAAGCAAAAGAAGAGCGGAATCAATTGATGGACCAGCACCAATTACAAGAACACCAACATTTACCAAGCCCAAAAGTCCGCCAACCAAAAGAGCCAGACTGAAGAGCTTCATTTTGCGAGTCTCAGGAGTCATCTATCCCCTATCTATCAAATAT
>JABZHH010000082.1:377-723 GCA_015258925.1 Atopobium sp. | reverse complement strand
ACGGTAGAGTGTTTCGGTAAAAGAAATGGCGAGAAAACCAAAGGGTTTCTCGCCACATGTGTGTTTGGTGGGCCCAGAGGGATTTGAACCCCCAACCCAGGGATTATGAGTCCCCTGCGCTAACCGTTGCGCCATGAGCCCGTAAGAAAAAAGCGGCGACTGATGCCGCCGCCAGAATGCGTGGTGGAGAATAGGGGGATCGAACCCCTGACCTCATGACTGCCAGTCATGCGCTCTCCCAGCTGAGCTAATTCCCCGAACGTGGTGCGGAAAATACTATAGCAAACCAAAGCTCTGTTTTTATCGACAATTTTCTAATTGGTTGTATATTTTAAAGCTCGCGCTC
>JABZHH010000082.1:0-367 GCA_015258925.1 Atopobium sp. | reverse complement strand
GCTCACCGGTAGCACGCTCTTTGACTTCTGCGATGCCGTTTGCAACACCCTTCTTGCCCACAATGACCTGCCATGGGAAGCCAATAAGATCTGCATCTGCAAACTTAACGCCAGGACGCTCTGCACGGTCATCAACAACAGTCTCAAGACCAGCTGCAACACAGGCGTCAGCTACTGCACCTGCAGCATCCCAATTCTCTGAGTCTTTGTCAGAGAGACAAAGAACAGAAACCTCATAAGGAGCAACAGAGACTGGCCACTTGATGCCCTTCTCGTCATTGTATTGCTCAACAACAGCAGCAAGCAGCCTGGAAACACCAATGCCGTAGCAGCCCATAACCAGAGGCTTATCCTCGCCGTTTTCGTC
>JABZHH010000081.1:0-1166 GCA_015258925.1 Atopobium sp. | reverse complement strand
GGGTATTGACCTCTCAGCATATGAGATTATGGTACAAACTCTTGATGACCCACGCTACGATTGTGTAGTTGTACCTTCACAACTATAGATGACTAAAGGCTCTAACAGCAACTATATTTTAAGATGACTTGAAATCATGGCAAACAGAGCCTTGAATAGTGAGCTAAAGTCACAAACAGCAATTATTAAAAACATGCCACAATACCATGAAATGAGTGTGACTTGTAAAGCTCAAATTTGATAACAGACCAAATACCGTGGAAACAGTTACAAAACGTAACCGTTTCTATAGGTTATGGACTGTAATACGGAGAGTTGGCAGAGTGGCTAATTGCACCTGTCTTGAAAACAGGAGAACACGTTAGTGTTCCAGAGGTTCGAATCCTCTACTCTCCGCCATAATAATACTATGGAGAGCTGACCGAGCGGTTGAAGGTGCTTGATTGCTAATCAAGTATGGGTTCATAATCCATCTGGGGTTCAAATCCCCAGCTCTCCGCCATAAGTACACGATTAGGTTAATGGTAAACTCACGGTCTCCAAAACCGTCAATGAATGTTCGAATCATTCATCGTGTGCCATATCGGAGTATAGCGCAGTTGGTAGCGCAACTGCTTTGGGAGCAGTGGGTCGCTGGTTCGAATCCAGCTACTCCGACCAAATTGGGGTATCGTCTAACGGTAAGACATGGGTTTTTGGTGCCTAGAATAGAGGTTCGATTCCTTTTGCCCCAGCCATATTATTAATAAAACAATTGTAGGTGTAACAATGATTACTTCTTCGACAACAAATATTAAAGATGTTGGTACAGTAGTATACAGTATTGATGAATGTGCATTATCAATATTTCAGTCTTTAAAACTTAATGAACCTGAAAAGCTTGATGATAATTTTGATCATGTTCAAATTGGTTTTAGTCGTAGCCTAGAAAAACCATTTCGCATTTATGGTCAGAATATATCAAGAGTTGAGTTTTATGTAATCTGGACTAGTGACTCACATGCCAGTTTAGGTGATGATGTATCACTACCTAATGAAGATGAATATGGTGGCTGGTATAATTTTAGAATAGATATTATTACAGATAAGCCGTATGATTCCCTCTATGACGAAGCAAATTATAATGTTGTTGAAATGTCGATTCATGAATGTGAAGCTACTAAAGG
>JABZHH010000080.1:0-1188 GCA_015258925.1 Atopobium sp. | reverse complement strand
GGATGGTCGATGGGCAGCCATTGAAATCAAGATGGGGGAATCTAAAGTGGAAGATGCGGCTGCGAATCTCATAAGAGTTGCGAGAAAGGTGGCTGCTAATCCTGCAGCAAGAAATCCTAAGCCTAGCTTTATGGCTGTGCTGCTCGGTAAAGGGACGATGGCGCGTAGACGGCGCTCGGATGGGATATATGTTATTCCGATCGATACCTTGGGTGCATAAGAGATTGTGGGGAGGAATATTCGAGTAAAGTGCATTTAAACTCCAACTTCTCCATCTTACGTGTGTCCTTCAACTGATTCTAAATAAAGCTGTCTTGTATATAATGAAATTCATACAGCACTTGCTTAACCCTCCTATACAGGATACGAATCGGAGAAGATGTGGCACTCTTTGGAAAATCAGTTTCTAAAAAAACTGGCCGATAAGGGCTTTTCAGTCTTGAATTCTCAAAGCAAGTGCAACGTTTGGTGATGGTAGACTTCCCAAGGGCACTTCCAACCCAGACGCTTACGTGGCCTTAGGTTAAGTTCATTATATACTGCCTCAATCTCTCTATCGCTAATCGATGAGAGGTCTGTGCCTTTTGGAAAATACTCTCTGATGAGACCGTTGGTATTTTCATTAGTGCCTCTTTGCCAGGGATGATGTGGAAGACAGAAGTAGATACTTACTCCGATAGCTTCTTGAAGTTCTGCTGCTCGAGCAAACTCAGATCCACGATCAAGCGTTATGGTTTTTACTACCTCACCTCTCAAAGCTTGCTGTATAGCTACATTGACATCGGCACTAGACCCTGATGCAGCTTTGCCACCAACAAGGTAGCCGCTCATACGGTCAACTTGTGTGACCAGGCGTGGCCCTTTGGCTTTACCGATGACGGTATCTCCTTCCCAGTCTCCAATACGTTGGCGATCTGCAACTTCTTTTGGTCTTTCGACAAGTTCATGAGTTATCCGTATTTTGCCTCTGCGCTCTATGAGGTGTTTTGTATGCCGTCGTTTACCTCGGTGTCTAAGTCTTCTACGTACAGACTGTACACCTGGAAGTTCACAGTCTAGTTTCCCTGAGTGTATGGCTCTATATATAGTGCTACAGCTGACAGGAGCGTATGAAAGTTCTAAGTGTAGTCTGCCTGCAATCTGCTCAGGTGAGAAGTGGCGACTACAGATGAGAAAGACAATACGTGC
>JABZHH010000007.1:0-42151 GCA_015258925.1 Atopobium sp. | reverse complement strand
ATCAGAAATGCCGATGGAATCAGAATCATCCATGGAGTAGTAAGCATTGCAGAAGAACCAGCACTCAGAAGGTAACCAAGAGAAGTATCTGGTGGCTTAATACCAAGGCCCAAGAAGCTGAATGCAGTCTCAGAGTTAACGCCGCCAATAACAGCCAAGACCAAGTCAATAATAAGAATTGAACCAAGGTTTGGAATAAGGTGACGAACAATGATGGTAAATGGTGGAACACCCATGTACTTAGCGGCCTTGACGTAATCTCTCTCACGCAAAGACAGAGCCATGGTACGGATAGTACGTGCGCGACCAATCCAACCAAAAGCAGTCAAACCAAAGATAAGCATGAGCCAACCAGACTCACCGCCTGCTGCACGAACAATCATAGCAACCAGCAAGAAGCTAGGAATGACCATGAGCATATCAAGAAGCCACATACCAATCTTCTCTGGAATACCACGGACATAGGCAATGGCAGTACCAATAATTGCAGAAATGATAGTGGTCAAGATTGCGTAGCTGATACCAATGGTCAAAGAACGACCAAGACCATGGACAACGCAAGCATACAGGTCGATACCAGCACCATCAGTACCAAACCAATGCTTTGCATTAGGAGCCATGTTAATTGCAGTAAAGTCAGCATCTGTGTAATTAAACGGAGTGGCATATGGTCCAAAAACTGCAATGAGAACCATAATTCCAAGAATAATCAAACCGATTACTGCAGAACGCTGGCGGAAGAAACGCCTTGTAATCAGGCCAGCATAGCTAATTCTTTTAACTTCTTTATTGTCAGACTTAGCATCTGCCTGAAGTTCACGCTCTGCATTAGTAAGACCTGCATCGATGGAGACGTTTTTCTCGTCATTATTCTGAAGCTCTTCTTTAGACATGTCCGCCTCCTTAGCTCATCTTAATTCGTGGATCAAGAGCAGCAGCAAAGAGGTCAGCCAGAAGAGCGCCAACAAGAGTCATTGCGCCAGAGAATGCTGCAACTGCAACTGCACCGTGAATATTGTTGTTGTTAATACAGTTAATGAAGTACTCACCAAGACCGTGAATCGCAAAGACTTTCTCAGTCATAACAGCACCGGTAAAGATACCTGCAAGAGAGAAAGCAACTGAAACAGCAGTTGGAATCAAAGAGACGCGAAGAGCGTGCTTACGAATTGCTTTCTTACGAGTGAGGCCCTTGGCGCGAGCAGTACGAACGTAATCTGCGTGCATCTCGTCAAGCAGGTAGGTACGCTGAGAGAGGTGGTAACCAACAGAACTTACGATAGTAAGAACAATGGTTGGAAGAATAATGTGCTGGAGGAAGTCAATAAGCCAAGTGAAGAAGTTTCCGGTATCTCCACTGGAAAGATCGGTAACGTAGAAAATACGAGAACCGGCACGTGCGTTAATCTCAATTGCCGCAAAAACAATCAAGATTGCCATAACAACAGTTGGAATAACCAGAAGAATCGAAGCAACGCCACTTAAGAAGCGGTCCTGCCACTGATACTGACGCTGAGCGGTATAAACACCCAAGCTGACGCCAATAACAACAGACAAAATAGTTGCTGGAGTCATGAGCAGAATAGAAGCCATAAACTTAGAGCTCATCTCTCGGTTAACATTATCGCCTGTTGGGGTCATGCCAAAGTCAAACTTGGTAAGCAGATTAGTAATCCAGACCTGATAACGCTCAATAACTGGAGTCTTATCATTCAGATTAGTCCTATACAGGTTTTCCTCAATAGACTCCTGTGGAGGACGTGGAGTACGCTGCTCAAAGTTGGAGCGTGGGTTCATAAACGATGATGCGAGGAAGAATGTGAGCGAAGTTGCAACAAAAATCATCACAATGTAGCTCAAAATCCTCTTTGTAACGTACCAAACAAACCGTGCCATTGACTCTCCTCACCGCCTTGCGCTTATCCACCTGATAAGCGAGGTTTTCTCGGTATGGCAACCTAGCATTCCTACAACAAACTTGCCGTGAATACACAGCAAAGTGTAATTTTACCATGGATAAGCTGCTTAACCCAAAAATATCTCTTAGATAAGCAAGATTATGCATACCAATCCCAGTAAAACGTATCCCATATAATGACTGTTTGACACCAGCGTACAGGTCACAATCAAATTTGTTTACATATGAGAAACGTTATTGAAAATTCTGTTAAGAAGTAAAAGTTAACTGCTATCTGTTGCGTCCGGCTTTTTTGCCGGCGTTTCCATCAGCAAGTTTTCCTGTACCCCGCAGGCTACAAATAAAAAATGCCGAGAAACTCGGGTTTCTCGGCAGGTAATTCAAAAGTAAAAGGAGCTGTTTAGCCAATAGCACCAACGGGGAATGTGAGAGCCATCACAATTGCGCAGACCAAGAAGATGGTTGTAGTGATAATGGTGAGTCGATCGAGGTTTTTCTCCATAATGCCTGAACCAGCGCTTGCATTGTACATAGATGCAGCAATCATGTCAGAAACACCAGTGCCCTTTCCGGAGTGTGCCAAAACAAGCAGCACCGTCAAAATGCCAGAAAGTACAAACAGCACTAAAAGAATTGTATTCAGAACGCCCACGAGGTTCCCCCTCTTGCTGGCGAGAAGATCCAGCCCTAGTTATTTTTACGTACAACAAAAAAGAATAGCACACGCCACTCCCCTTTGGGAATGACGTGTGCCAAGTTGCAAAACAAACAAGAACTTAACAAATGGGACAAGCACCTCACCGGTGGTAAGGAACTTTGTCAGAGTTTAGTTCATTGCGCTCTTTACCATTGCAACGAAGGAATCAGCCTTGAGAGATGCGCCACCAACAAGTGCGCCGTCAACGTCCTCTTTCTCGAGGAAGCCGCCGACGTTCTCTGGCTTTGCAGAGCCACCGTAAAGAATACGAATGCCATCTGCAATTTCTGCGCCAAAGATCTCTACCAGGGTCTTGCGGATTGCGCCGCAGACTTCCTGTGCGTCATCAGCAGTTGCAGTCATGCCAGTACCGATTGCCCAGATTGGCTCGTAAGCAATGACGTACTTGGAAGGATCAGTGATCTCTAGATCCTTAGTGTCTGCCTTAATCTGGTCAACAACAAACTGAACGTGAGTACCAGCATTGCGAACCTCAAGAGACTCACCGCAGCAAGAAATAGGAACGATGTCATGAGCCATCAGAGCCTTTGCCTTGCGGTTAATGTCCTCGTCGGTCTCACCAAAGTAGCCACGACGCTCAGAGTGACCAATGATGCAGTAAGTTGCACCAACAGAAGTCAGCATTGCTGGAGAGGTCTCACCAGTAAATGCGCCAGACTCCTCCCAGTACACATTCTGTGCAGAAAGAGCAACGGAAGAGTTTGCCTGAGTAAGAACCTCAGAGACACCCTTAAGGTCTACAAGAGGTGGAGCAATAACAACGTCAACGTTTCCGGTACCGGAAGCAAGCTGATCAACAATTCCCTGAGCAAGTTCAACGCCCTCAGCGAAAGTCTCGTTCATCTTCCAGTTACCTGCGATCATACGATTACGCATCGAGAAGCGCCTCCACTCCTGGAAGAGCCTTACCCTCAACGAGCTCCATGGAAGCGCCGCCACCAGTGGAAATCCAGCTCATCTTGTCAGCAAGGTGGAACTTGTTAACTGCGGCAACAGAATCGCCGCCGCCGATGATGGAGGTGCAATCAGCATCTGCAACAGCACGAGCAATAGCCTCGGTGCCCTTTGCAAACTGGTCAAACTCAAAGACACCCATAGGACCATTCCAGAAGACGGTCTTTGCGCCCTTGATTGCCTCAGAGTAAAGCTCAACAGTCTTAGGACCAATGTCCATACCCATACGGTCTGCAGGAATCTGATCAGAAGGAACTACCTCACCAACAGCGTCCTCACCAAAGTGATCGGTAACAACGTTGTCAACAGGAAGCAGAATCTTAACGCCCTTCTCCTCTGCCTTCTTGAGCATCTCACCTGCGCGCTCAATCCAGTCTGGCTCCTGAAGAGAAGTACCAACGGTGTAACCCTTAGCCAGGAAGAAGGTGTATGCCATACCGCCACCAATGATGAGGGTATCAGCAGAATCGATAAGGTGATCAAGAACACCAATCTTAGAAGAAACCTTGGAGCCACCAACGATAGCTACAAGTGGACGCTCTGGGTTAGAGAAGATAGAGGTAAGAGTGTCAACCTCTTTCTCAAGCAGGAAGCCAGCGTAGGCAGGAAGGTAAGCTGCTGGTCCAACAACAGAGCCCTGTGCACGGTGAGCAGTACCAAAGGCATCAAGAACAAAGATGTCACCATAAGATGCAAGGGTCTTTGCAATCTCTGGATCATTCTTCTTCTCACGCTTGTCAAAACGGACGTTCTCAAGAACAAGAACCTCGCCGTCCTTGAGCGCGTCTACAGCCTCACGGGCCTTCTCGCCATAGGTGTCCTCAACAAACTTAACCTCACGGCCAAGAAGCTCAGCAAGCTTCTCTGCAGCTGGGCGCAGGGAAAGCTCTGGCTGGAAGCCGGTGCCATCTGGACGGCCAAGGTGGCTCATCAGGATGACCTTTGCGTTGTGGTCGAGAAGATACTGGATGGTTGGAAGTGCAGCGCGAACGCGGGTGTCGTCAGTAACAACGCCGTCCTTTAGAGGCACGTTGAAGTCAACGCGCATAAGTACGCGCTTACCATCAACATCTGCATCGCGGACAGTCTTCTTTGTAAAAGCCATGTCACTCCTTTAAATACGTTTCCAACAAAAGAAGGCGCGATCGCGGCAGATGCTGCGACCGCGCCTAAGGCGTCTATGTAACTAGAACTTAAGCAACGAACTTCTCGAAGTACTTGATGGTGCGGACCATCTGGGAAGTGTAGGAGTTCTCGTTGTCGTACCAAGAGGTGACCTGAACAAGAGTGGTGCCATCGCCAAGGTCAGAGCACATGGTCTGAGTTGCGTCGAAGATGGAGCCGTGGGTCTCGCCGACGATGTCGCGGGAAACGATGTCATCCTCGTTGTAACCAAAGGTCTCTGGGATAGTCTCTGCATATGCCTTCATTGCAGCGTTGACCTCGTCAACGGTGACCTTCTTGTCAACAACAGCATAGAGGTTGGTGAGGGAGCCAGTTGGCGTAGGAACGCGCTGAGCAGCACCAATGAGCTTGCCGTTGAGCTCAGGAAGAACAAGACCAATAGCCTTTGCAGCACCGGTGGAGTTAGGAACGATGTTCTCTGCACCAGCACGGGAACGACGGAAGTTACCCTTGCGCTGTGGGCCGTCGAGGATCATCTGGTCACCAGTGTATGCGTGAATGGTGGTCATGATACCGGACTTGATAGTTGCGAAGTCGTTGAGACCCTTTGCCATAGGAGCAAGGCAGTTGGTGGTGCAGGAAGCTGCGGAGATGATGTTGTCATCTGCAGTGAGGGTCTCATGGTTAACGTTGAAGACAATGGTTGGGAGGTCATTGCCTGCAGGAGCAGAAATGACAACCTTCTTAGCACCAGCGTTGATGTGAGCCTGTGCCTTGTCCTTAGAAGTGTAGAAACCGGTGCACTCAAGAACAACGTCAACGTTGAGATCGCCCCAAGGCAGGTTGTTAGCGTCTGCTTCCTTGTAAATAACAATCTCGTGACCGTCAACGATGATGGAGTGGTCAGTTGCCTCTACCTTGTGATCGCGGGAATAGTTGCCCTGAGTAGAGTCATACTTCAGAAGATATGCAAGCATCTCTGGAGAAGTAAGGTCGTTGATTGCAACAATCTCAGAACCCTCGTGACCAAACATCTGCCTAAATGCAAGGCGACCAATGCGGCCAAAACCGTTAATAGCAACCTTTACTGCCATACGTAATGCTCCTTTCGGTGACCCAGAGCCATTCTCCGGATTCATTAACATTTAAACCGTACACCGAGTATTTTACCGCACTCGCCGATAACTTATGCATCTTTTTCTAAATCCTGAACGATTTTTTCCAAACGAAGCAGTCGGTGATACATGGCGGACTTGGATACGGGTGGTACAAACGACTCCCCCAGCGCAGATAATGACAGCTCAGGGTTATCTTTTCGTGCAAGACAAAAATCTCTGACCGCTGGCGGAAGAGCTCTGAGTCCAACGAGTTTCTCGGCCTTTTCTATGAGCGCTAACTGGTCTGCCGCTGCATTTGAAGAGCGTGTTTGATTAGCCATCTCTGCGTTGACAACTCGGTTGACGTTGTTGCGATAATGCTTTTGTACGCGTGTAAACGCAATAGCGCGCGCCATGGTGGGCGCACCAATCTCTCGCAAAAACTTGATGATGTCGTCAGAGCTCTTAAGGTAGACGGCATAAATTTCTCTGGTACGCATGAGCGCATTGGTATGGCGATTACGATGATTAAGACGCGCCTTTACACCAATGGATCCCATAAGTTTTACCAGCTCAGTGGCAAATCTTTCTCCCGAGACAGCAATCTCTAAGTGAAAATCTTTTAAGGGATCGGCCAAAAATCCGCCCGCCATAAACGCTCCGCGCAAAAAAGCTCGCTGCGCCTGTTTGGTGCGGATAACGCTTTTAGGAATGCCACTTACCAGGCCTTCTCCCGGTATATAAATGCCAAGCGCAGAAAGCGCTTCTGCGAGCGAATCCTGATTGGAAATCTCAAGCAAATAGTTGCGTTTCTTATGCATGATAGAGCGGCGGTACTCAACAGAAGTACCTAGATCAAACAGGCGGCGAGAAGAACTAATAACGGTACGGGCAACCGTGCCAGTCTCGGTAACAATGCGAACGGCAAATTTACCAGGACCGTGCATCGATAACGTGCCTGAGACACGAATAAGTGCGGAAAGCTGGGCTAATTCACAGTCCGTCTGAATTTCTGGTACGCTGACCAGCTCATTTTTTACCAAGGCAGTATAGGACATAACAGACTAACTTCTACTCAGCCTGCTGAGACTTTTTCTGAGCCGCATCAAGATCGCGATGAAACAGCGTTACGCGATAGCCCTGGCTGGTAAGATGCTCTGCCGTAGCACGTGCGATTGCAACACTTCTATGCTGGCCGCCTGTACAACCTACCGCAATAGAGAGCAAACTCTTGCCTTCCTGCACATAGCCAGGCATTACTACATCAAGCAGCTCAAACCAAGACTTGAGGAATTTCTTAGTAGTGCCATGCTGAAGGACAAACTGAGCTACTGGCTCATCAAGACCGGTAAGTGGTCTGAGCTCTGGATCATAGTAAGGGTTAGGCAGGAATCGCACGTCAATCATAAGGTCAGCCTCAACGGGCAAACCATTTTTGAAGCCAAAGGAAAATACGCTAACATCCATAAGCTGCTGTTCAGCAAGCTCTGAAAATGCGCGACGAAGACGGCTCTTAAGCGTATTAGTGCGCATAGATGAGGTATCCAGGACAACATCTGCCAGCGCTTTTATGTCTTGAAGCTGTGCGCGCTCCTTAGAAATTGCAGATGAGAGATTTTCTCCCTCCTGCGCTAAAGGATGACGACGGCGATTCTCGCTATAGCGACGCATAAGTACTTCGTCTGAGGAGTCCAGATAAACAATCTTGTAGGTGAGCTCGTGATCTGCAAGAGACTTCAGAGCTTCAGAGATGTCATCAAAAAGACCTTGCGAGCGCAAATCGCAGGTAACGGCCAAGTGGCGGCCAACACCTGTGTTAATGCCCACAAGGTTAGAAAGCTGCAAAATAAGAGCTGGTGGCAGGTTATCAATACAGAAATAACCCATGTCCTCAAACACATGAAGCGCCTGCGTGCGACCCGATCCAGACATACCCGTAATAATGACAATGTCGGGAATAACTGAAGGTGTGGGATCGTTTTTCTTCACAGGCGCTCCTTAAATACGTGACGAGAAAACCTTACCGCTCCAAGCGTTAATCCTCAAGTGCTGCAGCAAACCAAGAAGTAATTGAAGTTGGATGTGTAATGGCTGTACCTGAAACAACTGCCCAAGCGCCTGCATCCAGAGCATCTTTTGCGTCTTGTGGTGTGTGAACGTGGCCCTCGCAAATAATGGCAATACCTGGGAATTCAGTAGTTGCCTGCTGGAGAAGGGCAATGTCAGGACCATCGTCAAGCGTTGTATCAATAGCGGCCTTGTTGTGAGAAAGTGTAGTTGAAACGAGGTCACAACCAGCGGCAACAGCGCAACGGATATCATCCATAGTCATGCAGTCAGCCATGATTAGCACGTCAGACTCTGCACGCAGAGTTGCAACAGTCTCTTCAAAGGTTCTACCATCAGGCCTTGGGCGGTCTGTTGCATCCAGGGCAACAACATCTGCGCCAGCGTGAATACAAGCACGCGCATGACGAAGCGTAGGAGTAATGTAGACACCCTCATGACCCTCTTTCCAGAGGCCAATAACAGGAATTTCAACCCTACCCTTAATGGCAGAAATATCAGACAAACCCTGGCACCTAATAGCTGCAGCGCCGCCAAGCTCACAGGCGCGAGCAATCTGAGCCATGGTCTCTGGATGCCTCATAGGCTCACCAGGATACGCCTGGACGCTAACAATGAGTTTTCCTTTAAGTGACTCAACAAGCTCTGAATATGCCACGATATTCTCCTCACAAGAATGTACGTACATTAAAGGTGTCTGTCTTTGCGGCGTGTCTGGTCAGCAAATAATTTACCTGCTGACATGCTTCTGCCTAAAGACGTGTCTCTAAATAGCCAGGTAGAACAAGGTTTTCTGCAGCTCCAATAAGAGGGGCTTCTCCACCAAGCGTGCCCTTCACAATGGGCGTTGCCTGAACAGGAGGCATTGCCTGCAGCTTAAATGCAGCTTCAAGTGCCTCGTGCCAGTACTTGCCGCACTCTGCAACGGAACCAGACAGAATGATGACAGAAGGGTCAAGCATGTTGCACACGCTGCCCAAGACCTCACCAAGTGCGCGACCTGAGCGCTCCTCTGCAGCCTGAGCGATCTTCTCGCCAGCAAGAGCCCTGCGGTCAATCTCAGCGCCATCAAGAGCGGAGCCGTCTTCAAGCGTGTCGGAGCCGCCGAGGCGGACGTACTCGCGAATAATGCCAGGACCTGCGGAAACAGGCTCAAGGTGAGAAGTTCCACCACAGGGGCAATCAACCCCTGCAGCCGCTGGAGTTGCAACGTGACCAATGTGACCAGCCTCGTCGTGAGCACCCAGCATCAAGATGCCGTGGTTCACAAAGGCGCCACCAATGCCCGTGCCAACCGCTACGGTTAAAACGCTATCTTTGCCGTGGCCAGCACCGTGACGAGCCTCGCCCAGAGCGTGAGCATGAACGTCATTAAGAACGCTGCACGGAAGGCCAAACTCACTGGTAACTGCTGCGCCAAGAGCAGTTCCGCCCCAGCCGGGCATAAGCTCGTTTGCATAGGTGATATCTCCGGTGCGAGGGTCAACAACACCAGCAGAAGAAATGCCCACGCCAGAGATGGTAAGGCCCAGTTCCTCCGCACGAGAAAGAGCCTCTCTAATTGCCTGGAGAACGGTGGCAAGAACCTGCTTGCCACCCTCTTTTGCGTTAGTTGGGACCTTCTTTACGGACTGGACGTTTGGAGCGTCAGTGCCGTTAAGAGTAACTATGCCACAAGCAATTTTTGTGCCGCCAATATCAACGGCGCAAACATGTGTTGGAGAAACAAACTTAGAGTCCATGGTGTCCCCTCTTGTTTAGAGAAGGCCGTTTGCAATAAGAACCTGCTTGATTGCCTCGCGGTTCTGACCATCAAGTGGCTTAACAGGACGAGGCATCTGGTCAGAATCAAAGATTCCCATGAGGTTAAGTGCGCACTTGAATGCACCAACGCCAGCGCCATAGCCCTGAACGCCTGAAGTGACATCAAAGATGTGGGAAATCTCGTTAAGTCGGTCCTGCTCACG
Source organism: Atopobium sp. (assembly GCA_015258925.1). GTDB lineage: Bacteria > Actinomycetota > Coriobacteriia > Coriobacteriales > Atopobiaceae > Lancefieldella. Next base: position 32,305 of record JABZHH010000007.1, on the reverse strand, counting down.
CTTGACCTCTGCCCAGTTACCTTCCTGAGCTGCCTTCCACATGCGGACGTAGCCCTCTGGCTCAACATTAGCAAGGCCAGGAACAGAACCGTCTGCACCAGAAAGAAGGGCGCCGTCAACAACAATCTCATGGCCGGTCAGAAGGGTCAGAGGGTGACCGTTCTTCTCGTTTTCCTGAACAAGATACCTGAAGGAGACGTCATCGCCAGAAGAGTCCTTAACGCCTGCAAGAACACCCTCTGCGCCCAGACGAGCAAGCATCTTCCAAGGAAGCTTAGTGTGAACACAGACAGGAATGTCATACGCAAACAGAGGTGCATCCAGCTCCTGGTGAAGAATGCGGAAGTGCTCCTCAACATCAGCTGGGCCACCAAGTGCGTAAAAAGGAGCGGTTGCTACAAGAGCATCTGCGCCCAGTGCGAGGGCACGGCGACCGTGCTCCAAGACACGCTCGGTCTCGGTATCGATGATGCCCACAAGGACCGGAACGCGGTGGTCAACAATGCGGACAGCCTCGCGAACAATCTGATCGCGACGCTCATCAGTTGCAAAAACAACCTCGCCAGAAGAGCCGAGGAAGAACAGGCCGTCTACGCCAGCCTCAATGAGACGATTAATAGAGCGCTCAAATGACACAACATCAAGCTGATGGTCTGGAGTATCTGGGGTTACAACTGGTGGAACAACACCGCTAAATGGTACGTTACTGGACATGCTTTATCCTTTCACACGTTGGAAAATCCAACTGGTTTCATACAACAATGTACTGAAGTAGCCGACCAAAGCATTGATCAAATGCAACTTCAAAGAACCTACGTAATTATAGCCCGCTTAGTTATGACAAAGCCCTGATATAACCTCGCAGAGATAGTTGATTTGCTCGTTCTCAAACTGATTAATACGCTCGTGGCCAAACTTGGGATACACGCGCATTTCCTTTTGTCCTGGCAAGCGATTGTACAGTGCAAACGTTCCTTCAGTTGGAGCGCTCTGGTCCAGCAGGGCCGTACCGATAAGAGCTGGTACACGCACCAGCTCTGCCGCGCACGCGCTGTCGAGAAGACCAACCGCGTCGATAGCTGCATCTGACTGCGGAGTATCTCCGCACCCGACATGTGCTCGCAGGGTTGTTGCGTTGTCGGCAAAGAGCGGGTTCAGTGCCATGGTAAGGCTCACCTCCTTGGGCAGAAGCGCCGCCGTAAACAATGCTTGCGAGCCTCCTAGACCTTCTCCCCAGGTGACGGTTGTGCGCCCGAGAAAGCGCGATGCAACCGCGGTAGTTACCAGTGCGTCATCGATGAGCTGCTTGAGCGTGGAGGATGCAGCGTCATCTGGGTTGATGAGCGCGCAGGCAAGCTCCTCTGCCGTCAACGCTCCCCTCCAAGCGTCTTTGAGTGACGCTTCGCACGGGCGAGCCTCTAGGGCTACAACGGGCAGACCAAGTGCCGAGAAGCGCAAAAGGTGCAGCCAACTGCGCACTCCCCGACCAAGATCGGAGAAGAGCACCACCGCGGGCAGTTCTACCGATGCGGGCAGTTCTGCCGATGCGGGCAGCTCTGCTGGAGCTTGCGGTTCTGCCGCCGATGCACCCGCTGGAAGGATGACGCGAGCACGCAGCTGCGTCTGGTCAGTTGAGGTGAATGTGATGCGCTTAAACGTTGCCGCTTGGGTAGCAGACGGAAGCTCAACCACACTCTCTACGTGCGCATTTTGTGCAAACGCTACGGACGTCTCCCAAAATGATTCAAAGTTTGATGGTCTCAGCCACGCACCGCGATAAGAACGGGCAGCTTCAAGCCTTTGCGTTAAGCCCCTCATGCTTTCACCTCGCCTTTTGCTTGAGCAGGAAATGACGAGTTCAACTCTTCAAGAGCTTGCTCTCCCTTGTCTGAGCAGAAGAAATCAATGATCTTATCGTCAAAATCACCAATCTCTTCATGCGCATATCCGGGGTAAAGAAGATGTCTCTTTGGGCAGGTCAGGGCATTGTAAGCCGCAAACTGAGCCTCGGGAGGAACTACCGGGTCATCAAGTCCGGTGCCAAAAAGCACAGGACAGGTAACCAGGCGCGCAAAATTAGCTGAATCAATGTAGGCAAGCTTTGCAAAAATCTCATCAACGCGAGAACCATCTGCGTCAAACCAGCGGGAATAATAACGAATCCCCTCGTAGGCAACCTCGTCAGCATTAAGCTCCCACACACACCTAAAATCAGTGAGGAAGGGGTAAAGAATTGCTGCCCTATTAATCAGGTCTTGATTGAGTGCGCAGGTAGCAAGACCAATACCGCCGCCCTGCGAGGCGCCGTTTACAAAAACGCGATCTGTATCAATTCCTTCAAGCTGGTAAACAATTCTGCAGAGCAAGCGAATGTTCTGATACAGATGAACAAAGTAAAGGTCCTCTACAGGTCCATCTAGTCCGAGCACCAAGTGACCAGAGACGGTAGTGCTCTTGTACGAGCTTCCGTCCAAACTACGGCCACCCTGCCCAGGATTATCAAGCGCAATCAGCGAGCAGCCCAAGCCCAAAAATGAGCTCTGCTCAAACCAACTGCGAGAAGATCCTGGATAGCCATGGAACTGTAAAACAAGCGGAGTTTGTACGCCTGAAGCAGTCTGTGGGCGCAGATACTTTGCGTAGACTTCCGCGCCATCAATACCTGCAAATGTAAGATAAAAAAAGTGAGCTGAAGCAGTTGACGTGACCTCTGTTGAAGGAACAATCTGCCAGCTGAGAGGAGCGTTATCTGCTTCCTCCATACGTGCCTTCCAAAACGCCTCAAAATCTGAAGGATAAGGCGTCAGAGCATGAGCTGCTTTCAATTCTGCAAGCTCAAGCGTCTCTTGGTGCATTGATCCACCTAACAAGCTAAAAGAGCGCAGCCTAAGCTGCGCTCTGGTCAAACAAAAACGTAAGCGCTACTCACCCAGTTTTGGATGAAGCAAAGATGGCGCAGCACCCAAAAGCGTCTTAGTGTAAGGATCTGTTGGATGCTCAAAGACCTGCTTAGCAGGACCATCTTCCATAATCTGGCCGTGATTCATAACAATGATACGGTCAGAAACATAGCGGACAGTCTGAATATCGTGCGAAATAAAAATCATCGAGAGACCTAGCTCAGACTTAAGGTCTGTAAGCAGGTTCAAGATCTGTGCACGAACAGAAACGTCCAGTGCGGAAGTAGGCTCGTCAGCAATGATTGCCGATGGGTTCAGAGAAAGCGCACGTGCAATTGCAACACGCTGACGCTGACCACCAGAAAGCTGACCAGGAAGGGCACGAAGTGCGGAATGTGGAAGTCCCACCAAACTGACAAGCTCATTAATACGGGCTTCTCGCTCCGCCTCTGTTCCTACCTTATGCACGAGCAGTGGATCCATGAGCTGGTCTTTAACAATCATACGAGGGTTAAGAGCAGTTGCTGGGTCCTGGAAGACAACGGAGACAACGCGTCCAATCTGCTTTCTAAGCTCTGGAGTACGCTTGGTAACATCCATTCCCTTGAAGTACACATGACCGGACGTCGGTGACTGAAGGCCACACATGACATTTGCGGTAGTAGACTTTCCGCAGCCAGACTCACCAACAATACCAATGGTCTCACCAGGCATAAGCTTGAGAGAAACATTCTGTACTGCGTGAACCTTATTAGGCTTAAAGATTGAACCCGTACGTGTTTTAAACGTAACCGAAATGTCATCGAGGAAGATAATTGGCTGCTCTTCAGTTGTTGTAGCCATTTACCTCACCTCCTTTTGAGAACGCTCAAGGTAAGGCACAAGACCATGCTCCTTCAGATACTCATCAGGCAGCTCGGAGAAACGATGGTGCTTACCAGGAATCTCCTTGATAACAGGGTGAACCTCAAGACCCAGATCTGGGTGACTTGAACGAGGAGCAAACCTATCGCCTGTTGGGAAGTCTTCTGGAGAAGGAACAGAACCTGGTACCTGGTGAAGCCTAGTACCATCCTGTGCGCCTTCCTCAATGGAAAGAACAGAGCCGAGAAGACCGCGGGTGTACTCGTGAACAGGATTGGTCAGAAGCTCAGTAGTAGCTGCCTGCTCAATAACCTGACCTGCGTACATAACGGTAATCTCAGAAGCAACCTCTGCGACAAGTGCAAGGTCGTGGCTAACAAAGATCATTGCGAAGCCAAGACGACGCTGGAGGTCATTCAAGAGCTTGATGACCTGCTTCTGAACAGTAACGTCCAGAGCGGTTGTTGGCTCGTCGCAAATAACCAGTGAAGGATCGCGGGTTAATGCCATAGCAATCAGAACACGCTGACGCTGACCACCAGAAAGCTCATGTGGATAAGACTCAAGCGTACGCTTTGGATCCAGGCCTACAAGCTCTAGAAGCTCCTCTGCGGAACGAGTGCCTCCCCTGCTGGTAAGTTGCTTCATCTGAGAAGAGATAAGCATGGAAGGGTTCAGCGAAGACAGAGCATCCTGGTACACCATTGCAAGCTCGTGACCAAGCAGCTTGCGGTGCTCTTCTTTGGAGAGCTTCAGGAGGTCTTGGTCTTTGTAGAGAACCTGACCAGTAATGGTCTCTTTTGGATCAGTCAGACCCATGATGACCTTGGTGGTAATTGACTTGCCGCAGCCAGACTCGCCGACCAGTGCCATGCACTGGCCAGGACGAACATCAAAGCTTACATGGTCTACAACCTTGACGTCTCCATGAGACTCAAAACTGATGCAAAGATCTTTAACACTGAGCAATGGTGCAACATCAAAGTCTGGCTTACGTCTGTCTGTTCTGGACAGCTCAACCTCTTTGAGTGCATTAAGTCTGCGCTCAAGGGACTCTGCCTGCTCTGCATATGCACGAACTGGATCAGACGCAAGAATGTCATCTGCACGCCTGGAGTCAGAGTTCTCAGTGTCAACAGGAGCGCCAGGCGCTGCTGCCATAGCATCAGTAAGACCCTCGGAGAGGATGTTCAGTGCCAGGCAGGTCATCATAATAGCTAGACCTGGGAAGAATGCCTGCCACCAACGGCCAGCAAGAACGCCGGCACGAGCATCAGCCAAGATGTTACCCCATGTTGGAGTTGGCTCTGCAATACCTGCACCAATGAAGGTCAGGGATGCCTCAAAGATGATTGCGTCTGCAACAAGCGTAACGGTAAAGACCATGATGGGAGCAATGCAGTTACGAAGAACATGCTTCCACAGAATCCATGGTGCACGAGCACCAGAAACAATGGTTGCCCTTACGTAATCTTCGCCGTACTCGCTTACGATGTTTGCACGAACAATGCGAGCAATCTGTGGCGTGTACATAAAGCCAATGGCAAAGATGATTGAAGGAACGCTATTACCCAGAATAGAAACAAAGACTGCTGCAAGAGCAATGCCTGGGAACGACATGATGATGTCGAGCACACGCATGATAACCTCAGAGACAGCCTTTCTAGAAACAGCTGCAATTGCGCCAATAATTGAGCCACACAGCAGTGCCATACCTGTAGCACCAAAGCCAATGACCAGTGAATACTGACCACCATAAAGCATACGAGAAAGAATATCGCGGCCCTTATCGTCAGTACCAAAAATAAATCCATTGCCTGGAGCCTGACGAGCGTTAAAAATCTCAAGTGGGTTATGTGGAGCAATAAAGTTTGCAAAGACAGAAGCAAGAACAACAAAGACAAGAATGACAAGAGCAATCTTGGAAGCTGTCTTCATCTTCTTAAAGCCACCAAAGGTTGAACCCTTTGCAGCAGCTTCTTCGAGCTTCTCGACTTGTTTTTTTCTAATTTGTACCATCGCACTACACCGTCCTAATGCGTGGGTTAATCAAGATGTACAACATATCAACAACAATGTTGATGATGATGAAGGACAGTGCAACGACAACAACAACTCCCTGAACAAGCATTGCCTCGTTACCCTGAATGCCCTCAAGAATTGCGGTACCCATGCCAGGAAGGTTAAAAATAACCTCAATAACAACGGCGCCACCCATGAGGTAACCAATCTTCAGGCCAAGTGTGGTTACAGGGGTAATAAGAGCGTTGCGAAGTACGTTTCTTGCGATGACGATTCTCTCTGGAATACCAGCACCGCGAGCAGTGCGGACGTAGTCCTTATCCAGCTCCTCGACCATTGCGGTACGAACAATACGGGTCATCTGACCAGACATTGGAACCGCAAGTGCAAATGCCGGCATAATCATACGAGCAAAGTAGCCGCCAAGATTTACCGTAGGATCTGGTAGTGCTCCAGAGGCTGGTAGCAGCTTAAGCGTAGACGCAAAGACCAGAATCAAAAGAACTGCCAACCAGAATGATGGCGTTGCAAGACCGGCAATTGAGAATACGCGGATGATTTGATCGGGCCATTGATCTCTATAGAGAGCCGCAATAACGCCCAACGTAAACGAAACTATTGCGCCAATAAAGAGACCCATAAAGGTCAACTGCATAGTTACTGGCAGAGCCTTTGAAATTCTTTCAGCAACTGAATAGTGAGAAGTGCCGTAGGTACCCAAGTTTCCATGAGCAACATCACCGATATAGCGTACATATCTCACAGGCCATGGGTCATCAAGGCCATTCTCAATGTGATACTGCTGGATAGCTTCTTCAGAAGCAGACTCTCCCAAGGCATTGTATGCAGGATCAACATGCGAGAAAGACATTAGGAAGAATACGAGAAAGGTGACGCCTAAAGCCATAATCGGCAGCGCAATAAGACGGCGTCCGATAAGACGTAATAGGTTGTTCACTATCTCCCCCTCTCTCTTTAAAACAAACCGTACAAATAAAATTTGATGAGACTTTGTGCACCTCAGGACTAAATTTTGAGCACAAGAGCCCGAGCGTTATAAGTAAAACGCTCGGGCCCCAATCTATGAGATGCTAAGCGCGTGACGACAACAAATTAGCTAGCAGTAACTGTGTTGACATCAATGAAGGACAGGCCGGTGGTTCCGATGCCCTTGAAGCCCTTGAGAGCAACGCCGTTGCTGTTTGGCTTCTCGCTCCAGGAAGCGGTGAAGGTCTTAGCAAAGAGAACTGGGTACAGAGGTACGTTCTCAGCGATGATGTCGAAGCACTCGTTCCAAGTGGACTGCTGATCAGCACCAGACTGGCCAAGAGCCTTGGTCATGAGCTCGTGGAGCTTGGTCCACTCAGCGGACTCCTTCCATGGGCAACGCTTGGTCATCCAGACGTTATCGCCATACCACCAGTTGAGCAGCAGGTCGACGTCTGCACCGAAGCAGGAAGGATCGCCAGGGGCAAGCAGGATGTCCCAAGAGCCGTCAACTGCGTCAATTGCAGCATAGGTTGCTGGAGAAGTATCGGAAACGATGCTTACATTAAAGCCAAGTGCGTCAAGATCATTCTTGACCTGAGTTGCCATGGACTTAACCTGCTCGTTATCGGTGGTGCGAAGAACAACATCACCAGGAGTGATGCCAGACTCAGAAATGAGCTTCTTAGCCTTATCAACATCGTGTGCATAGACAGTAGATGCCTTGTGATAGTTAGCAAAGGAAGAAGGAAGGTAGCTGGTAGCAACCTCAGCTTGACCAGAGAATGCGTTTGCAAGCATCTTGTCTGTATCAAGTGCATAGAGGCATGCCTGGCGAACCTTAACGTTGTCCCAAGGAGCCTTGCCAAGGTTGAACATTGCAAAGCGGACACCAAAGCCCTGAACAGCGTCAACGGTGCAGCCTGCGCCCTTGAGCTGATCTACAGCGTCTGCAGGAACCATTTCCATAGCAAGGGTGGTTCCGTCCTGCTGTGCAGTCAGACGAGCGGTTGGATCCTTAAGGACGTCATAGTGGAGCTTATCGTCCTTAGCAGGAGTTGCGCCGTTGTAGTTTTTGTTAGGAACAAGGTCAAGAGTGTTGTCAGAGATGGACTCGTACATCCATGGACCAGAACCGACTGGCTGCTTCTTCATCTCATCCTGAGAGCTGCTTGCTGGAACAACGCGAACGATGGACAGGCGCTCCTTGAGGAGGGAGAAGTTAGCAATGGTGGTCTTAACGGTGACGGTCTTGTCATCCTTCTTCTCTACGGAAGCAATTGGAGCGAGCATTGGGACGTAGACGCTACCCTTAGCAGCGGAACGGTTGAAGGACTCAACAACGTCATCTGCCTTTACCTCGTTACCATCAGAGAACTTTGCGCCGTCACGAAGGGTAATCTCAAAGGTGTAATCGTCTACCTTCTTTGGATCAGCAGTAGCAAGCTCATTGAATGTAGAGTAGTCATGGAAGTTAAGACCGTAGAGACCTTCAACTACCTGCCAGTTAACACCAAGAGCAAGTGCTGATGAAGTAGTAGATGGATCATAGTTCTGGGTTGAATAAGCGGTACCAGCAGTAATTGTGCCGCCGCCTTCCTTTCCAGATGGAGCTTCAGCTGCCTTCTGCTGTCCGCCACCGCAAGCGGTAAGACCAAGACCAGCTGCTACAGTTGCTCCGCCAAGGAAGCCGCGACGCGAAAGTGGACGGTTAATAAACTCGCTCATTTCTGCCTCTTTCTAAAAACTCTCCTTGCCACAACGTGGCACCAATGCCACTTGTGTGGCTTACATCTACATAACTATATGAAGAAAAGATATTTGTTCTGAAGACAGTTCGCCCAACGGTATTAATTTCTCGCTCATTGGCTGCTCAAAATACGAAAACGTGTTTTGTTGTATTATTTACTGCATATAAATCTTAATAGCAGCTAAGAAGGCCCGCAGTTAGCGGGCTTTACTATTATTTTACCTTGTATGATATATAAATTATTTAACTAACTACATAAGTAGTAAGCAAAGTCAACTACCGTTTACCGATGATTTACTACCGTTTGCCTTTAGAAATTACGGATATGTTGTGAAGATTAAACAAGAGTCAGCCCAAAATGAACTGACTCTTGTCTTAGAACTGCGAAAATGCCGCAAAATTACTTGGTTAAATCCAGGATTCGTTCAGGATTTGCCATAAAGTCCAAGTGCTCTTCCCCTAATCGGAAACTAATAATTTCCGATACGTGATAATCTTCTTTTATAATATCGAAATCTCCGTCAGCTGGACTATAGCGACCATAATAACCATCTGATCGGTAGCTTGGAGGCCATCCATTTGTTCCTGCAACTTCCCAAACCAAGCACGGTAGCTTTTGCTTATTCATTTCTTGCAGCAATCCAGCATTTCTTGTTTGAATCCACAGTTCTGATGAAGATCCTGTGTATGCACTTATAGCAAAGACTCCCAAATCTTGCTCAACAGTTCCAATAAGAACTCCATGAGAACTTATTGTCCAATAGAGCGTTATGTTCATTACAACTGGGCCATCTTTGCTAACGCCCAAAAACGGGCCAGCAATCTCTGTATCTTCCAAGTTAATGTTATCTACAGAAGTAAAATCTGACTTTGAACCGTTTTTACAAGCATTATATTGTTGCACAACATACTGAGCTGCTTGCTTTTTTAACTCTGGCAGTCTCATAGTATTCAACTTAAAAATCCAGTTATTTATCAGCAAACCACAAATAACAAGAACTACCAATAATGACAGACCTTTTATAAATCTTTTTCTACGCTGCATCATCAGTCACCTCACTTAAGTCTGTAGTTGGCGCTGACACGGGAACAATATTTGGATTTAAGACTTTTCTTGCAATGCCTTTTTAATCAAATTCATACACGACACCGTCTATTCTTGCCTTTGTCCAACTACCATTGAACCCTTAGGCCCACCGAAAGGAACATTTTTCTCAGTTCTAAAGAAGAGAAAACACCTCGAAATTACTTAACTAAATCTACAACACGCTCAGGATTTGCCATAAAGTCCAAGTGCTCTTCCCCTAATCGGAAACTAATAATTTCCGATACGTGATAATCTTCTTTTATAATATCGAAATCTCCGTCAGCTGGACTATAGCGACCATAATAACCATCAGCTAGGTACGGTGGCGGCCATCCACTTAACCCTAAGCCACAAAAACTTCTAACTAGACATCTATAATTTCTATTATGCATTTCTTGTAACAGCCCAGCGTTACTTGTTTGAATCCACATTTTTGGAGTTCCAAAATAAGACCCAATGGCGAATAGCCCCAAATCTTGCTCAACAGTACCAACAACCGTTTCTTGAGAGCTTATTACCCAATATAAATCTACATTCAACATAAGTAGGTTAGCTTGACTGACTCCTAAAAATGGGCCAGAAATAGTAGCAGTCTCTAAGTCAATATTTCCTGCGGATCCAAAATCAGACTTAAGACCATTTCTCTTATTCTCATATTGTTGCACAACATACTGAGCTGCCTGCTTTTTTAATTCTGGCAGCCTCATGGTATTCAACTTAAAAAACCAGTTGTTAATCAGCAAACCGCAAATAACAAAAACTACCAATAATGACAGACCTTTTACAAACCTTTTTCTACGCTGCATCTGCTGTCACCTCATTAGAACTGCTTGTCGCAATTGACATAAGAGTAATGACTAGGTAGCTCTAATGATATTCCATGCGAGTATGCTTTAGCAGTACATCTGTCGGCCAATGGCTATATTTCAGCGTTGAATGAAAAAAAATAAGAATGGCATAACAACACTTCATAGCTGCCATTCTTATTACAAATAACTCTATTGTTTGATTTGGTTTTAGAGATTGTGCTTCTTCATCCTTTGCTCAAAGAGCTCGTTGATAATCTTTGACATCTCTTCAACTTGTTGAGCACTAGGTTCATCCTCAAATGCAGCGTAAAGCTCTGGATACTCCCGAGCAATATACTCACAAGACTTACCTGTTGCGTGTCCACGAACAAAGAACGGAATACGCTTAATATATTCTGGATTCACGAGTGCCAAGATCTTCTCGTCTGCTGTTTTACTCATGAGTTCCTCCCCTTACATCTAACTTCTCATGTACAGTCATAGAGGATTCTTCCCAAGCTTTGAGCTCTTCATAAATAGTTTCTGCCAAGTTCACAGAAACACCTTTTACCTGAGAAATATCCTCAACACTTGCAGCCTTTAAGCGCTTAAAAGAGCCAAAATGGCGCATGATATCTTTTTTACGTTTAGGTCCTACACCAGGGATTTCATCCAGAATAGAGACGGTCATTGCCTTATCTCTAAGCTCGCGATGGAACGTAATCGCAAAACGGTGAGACTCATCACGGACTTGCTTGATGAGATACAGAGAAGCTGACCCCGTAGGCAACACAATTGGCGTGTCGTCCCAAGGTACAAAGACTTCCTCATCAGACTTAGCAAGGCCGCAGACAGGAATATCCAACCCCAGCTCATTAAGCTGATTGATTGCAGCAGTCAGCTGAGGCTTACCGCCATCAACTACCAGCAAATCAGGTCGTGAGCCAAAGCGCTCATCTGCCATGCGTTCCGGGCTATACCTTCTGCCCAGGACTTCTGTCATTGAGACAAAGTCGTTAGCTTCATCAAGTTCAGCACGGATCTTAAAGCGGCGATATTGGCTTTTGTCAGCCTTTCCGTTAGTAAAGACCACCATCGACGCAACAGTAAAGTTACCGTGAAGCGTAGAAATATCAAAGCACTCAATGCGCAGTGGCGGCGCATCAAGCGCAAGCGCGCTTTCCAGCTGAAGAAGTGCCTGGTTAGTACGGTCGTCAGCATAACCCGTGCGAATCATGTGGCGCATCAGTGCATGACGAGCGTTAGCAGAAGCCATCTGGAGAAGACGGAACTTCTCGCCACGTTGTGGGTGGTGTAGCACGCAGTTGTGCCCTCGTTTTTGTGTCAGCCACTCGGACAAAACCTCTGCATCGAGAAGATCGATGGGCAGGTTAACCTCTGCGGGAATGTCAGCGGTTTCGTCGTAGTAGCGCTTTAGAAAGCCCGAAACCAGCTCTTCCTCGGAAACGTCCAAGCCTTTGTCCAGGATAAACTCAACCGAGCGGATAGTACGGCCTTCTCGCACAACAAAAACGCAGGCTGCGGAGATGGTTTCTTCTCGATAAATGCCAATGAGGTCAATATTGACCGAGGTGGGAAATGTGACTTGTTGGCGGTCATCAAGATCAGAGAGCGAAGTCAGGCGGGACTTGAGCCTAGCCGCCTTCTCAAAATCCAGGTCAGCAGCAGCTTCTTGCATCTGATCTTTAAGCTCAGAGACAATCTCAGAACGATTTCCGCGGAGGAAGTTTTCTACCTGCCTGACGTTCTTTGCGTAGGAAACGGTGTCAATGGCTCCTACGCACACGCCAGGGCCCTTGCCTACGTGGTAATCAAAGCAGGGACGTCCCTTCTTTGCCAGCAGCAAGTTAGCAACAGCCGCCCCATCAGGGTCTTTTCCGAGCAAACGCTTAGCACGCTTCCACTCCACGCACGTAGCGGAGCAGATAGGCACTACTTTTCTGAGCGTCTCAATGGTCTGGCGCGCAGCGTAGGAATCAGTGTAGGGACCAAAATAACGTGTCCCCTTCTTGTGCTTCTCGCGCGTGTATTTAATTGCTGGGAAGGTGTCTGACTCGGTAATGGCAATGTAGGGATAGCTTTTATCGTCTTTAAAGTCTACGTTGAAGTACGGGCGATACTGAGCAATAAGATTGCGCTCCAGCACCAATGCCTCGTGCTCGTTTTCTACCACAATGTAGTCAAAACTACGCACGACCTGCATCATCAGTGGAATCTTGGCTCGATCATCTTGAAGTGTGACGTACTGCCTCATGCGAGCACGCAGGTTCTTAGCTTTTCCTACATAGATAACCTTGCCAGACCCATCTTTCCAGAGGTAACAGCCTGGATCAGTTGGTACCTGATCAACCTGTTCCCTAATGGATACCAGGTCATCTGAAGGCTCAGAAGAAAATGACGGCGCAAGTCCTGGCGCCCCCGAAGGCACATAGCTGGGATCAAGGTTGTTTTGAGAGCTATCTTTGTTATTTCTAGCGCCGCTTCTGGCCATACTATGACCTTACGCGAGAAACCAGTGAACGGAGCATGGCAGACTCTGGTGATTTGAGGAGGATTGCCAAGCCATAGGTAACCAAAACAGCTGGAATACCTGCAAAGATGCAATACAGCACGCCATAGAGCGCTCGGCCGTCCGGTACGCCAATAACAGCGCGCAGGCCCACCATAATCAGAAGTGCCGCCGCTGATCCTGTCAGGCCAAAAAGAATTGAACGAACAAACGCAAACACCATGGACTTGAGTCCAATCTGACCAAGGTGCTTACGCAAGCTAATCAACATAATGGTGTCAATAACCACATAGAAGATGGCTGAGGTAGTTGCTACAAACATCATGCCAAAGTGAGAAGTACCCACCAGCAGTACCAGAACCTGTACAACAGAACCGAGTGTTGCCGAAACAGCATAGAGCGTCATACGACGCATTGCTGAGCAGACTTTTTGCAGGTACATACCAATGCCATACAGAGGCAAAGCAAGCGACTGACCAATCAAGAATTGCTGGGTTAACAGCAGCTGGTCTTCTGTAAACTTGCTTGCTCCAATAATAGAAACAAGGGGCATCGAGAAGATCATTAGGTACATCATGAACGGCACAGTAAAGAAAAGAATCTGGTTAATACCGTGCTTAAAGTCTTTCTTGAACTGATCCATATTCTCTTTTGCCCAACTATCAGACAGCTCAGTAAAGAGAGCCGTAGTAATAGGCACCGTCAAAATGGAATATGGCAGCGTGTACCAAAGGCGAGCATACGCCGCAATGGAAGCGCCCGATGCAGAAACGCTGAGCTGCGAGCTTGTCTGAACCGACATAGTTACAAACGTAGCAACCACAACGATCAGAGCAGGCGCACCAATCTTAAGCGTCTCTTTAAGTGCGGGGTCTTTGAGGTTAATTCTCCACGAGAGCTTAATTCCCTTGCGCTTAAGTGACGGTACCTGAATCAGAACCTGAATCAGAACGCCTAGAGGATTTCCCAGAGCAAGAATAAGAAGACCCAGCTCAGGGTTAGTGTTAACCAAGAAAGCATACGCAAAGAACGAGGCTGTAGTCACAAAGTTATTAAAAATAGGAGCCGCGGCTGGCCAGAGGTAGTCTCTTTCTGCATTCAAAACACCAGAGAAAATGGTGGAGAAGCAGTACAGCATTACCTCGATGACAAAGAACCTAAAGAAGTACACTGCCAGCGTTGGGTCAAAATCAGCACCTGCCGAGAAGGACTGTGTATACACCACTTCTGCAGCGAAGAAGAAGCCCAAAACGGCAACAAGACCTGTTGCAACGACAACAATGGAAAGCAGGTTGGAGGTGTAAGCATTTGCCTCATCCTGTCCAACCTTCTTCTTGATAGAAAGATATACCGGCAAGAAAGCCGTGGTGAGCATTCCCGCGCCAACAAGCTCATAGAGCTGGTCAGGAAGGGTATTTGCAATGGAATAGCAGCTTGCAAGAACGGTAGCACCCATAGCAAATGCCTGAGCCCAGGTTCTTAAGAAACCCGTAATACGACTAATCAGGACAAGCACACTCATCATAGAGGTAGAACGACTTAGGTCTTTTTGCTTAGAGACATCCTCTTCATCTGAAGAAGCCTCTTCACTATTAGAATTACCTGCGTCGAAGTTACCGTCTAACACAGAGCTGTTATCTGCCTCAGAGTTATCCTCTTCAGCAGCGGCCTCTTCGAGTTTCTGACTTACAATCTGCTCAAAGGCTTCATCCTCAATTGGTTGATGAAACGTCTCTGGAACAACAATGTTGTCCACTACAGGAGGCTCATCAAAGGTCTGATCAAGAGCCTTGCTCAGAGTTTCTTCAGATAAGGTTCCATCAGAAGACTCTGCTGAAAGTCGCATATGTTTGGGCTGATATGCCACTAGTGCACCTCGCGAACAATATCTGCAAACGTAGCCAATACAAATGAAGCCAAATCTTCTGGAGAAAGCGTTAAACTGAGTCCGCGTTTTCCACCAGAGATATGGATGAGCTCAAAAAGCTGAGCAGTCTCGTCAATTATAGTGGGAAACTGCTTTTTCATACCAACGGGAGTGCAGCCACCACGAACATAACCTGTTAAACCCTCAAGCTCTTTAACAGGCAGCATGGAAAGGTTCTTTTGGCCGGACGCAGCTGCTGCTTTCTTAAGATCAAGCTCTTGGTCTACAGGAATACAACAGACCACATGCTCTCCGCTTGAAGATACACAGACAAGCGTTTTGAATGCAGCGTCTGGATCTTCTCCAAGCATCTCTGCAATATGAGTACCCAACTCTCCAGAAGGAACGTCTTCGTCTACCTCGTAAGATTGGAACTCGTAAGCAATATTGGCAGCATCAAGCTCCCTCATGGCATTTGTCTTTTGAACCTTTGCCGTTTTTCTCGCCATGTTATGCGCGCTTCTTCCGAGCTTTTGGCCCTGCAGCTAGACGTGCGTTATCGCGGTCAAGAATCTCTTTGAGGAACTTGCCGGTGTGACTTTCTGGAATTGCCGCAACCTTTTCTGGCGTACCGGAAACAACTACTGTTCCTCCACCGTCGCCGCCTTCTGGACCCATGTCAATAATGCGATCAGCCATCTTAATGACATCCAGATTGTGCTCAATGACAAGAACCGTGTTGCCCGCATCAACAAGACGCTCAAGAACAACAATAAGCTGCCTGACATCCTCAAAATGAAGACCAGTTGTTGGCTCATCCAAAATATAAAGAGTTTTACCAGTCTGCTGACGGTGAAGCTCTTTTGCAAGCTTAACGCGCTGCGCCTCGCCACCAGAAAGCGTAGTTGCAGGCTGGCCAAGGTGAATGTAGCCAAGGCCTACATCGTGAAGAGTCTGCAGCTTGTTCTTAATGCGAGGAATATTTGCAAAGAACGCAAGCGCCTCGTGAACCGTCATGTCAAGGACGTCAGAGACAGACTTGCCGTGATAGAGAATCTCTAGTGTCTCGCGGTTGTAGCGCTTGCCGTGGCAGACCTCACAAGGAACATAGACGTCAGGCAGGAAGTTCATCTCAATCTTGATCTGACCGTCGCCCTTACAAGCCTCGCAGCGACCTCCTTGGACGTTAAACGAGAAACGACCAGCCGAGTAACCGCGGGCGCGAGACTCTGGAACGGAAGCGTACAGTGCACGCAGGTCATCCCAAAGGCCAATATAGGTTGCTGGATTAGAGCGTGGTGTTCTTCCAATAGGACTCTGGTCAATATCAATGACCTTATCGATAAGATCAACGCCTTCAAGCTTTTTATACTCTCCCACCACACGCTTTGAATGCTGAACAGCATTGGTAAGCGCGGGAGCAAGGGTATCGGTAACCAAAGAAGACTTACCAGAGCCAGAAACACCTGTGACTACTGTCAATGTGCCCAGCTCGATAGCGGCGGAAACGTTCTTAAGGTTGTTAGCGCTCGCTCCTGTAATCTTGATTTTTCCGCGACCAGGCTTACGACGAGCCTCTGGCAGCCTAATCTGCTTCTTTCCCGTGAGATACGCACCTGTGATGGAATCAGGGTTTTCAACAATCTCTTCTGGAGTGCCAGCAGCAACAACGTGACCACCAAGCTCACCGGCGCCGGGACCCATGTCAATAACGTAGTCAGCTGCACGAATGGTATCTTCATCGTGCTCGACAACAAGTACGGTATTACCGCGGTCTCTGAGCTGCTTGAGGGTCTCAATAAGACGGTTGTTGTCTCTTTGATGCAGACCAATGGAAGGCTCGTCCAAAATGTAAAGGACGCCCATTAGGCCAGCGCCAATCTGAGTTGCTAAGCGAATACGCTGTGCCTCTCCACCAGAAAGCGATGCTGCTGCGCGAGAAAGCGTGAGGTAATCCAAGCCAACGTTTACCAAGAATTGCAGCCTTGCCACAATCTCTTTGACAATAGGACCTGCGATAACCTTCTGACGGTCAGTAATAGTCAGCTGCTTAAAGAACTCCAATGACTCCTTGCAGGAGAGTTCACAGACCTCCCAGATGTTCTTCTCGCCAACGGTGACAGAAAGGATTTCTGGCTTTAAGCGAGCTCCGTGGCAGGTTGTACAAGGCATCTCGCGAATGTACTTCTCAAGATGCGTCTTCATATTCTCTGACGTGGTCTCTTGATACTTGTCAAAAAGAATCTTTCTGACACCAGAGAACGTAGTAAACCAATGCGTATTGCGGCCGTCTCGCGTTTTGTAGTCAACGCGAATCTTAGTTGAACCAAGACCACCGAGAAGGGCGTCTTGCACCTTCTTAGGTAGCTTATTCCAAGGTGTTGTATCAGACACGTCAAAATGCTTGCAGACTGCAGACAAAATCTGAGGATAGTAGTTTGAATGGCCAAAGAGACTTCCAAAAACGCCTTCAGAAACAGACAGCTTTGGATCTGCAATGAGTGCTGCAGCATCAATAATTTTACGAGTTCCTAGACCATCACAGTCAGGGCAGGCACCGTAAGGGGCATTGAACGAGAAATCACGAGGCTGCAGATCATCCATGGAGTGACCGTGAATAGGACAAGCAAGCGCCAGTGAATACTGCAGGAGTTCTTCTGGCATAGTCTCTGGATTGGATTTATCAGCCAGAAGCAATATGCCTACCTTGCCCTGGGCAAGCTTAGTTGCCTGCTCAACGCCTTCAACAATACGACCCAAAGAATCAGGACGGATAACAATACGGTCGACAACCACCTCAATATCGTGCTTGAGGGTTTTACCCAGCGTGATTTCTTCATCAAGCTCACGCACAACGCCGTCAACACGAACGCGAGAAAATCCTTCTTTGCGCAAGTCTTCAAAGAGCTTGACGTACTCGCCCTTGCGACCCAAAACAACAGGAGCCAGGACGTAAGCTCTGCGCCCCTGACCAGCCTCGAGGATTTTATCGGCAACCTGATCTGTTGTCTGGCGCTCAATAACGCGACCGCACTCAGGGCAGTGAGGAGTACCCATGCGAGCATACAAAAGACGCAGATAGTCGTAGATTTCTGTAACGGTACCGACGGTAGAGCGAGGATTTCTGGAAGTGGTCTTCTGGTCAATGGACACCGCAGGAGAAAGGCCATCGATAGAGTCAAGGTCTGGCTTATCCATCTGTCCCAAGAACTGACGGGCATAGCTGGACAAGGACTCAACGTAGCGGCGCTGTCCTTCTGCGTAAATGGTGTCAAAGGCAAGACTTGACTTGCCCGAACCAGAAAGTCCCGTAATAACTACCAGCTGATCACGAGGGATATCAATATCAATGTCTTGCAGGTTGTGCTCTCGTGCACCACGGATAGCAATTTTGCTTGAAGCCATAGTTCCTCACATAACCAGTTTGACATGCGCATTTCTTTTACGCGCCAACTGCCAAACAATAGAAAACAACATCAGTACACAGATGTGATTTGTGCGTACTGATGTTCTAGTATACCCAAGATAATGCCGACAAAACACGGCAAGCGCGCTTCCCTATTTAATGCGAACCTTCATCACAGCTTTTTTGAGCTTTGAGCCAGATTTCTCCAGCGTACAGCCTGGTTTGTGAGCATCTGATGGAGGTGTCACCAGAAAATCACCTGCGTGCAGGGTGACCCATGTCTCTTCCCCAGGATTGGTATAAGCACCAAAATCAGCGTCAGTATTGAACTCACCCTTAAGAACACACTGCTCAAGAGGGGCAACAGCAATACTTTCGGTGCCAGAAATCACTACGTGAATATCGGCATAAATCTTATGAGCCTCATAGTCCTTCTCGCCAGGCAGAGCCGGCTCAAACTCCATGACGTTCACAAAAACGTTATCTCCGTCAATTTCTGTCTTGCCCAAAGGCAGCTCGTCCAGATTGTGGGTTGTCAAAAACTCCGCAGCACAAGCCATATATTTCTGGCCAAAGTCATTCTCAGATAAATTTTTAATTGACGAGAAAATCATGTGAACCTCCTACGTTCAGCTAAAGTGCGCCGAAAAGATTATAGCTATCTCGTTTGCCATAAAGTTCTATGGGTAGAATTAAGTAGTTACTGCATACAACTGCTACATAAGGAGAGACATGGCAGACGTAGATATTGACCGCGAGGCGCTTCGTAAAGAGATTGACGCTGCACTTCACGGCAAAAAGAAAGAGCCACAGCCACCAGCGGGCTTTGAACTTAATCAGCACTCAAGCGTGAAGCACGTTATTGGTGTTGTTTCTGGTAAGGGTGGTGTTGGTAAGTCCTTTGTCACCGGCATTCTTGCTACTAACCTTGCTCGCGCAGGAAAGCGCGTTGGTATTCTTGACGGCGATATTACCGGTCCTTCAATTCCTCGTATGTTTGGCATCTCTGACGAGC
Organism: Atopobium sp.; assembly: GCA_015258925.1. Lineage (GTDB taxonomy): Bacteria > Actinomycetota > Coriobacteriia > Coriobacteriales > Atopobiaceae > Lancefieldella. The sequence continues at coordinate 13,089 of JABZHH010000007.1, read as the reverse complement.
GCTCTTACGGCGTTGAAGAGCAGCTTATTCCTATCGAGGATGCAAACGGCATCAAGATCATGAGCGCTAACCTGGTGCTTCAAAACGAAACCGATCCTGTTCTCTGGAGAGGTCCTGTTGTTGCTGGCGCTATCCAGCAGTTCTACAGCCAGTGCAACTGGGGTGACCTTGATTACCTACTCATCGACATGCCTCCAGGAACGGGCGATGTTGCACTGACCGTATTTCAATCCCTTCCTGTTGAGGGCGTTGTAATTGTTTCTTCTCCACAAGATCTTGTTCAGATGGTTGTGGGCAAGGCGGTACGCATGGCAGAAATGATGCATGTACCTGTGCTTGGTTTGATTGAGAATATGGCGTACATCACCTGCCCTCACTGTGATGAGCGCATTGAGCCTTACGGTCCATCAAAGCTTGCCGAGACCGCAGCAACATTTAACCTCAAGCCTTTGGGACAACTTCCTATGGATGCAACCTTTGCGCAGATTGCCGATAAGGGAACCTTTAGTACCGAGCTTCCTCAAGGCCTTGTTCCTGACGCTACACAAAGCGTTCTTGATCTGTAAGCCCTAGAAGCTGGTACTTACACAACACAAAAGGTAGTTCTTATATGGCTCAAACAACGCGCGTTAAAGAACGCCAAGCAGCACAAGCTCAGCGCATCAAGCAGGCTCAGGCATTTCTGGTGCCAGACAACATTGATGTAGCAATTCTTGGTGGCGGCGCGGCAGGACTCTGCGCTGCCATCACTGCTGCTGAGGCTCTTGGTGCCAATAAGCGCGTTGTTGTCTTTGAAAAAGCACTGGAGAGCGGCAGAACAATCCTGGCAACAGGCGGCGGTCGTTGTAACTTTGCCAATGCTGATTTGAGCTTTGAGAATTTCTCTCATCCAGAGTTTGTTCAGGCCGTTTGCAAAGATAAGGACACCTTCCTTGCAGACATTCTCTCTTTCTTTAGGTCCAGCGGTCTTGCGTGGGCAACTGAAGACGAGGGCAGAATGTACCCGCTTACCAGGCAAGCAAGCTCCATCCAGTCACTGTTGCTCAGACGTGCCCAAAAAACTGGTGTCCAATTTGCCCTGGGACGAGAAGTAACGTCAGTCAAACCCCAACACAACAGCTTCATCGTTACCTTCAAAGAATGCTTTGCTGGCGAGAAAACCTACAAGGTCCACGCTTCATCGGTAGTTCTAGCTACTGGTGGACTCACAACCACAAAACTTGCTGAAAGCCTTCAGTTGCAAACCACCTCACTGCGACCGGGACTTTGTGCACTCACCTGCAAGCCTGAACCCCCAACAAGCCTTGATGGAAAGCGCGTACGAGCACACGCAGCTCTTTTAAGAGACGGAGCTGTGCTCAAACAGGAATCTGGTGAGCTTCTTTTTAGGTCATTTGGACTCTCGGGCATCATGATTTTCAACTTGTCTCGCACAGCCCTTCCTGGTGACGTGCTTGAGATTGACCTTCTCCCCCAGCTTACGGAAGAGGAAGTTGCAGCAGCTGTAGAAGCTCACACCACCGACGGTCTTCTCGACCCACAAATTGCTGCTTACCTGGGTGCTCATGACTCAGTTGAAGCCACAGTTACCAAGGCTCACAAAATGGCCTTTACCGTTACGGGTACGTCTTCCAAAGTTGTCCCTCAGGTCTGTATTGGTGGAATTTCCATCAATCAAGTAGACTCAATCACTCTTGAAGCGCACGGTGTTCCTGGTCTGTTTATTGCAGGAGAAGCCCTTGATATTGATGCTCAATGTGGAGGATTTAACCTCTCGTGGGCGTGGAAGAGTGGTATGGTTGCCGGTCTGGCTGCCGCAAAAAGCTCTGGTCAGAATTGCGAATCTTTGAAAGAGGACAACTAACATGCTGGAAGTATCAAACATTAAAGTTCATGTTGCTCCTCTTCGTAAGCATCCTGCTAAAGAATCAAGGGTGGGGTTTGACGCGCTGCTTCGCGCTCTCCGAGTCTCTGCGGATGAGGTAACCTCATATGAGCTGCATAAACGCTCAATTGATGCACGTAAAAGAAATGATATTGTTCTTATCCTCACCTATCACGTAAACCTTAAAGGTGGACCAGCAGCAGAACAAAAACTTCTTAACAAGATTCAAGGCAAACCTGCGGCAAAGCACATTAAGCTTGCTGAGCCAAATACTTTTACGCTTCCCAAAGTGAAGCAACCTGCTCCTTCAGAGAATCGTCCCGTTGTTGTAGGAGCGGGATGTGCGGGCTTGTTCTGTGCGCTTACGCTTGCCAAAGCTGGCCTCAATCCCCTGCTTATTGAGCGCGGAGATGACGCAGCACGAAGAACTGCAGCGGTAGAGCATCATAACCAAACGGGTCAGCTAGATCTTGAGAGTAACATCCAATTTGGTCTTGGTGGTGCTGGTACATTCTCTGACGGCAAGCTCAACACGGGTACCAAAAGTGCTTCTCATCGCTTTATTCTTGAGACTTTTGTTAAAGCAGGCGCACAGAAAAATATTTTGTGGGACGCAAAACCCCACGTAGGAAGTGATGTTCTTCCCGCCGTGGTGACCAACATTGTCAAAATGATTGAAGACGCTGGCGGAACTGTTGCGTTTAGGACAAAACTCGCCTCCCTAGAGCGAGCCTCAGACGATTCTCTTTCTACAATTCAGGTTGAGAAGACCAATCCAGATGGCTCAACTCAAACTGAAACCATACAGACTCGCACGGTGATTCTTGCAACTGGGCACTCAAGTAGAGACACGTATGTCATGCTCAAAAATAAAGGTATCTCTATGGAGAGAAAAACCTTTGCCATGGGTGTGCGAATTGAGCATCTTCAGTCTCAAATCAACAAATCACTCTACGGCCCTGAAGCAACCAATCCTGTACTAGGAGCGGCTCCCTACAAGCTTTCTGTTCATCTTCCCTCTGGTAGAAGCGCCTTCTCGTTCTGTATGTGTCCTGGTGGCTATGTTGTTTCTGCAGCTAGCGAGAAGGGCGGCGTAGTCACAAATGGTATGAGCCTGTCTGACCGCGCTGGACAAAACGCTAACTCTGGTCTCTTGGCTAACGTCTATCCAGAGGATCTTCCAGGAGACGACGTACTTGCTGGAATTGAACTGCAACGCAGCTGCGAGCAAGCGGCCTTTAAAGCGGGCGGCGGAGCTTATGTTGCCCCTGCTCAGCTTGTAGGCGACTTCTTAAACAAGAAAGCTTCTACTGGACCTCGTTCAATAAAACCAACGTATCCACGTGGTGTTACCTGGACCTCGCTTGAAGACTGTCTTCCACCCTACGTCTTACAAACCTTGCGAGAAGCCCTTCCGGTCATGGATAAAAAGCTTCATGGCTTTGCGCATCCCGACGCTGTGCTTACGGGTGTTGAAACACGGTCAAGCTCTCCCGTAAGAATTACCCGCGATGAAACAGGACAGAGCATTAACACACCAGGAATATGGCCTGTAGGTGAAGGCGCTGGCTATGCGGGCGGCATTATGAGTGCTGCTGCAGATGGCATTAGAATGGCTGAGCTGGTAGTAGAGCACTACAACAACGCTTAGTGCTTGCCTCTATAACGTCTGCGAGTTGCGTGAGCACTACCCTTTCTAGCTCCTGTTTTAAGCCTCTTGATAACATCATCTGATGTAGTGCCTTCAAGCTGGCTTCTAATGGCTACAATCTGATCTCTGAGCTCTGCTGCATGTTCATAATCCATTGACGCAGAAGCTTCTGCCATCTCTGCTTCCATACCAGAAAGCATAGCCTCAACCTCTGAGCGCGGAAGATTTTGAAGCTCTTCAGCAAGCAATTCTGCAGGCATCTCAAGAATTGATTCTTGCTGTTCTTCAAGCGAATCTTCGTCATCAGAAGCGGTATAGAACTCTCCGTTTTTGCGCTTGCGCTTATCAACGTTTTCTGAAGCTTCAGCAATAAAGCCTGCAATATCCGTAATGGATTTCTTAACGGTCTTAGGTACAATACCGTGCTCTTTGTTAAATGCTTCCTGAATTTCTCGGCGCCTTTTTGTCTCATCTATAGCAATGCGCATAGAATCAGTGATTTTATCGGCATACATAATGACCTGGCCAGAAGCGTTTCTTGCCGCTCTACCCATAGTCTGAATAAGAGACCTTCTGTTTCTTAAGAAGCCCTCTTTATCTGCATCAAGAATAGCTACGAGAGAAACCTCTGGAATATCAAGTCCTTCTCGCAAAAGGTTAATTCCAACCAGTACGTCAATCTTACCCTGGCGCAAATCTCTAATGATTTCTACGCGGTCAAGCGTAGCGGTATCCGAGTGCATATAATTGACTTTAATGCCCTCATCTAGCAGGTGATCTGTAAGATCTTCTGCCATTCTTTTAGTGAGCGTAGTAACAAGAACGCGCTCTTTTTTTGCCACTCTCTCTTTGACCTCTGAGATAAGGTCATCAATCTGACCCCTTACTGGTCTGACATCAATCTTTGGATCGAGAAGGCCAGTTGGACGAATAATCTGCTCAACCTGTTGCTGAGCGACCGTCTCTTCATAGTCTCCAGGAGTTGCAGAAACGTAAATGAACTGTGGGATGCGTCCTTCAAACTCGTCAAATCTGAGCGGTCTGTTATCAAGTGCAGAAGGAAGTCTAAATCCGTGATCTACCAGCGTAACCTTACGAGACCTATCACCCTCATACATACCTCTTATTTGAGGAACGGTAACGTGTGACTCATCAATGATGCAAATCATGTCTTTAGGGAAATAATCAATGAGCGTATAGGGAGGCTCACCGGGAGCACGCCCATCCAAATGGCGCGAGTAGTTCTCAATACCATTGCAATAACCCATGGTCTCAAGCATCTCTAGATCATAATTTGTCCTCTGAGCAAGACGCTGAGCTTCTAGCAATTTATCGTTTTCTTTAAGCTCTTTAACACGAGCTTCCATCTCTTCCGAGATGGTTGTAAGAGCATGGGTAATCTTTGGACGCTCAGTAACGTAGTGAGATGCTGGCCAAATTGGAATAGCATCAAACTCTCTCAGTACTTCTCCCGTTACATTGCTAACCTCTGAAATACTTTCTACTTCATCACCAAAGAACTCAATACGCAGCGGATTTTCTGCATACGGTGGGAATACATCAACAACGTCTCCACGAACCCTAAACATACCGCGCTGCAGGTCATAATCATTTCTATCGTACTGGACATCAATAAGATCTTTAATAAAATCATCGCGCTCAAGAGGAACGGATTTATCTACATTAGGTGCAAGACCTGCATAGTCTTGAGGGCTACCAATACCGTATATACACGATACAGATGCAACTACAATGACATCTCGTCTAGATAGAAGCGATGAAGTTGCCTGGTGACGGAGCTTCTCTACCTCTTCGTTAATGGAAGCATCTTTTTCTATGTACGTATCAGACTGCGGAACATATGCCTCTGGCTGGTAGTAGTCATAGTACGAGACAAAGTACACAACGGCGTTGTTAGGAAAGAGCTCCTTCATCTCTGAAGCAACCTGTGCAGCCAATGTTTTATTGGGCTCCATAATAAGCGTGGGGCGGTTGAGCTTCTCGATAGTTTTAGCCATAGAGAAGGTCTTACCCGAACCCGTAACACCTAAGAGTGTCTGGTACCTGAGTCCGTCTTCAATTCCTTGGGCAAGCTTTTCTATTGCCTGTGGCTGATCACCTGCGGGCTCAAAAGGAGATACTACCTGAAGCTTCTCTTCTCCTACTTCACGACCAAATCGGCGCAGTTCAGCACCTATATATTCTTTATGTTGATCTTCAGCATGAGATGCATCCATGAGATTCTCCTTTTCTTGTGAAAGTAGTATACCCCACTTCTCAAAACTGAAACACTTGTTCTATACTATTTATAAATTGCAGTATAGTTTCAAAGTGTGACGGGTAAAAAATAAATTACCTATATGCGTTAAACTAGCATTTAAATAAACAAGTTACATCAGATAAAGGAGATACCTTGGGCGTCTCAGATCTTTTCTCGCTAAATAAAGCTTCAAAGCAACCTCAGGGTTCTACCCTAGAGAAGATTTTACTGCGCTCAAATAATGTCATTGCTGCTCTTAAAGACCTTGTTGCAAACAATCAGATTGCAGAGGCTGGTCTTCAAGAGATGCTGATGCGCTCTAAAAATCTCGAGAATACCAATCTGCCCAAAGGTGACGTCCATAAGCTTGATAGAACAGGCCGCTGGTGGTTCAACGCTAACACACTGGAGTGCGCACCAGAAGAGTACGATGCTTTTATTGCAACAGAAGCAATCCTCAACATTTCACAAGATGTTGAAGCCCTAAAGAATACACATGCTTCTGAGACAGATCTTCAGCTTGTTCGTACTACCCTCTCGCAGGTAGCAAGCCTCATGCCCAAGTCAGCTTCTCTTTCTGAACAAGTTGCTCCTTTTAGCGGTAACGCTGATGGCAGCTCAGACTGGATGAAGCGTCTTTGGTTTGCCAACTATGTTGAGAACACGCCATTCCCTTTTAGGATGGTATACAACTTCTCTTACAATCCACAACTTGATATTTTGTTATTCGAGTTCTTTGTAGCTCGTCCTCGCTGCTTTAGCTTCTTATCTGCAGAAAAGTCAGAGCAAATTGCGGCAGCACGCGCTTACGCACTACGTGCTTCTCTTTGCGTGGCTCGTATGGCACTTCAAAGCTGCAAAATCTCTCGCGTCTGCATCAACGGCAGCTTGCGCGGAGAAGAACGCATTGTCCTATCCATGGACTTAAACGAGGCTGCTCTTGCTCGCCTCTTGCCTACTGCAGCAAACACTCAAATTGACGGCAATAGCTTCCCACAAGATCCAGCGCTCAGAGTTTCTTTTGACTCTGAAGGTTGGTTTAGTGAGGTTGAGCCTTTTATGAAGCAAACGGACGAGTGGGTGTCTCCTCGTAGCTTCTTTGAGATGCCAGATTTGTCTGATCGTCCTTGTTCACCAGCAGTTACCGCAGTTTGTGGAGCTCAAAAGGTAAGCGATCTTGGCTACTCTGAGGCATCCCGCCGCATTAGGCTTTGGAACACCACTCTCAACAACATTCCAAAAGATGCTTCTACCGCGGATGCAGTTGGAAAATTTGAGGAAGCAAAAGCTTCAACTTCTGATATTTACGCAATTGAAGGCTTTGATAGAGTTATTCATGGCCTGGTCGAAGGCACTATTGATTTCTCGGACAGAAGGTCTATGGCCGAGAAATTCCTCTTTGGTTCACCTTTGCAGAAAACGCTTCAATCCATAAATAACATCATGGACGGAGAGCCAGACCCAGATGCTCTAGAAAAGACACTTGCAGAGCTTGAGTCTCAGGTTTCACCAACCCTTGATATGGGCCTGTACCTGGACGATTCAGATTCTATTTACAGGTATTTTGATTCCCTCTCAGAGCGCGTAGCTTATAACCTTGCATTCTCCAATGAGCCAAGAAAACTGGTGCTTATTCCAGACACGTATTTTATGTCTTTAGCAAGAATAGCTCGCGCCTACAACCTGCTTGAGCAGCCAGAAAAAGCAGAGCGCTACGCACAAGAAGCCCACAGGATTTCTCCTTTGGGCGTTGATGCAACGCTACTATTAGTAAGAACATTAGAAGACCAGTCAAAAGTCTTTGAAGCTGCAAAGCTGCTCAAAGACCTTATCGAGCACCTTTTCTCCGCTTCAGATGTTGCGCTAGTGTACTATCGCCTAGCCTATATGGAGTGGAAGCTGGGACGCTCTGATCTTTGTGCAGCTTGCTATCAAATGGCTATAATCATCGGTGGTAGTGTTGCTCAACCTGCAAAAGAAGAGCTTGAAGACCTTCTCAAGGCAGACTCTTCTGTTAAGAAACTAGATACTCCTCAAGAGGTTTTCTCGTTCCTTAAGCAAAATGGTATTCCTGTCTTTGACCAGAAAGCCGTATTTAACAAGGCAGTTGCTATTGGCAGCGCTTGTGTAAACGATGGCATTTACTGTGTTGGCCAGAACATGCTCAAGAACTGCCTTGAAATTACCTTTGATGATGCAGCTGCCAAGGTAGAGAGTTCACTGAGAACACCCTTCTAAAGACCGCGCACAAAAGCTATGCTCTATTACTCAGAGCTTTGGTTAAACCGAGCGTTTAGCCAAAGCTCTACCTGTGCTTTAAGGTCATCTAGTCCCTCAGAGTTCACAAATACTGTATCCGCCTGATTACGCAAGTAATTATCAGAAGGCTGATGCGCTATACGCTGCTCAAACTCCTGGCGAGAAGATCCTCGCTGTTCAGCGCGTTCTGCTCTCAGTTCCAAAGGCGCTACAACAACGACAACTTCATCAACCAGCTCAAGCAAGTCTTCAACGCGGTCAAGCAGCGGAACCTCTACAAAGCAGAACTGAGCATCTGCGGCAGGAGCCTCTTTTGTTAGGAATTGACGCATATATTCCCTGATAAAAGGCATCTCTAGGTCTTCTAAGAGCTCAGCTGATTCACTGGTAGCAAAAGCCCTACGGCCAAGCTCTCGCCTATTAACCTCGTGAGTAACAGGATCTAGCAAATCGTTTCCAAAAGCCTCTGCCACGCGATACGTACATTCGCATCCAGGACGTAAGAGCTTTCGAGAAACCTCATCAAGGTCAAAGCGCAGACCACCTGCCGCTTCAAACATTTTAGAAACAGTTGATTTGCCGGACGCCATTCCGCCGGCGAGAATTACCTTGTACATGTAGCTCACTCCTATAACTGCAGTGCTGTATAAGAGCCTAGCAGTTTTACTTCTTCAGGAGTGTGAGTTACCCAAATTACAACTTTTGATTCAATGAACGGTTTGACAAAGGCAATAACCTGCTGCTTAAGCGCTTCATCTAATCCCTTGAGCGGTTCGTCAAAGAGCAAGATATCTGCATCGGCAAAGAGTGTACGTAAAAGAGCAACGCGTCTCTTTTGTCCGCCAGAAAGCTCGAAGATAGGCTTGTTTTCTGTTCCCTCAAGTCCAACTGCACAAAGCGCTTCTGTAATACGCTCTCGTGCATTTTGCTTTTGCTCCTGTGAGTGCGCTTGTATGGCAAGCATAATATTTGCCCTGACACTCAAGTTTTCCAGCAGCCTATCTTCTTGAAACATCATGACTGTTTTAGCCTGAGGAGATTTACTTACTGTGCCTGAGTCAGCTGCTTCAAGGCCGCAAAGGATACGAAGAAGTGTTGTTTTACCTGCTCCAGAAGGCTCTGAGAGTACGTATACTCCCCTGTCAAACTTGTATGAAAAGTCATTAAGCACAACCGTGCCATCAAACGATTTATAAAGGTTTTTTGCCTCAAGCAGCAGCTCAGTTGTGTAGCCACAATTTGTCGTATCTATACTCATGAGCAGCTCTTTTCTAGCCTTGCAGCGGCCCATGAAACTAACCGCATCACGATCTTCTCGCCAAGTGCGCTCATCACAATAACCACAAGCGTCCACGCAAAAAGGGCTGGCGTATCCAAATACACTTTAGCGTTATAGAGGTGCTCGCCAATGGAGAATGCAGGAAGGCCAATGACCTCGGCAGCAATTCCCGACTTCCAGCAAAATCCCATGGCAAGTGAGGTAGCTGTCTTAAGCGAAGGCATAAGCTGCGACAAATAAATTGCTTTAATGCGTTGCCAACCGTGAATTTGGTATACGTCAGCCATCTCGATGAGCTGCTGGTCAGTGCTGAGGAGCCCCTCAAGTACCGCAATGTAGATGATGGGAAGTGCCATCAAAAATGAAATTGAAATTGAGAGGTAGGGCGTGCGAACCCAGATAAGTAGCAAGATGACAAAGGATGCCACGGGAATTGATTTGATTGTAGAAATAAGCGGCTCAAAAAGAATCTTGATCAGCTTGTACTTAAAACTCAAAAACGCCAGCAAGGAGCCAACGGTAAAAGCAAGTGCTCCACCAGCAAAAATACGCAAAAGAGAAAGACCAATAGAAACCCAAAACTCGCGTAGTTGAGCTAGCGAGAAAAGCGTCTGAATGGTCTGAATAGGTGAAGTTAAAACAATATCCTGATTGATGACAACTGCAGCTATCTGCCACACGACAAGCCAAAATACCAGTGCGCCTAAACGTGCTCCCCAGCTAGAAGCAACTTTGCGCACAGTCAGTTTGCCTTGCACGCGGCCCGCACCTTGGGTCTGACCTGCGCTTTGGGCCTGATCGTTTTTCTCGACAGAAAAATCTGCCGAGGCAGCGCCTTTCTCGGCGCCACCTCGGGCAGAAATACTATCTTTTATGTGCGGGTTATGCGCCAAAGTAGAAATCGTCTCCAGGAACCTGTCCGCCTACTGCCTGAGAATTAGCCTCAGCCAGAATGCCTAAGTAACTTGAAAGTGCGCTCTTCATATCTGCACCATCAATATACGTAATATTACACTTAGGCAGTGCAACCTTAGCAATAGGCTCTGGAACAATACCGTATTTGCCCACAAGTGTGGCGGCATCATCCGGATGATCAACAGCAAATGCAACAGAGTCTTTGTAGTGAGAAAGCAAAGCGATCACAGCATCTGGAGAATCTGAAATGAGCTTTGAAGAAATAATAGTTACGCCGGCAATCAACTTGCTCTGAGGATTGACAGCCTCCCACTCAGCGCCAAGGTCAATGGCAACGCGAATCTGGCTATTCTTGGTTTGTGCCACCGTAACAAAAGGCTGTGGGAGCAGCGCAATTCCCTCTGGGTCTTGAGCTAGAGCAGCAACACACTCGGTATGCTCGCTCTTCCACTCTACCTGGACGTCCTCACCAAGTGTCATGCCATTTTTGCTCAACAGGTAGGACAATGTGTACTCTGGAACAGCACCCTTACCAGAAGCGTAGAGCGTCTTTCCCTTGAGGTCAGTAAGCTTAGAGATAGCGCTCCCTGTCTCAACAATGTAGAGAACATTCAGCACGTTAAGACAAGCTACCTTATAGGCGCCTTTGGTCTTGTTAAAGAGCGTAGCTGCAAGGTTTGCAGGAATAGAGGCAACGTCAACGTCACCCTGGGCAATCTTAGCAACTACCTGATCAGGAGCATCCAAAATCTCAAACGAGTAGTTGTTATCGGTAATGTTTTGCGCCTCAACCTCGCTCATGAACTTGACCAAGCCCATAGCAGTAGGTCCTTTGAGCGTTGCAACTTTTACCGCAACAGGATCAGATTTCTTAACCTCATCTTTTGTGGCATCCTGAGACTTCTCTTGGTCTGTTCCCTTGCAGCCAAACAGTGCTGTAGCTGGAATAAGACCTGCAAGCTTAAGGAACGAACGTCTATCCATGAATCACTCCTGACTCGAAAAGTTAACTATGGCTACCTTATCACGTCTACAGCAAAATTCATACGATATACAGCATATCTTGCAAACTCTTTGATACATCCATAAGAGCAAGCTGCACCCATGGCGAGAAAAACTAGTTCTTCTCGCCATATCCAAGGACGTACGCGCGGCACAGGTTCTCGGTGCCGATAATTGCATCGATGTGGCAGCGCTCACGACCGTGAGTGTTGAGACAAGCTGGACCAAATGCGCCGCTCTTAAGATCGTTGCCGGAGAAATACGCAGCATTAGCATCAGTTGAGAAGTGGAAGGCAACCTGCTGGTTCCACTTTTCTGGCTCAACAACCTCCTGCGCACACGCAATAAGTTTGTTGGAAACTTCCCAATCGTAAGGCGAGCGAATATCAGAAACAATGATGCCTACGTGGTGCTCGTTTGAATCGTAGTCAGGGCCAATAAGGGTAATGTCCAGCGATACGTACTCATCCACCTCAACAGGCAAGAATGCGCCGCCGTGACCAATCTCCTCGTACATGGGGAATGCAAACAAGGTGTTATAGAGGGGTTTCTCGCCAGATTGCGCAAGCCAACGGAGTGTATGAAGCTGTGCGGCAACACAAGCCTTATCGTCGATAAAGCGAGAAACCATATAGCCGTTGTCATACATCTCAAAGTGTGGGTCAATGGCAACAACTGCACCCTCTGAGACACCCAGCGCACGAGCTTCCTCAGGGGAAGAAACGTCAGCGATAAGCGAGATGGACATGTTGTCCTCGTTGCGCTCCATAGTTCGAGCGTCTTCAAAGACGTGAACGGAGTGGTGATTGCAGATTACCTGACCATCGACAACGGAGCCATCTCTGCAGACAACATGGCAGGTCTCGCCCTCAATGCTATGGTAGTTGATGCCGCCCAGCTGGCGAACGCGCAGTGTGCCGTCTGAATTGAAGCCGCGAACAATCAGGCCAATGGTGTCAAGGTGAGCATTAACGCCAACAGTCTTGCTGGTATCCTTGCCTTCTACCAGGACGTATGCAGTAGCCTTATTGTCAATCTGAAGCTCATAGCCCACCTCGGCAACAAGCTCTCGAAGCAGCTCATGGATGCGCTCGTAGTAGCCAACAGGGCTATCGCACTCAACAAGCTTCTTTGTAGTATCAATCAAATACTGTGTATCAGTCTCAAAATGAGTCATTAAAATCTCCTAGTTTTGTGGATGGGTGTAAAGCTCTACCAGGTGCTCAAGCATATCAACCATACCCTCAAGCTCGGGGACAGGAACAAACTCTCTGACGCCGTGAGCATTGTAGTAGCAGGCAGAAAGATTAGCGCATGGGAATCCTCTAAAGGAAAGTTGGGATCCGTCGGTGCCACCGCGCATTGGAATGCAGGTCATCTCTACGCCGACCTTCTCGTATGCAGTGCGAGCATTCTCGATTAAGTGCGCATACTCAGGCTTTAATACGATGTCAGCCAAGTTGTGATACTGGTCGTGAATCTCAACAGAAAGTACCTCGGAGCCAATCTGCTTGTTTACATACGCTGCAGCATCAACCATCAACTGCTTACGGCGCTCAACCTTTGCCTGATCATGGTCACGAATAATGTAATCAGCGCGAGCAGACTCGCAATCACCATTGACGCGCTCCAGATAGAAGAAGCCATCATAGCCCTCAGTGAACTCAGGACGTTCCGCAGGTGGAAGCAACTCGTGGAAGCGCATGATTGCCTCAGATGCGTTGATCATCTGGCCTTTTGCGGTACCTGTATGAACCGAAAGTCCGTGAGCACGCACAAACACCTCAGCGGCATTGAACGTCTCGTAGCAGAACTCACCAAAGGGACCGCCGTCAATG
>JABZHH010000079.1:0-1275 GCA_015258925.1 Atopobium sp. | reverse complement strand
CCTCGCTTCTCCATCTCTTGAATAAGCTTGCCCTGGCTATAGCGAGCAGGCGGCTCTGTCTGCTTAGCGTCAAGCGACAAAGACTGAATGGAGACAATCTCTCCCTCGCCGACATCAGGAATCTGATCGTCTTTCTTAAGGCCAAAGGGATAAATCTCTCTAAAGCCTGGCTCTGCCAGTACGGTTCCATTTGCAACAAAGGGCTGACCAGCAACATCAAGCGTAATCTTAGTGCCGCTCATAGTAGCTGGACCCATAAGGGTTGCGAGGAACCTTCGAGCAATCAAGTTATAAAGCTTCCAAGCTGCAGGCTGCAAAGCATCTGGATTTGCAGCTGCTGTTGGATAAATTGGTGGGTGGTCAGTAGACTCCTGCTTACCACGAGTGGCATGAAGCTTTGACTGACCCAAAAGCTTTTTGCAGGTAGGAGCATACTGAGGAACTGCAGACAGCGTACGGACACAGTCCTTCAAGTCAAGCGAACTTGGATAAACGGTGTTATCAACACGAGGGTATGAAATCAAGCCGTCCATGTACAGAGACTCTGCTAAACGCATAGTTCTAGCTGGCGAGATACCCTCTGCAGCTGCAGCTGCCTGCAGCGACGTAGTGTTAAACGGAGCTGGTGGCTGCTGCTTTCTGCTACGAGACTCAATCTCGACAACCGTTGCCTGCGTCTGATCTTTAACAACGGCGTAAGCTGCATCTGCTTCAGCTTGATCCCAGAACCTTGCGGTCTGATGAACCATCTTAAAGGTTGCATCCGCATCATCTTCTGGAGCAGCAACACCAGAAATAACCCAATAATCTTCTGGCTTAAATGCCAAGCGCTCACGCTCGCGCTCAACAACAAGTGCCAGCGTAGGAGTCTGAACACGACCAGCAGAGCGCGTATTGCCCAGACCTCCAAAGCGTGCAGTGGTCAGGTAACGGGTCAGTACAGCACCCCAAATGAGGTCGATATACTGCCTGGACTCACCTGCTGCAGCCAAGTTGTAATCAAGATCCACCAGGTTATTGAAGGCAGTCTCAATCTCTGTCTTAGTAAAGGCGGAGTAGCGTGCACGAAATACTGCCAGATTAGGATTAACCGAGAGAACCTGTGCCAGCGCATCAGAGCCAATAAGCTCTCCCTCGCGGTCAAAGTCTGTGCCGATGATTACAGACTCTGCCTTCTTAGCAAGATTCTTGAGGGCGCGAATAATCTCTTTTTCTGCAGGTTGTTTATCTACAGGAGCCCAAATCAAATAAGGCAAGCTAGGGATTTTCCAGCCC
>JABZHH010000078.1:929-1283 GCA_015258925.1 Atopobium sp. | reverse complement strand
GAATACGATACACAAAAACTTATTTTTACCTATATAGGCCGTTATGGATTACAATTTAGCGTGCCTAAGACTGATGTAACAGACATTATTGTGAAAGAAGTAAGTCGTACCCATAGCGTCATTCAAATTTATCATGGCGATGTATGTGTGGGAACTACGGATATCATTCCTACAGAGGCTTGTGAAACGATAAAGAATTGGATGCTAGAATTCTAATATCCTATACATATAGATATGGTATAAATCAAATTGATATATTTTATGGGAATGTAATAAATATTCTTTACATTCCTATAAAATAAGCATATAATAATTCATGTCATGGACCACTAGCTCAGCTGGCAGAGCACCTGA
>JABZHH010000078.1:0-919 GCA_015258925.1 Atopobium sp. | reverse complement strand
GTATACATATAATAAAGGACTCTACTGATTAGAATGTAGAGTCCTTTTGATTATTGTCTTTAGACTGGTTCGCGACGTAGTCGCGAATCATTAAACCACCCGCTATGCGGGTGCGGCAACGAAAGTTATACAAAAAAATCACCTTGCTTAAGTATAATGTAGGTGTTCAAGCCGCATTATATACAAAAGAAAGGTGATTTTATATGGCAACAAAGACACAGAGCCTTGCGCACACAAAATGGTTATGCAAATACCACATAGTATTTACACCTAAGTATAGACGTAAAGTTATATATAATCAATACAGAAATAGTTTACGTGAAATACTGAGACGTTTATGTGAATATAAGGGCGTCAAGATTATAGAGGGGGAGCTTATGGCAGATCATGTGCATATGCTAGTGTTAATTCCACCTAAAATATCAGTTTCATCTTTTATGGGATATTTAAAGGGTAAAAGTGCACTAATGATGTTCGATAAACACGCAAACTTAAAGTATAAATTTGGAAATAGACACTTTTGGTCCGAAGGATATTATGTTAGTACAGTAGGATTAAATGAGGCTACAGTAAAGAAATATATACGTGAGCAAGAGTTACATGACCAAATGAAAGATAAACTTAGTGTAAAAGAATATGAGGACCCTTTTAAGGGTAGCAAGTAATACACATCCCCTTTAAGGGGAACGTTACGAGTCAATGGCTATGCGGCTTGAACGTAGTGAAAGCCAGCGCCTTTAGACGCTGGCCTAGTACTACGGGCTTATAGCCCGTGAGCAAACCACCCGTTTTACGGGTGGTTCTGATTGTTTGAATATTGCTTTATTGAGGATCGTTTAATTAAACATATTCCAAGAGCATTGTAACACCATCGATGAATAATTTTATACCATAAATGACGAGTACTGCACCACAGAAG
>JABZHH010000077.1:0-1296 GCA_015258925.1 Atopobium sp. | reverse complement strand
CCTCTTGAGCGCCACGGGATTCGTGACTTTTCTAAAAAAGTTTGACGATTTTGAAATTTACACTTGCGCTCAGCCGTGAACTTGCGTATATTATTCCTCGCGTTCGCGGGCTTAGCGCAGTTGGTAGCGCGCAACCTTGCCAAGGTTGAGGTCGCGGGTTCGAACCCCGTAGCCCGCTCCATGATTTTTCGGCCGGATTCGTTTCGGCCTTTTTCATATGGCGAGATGGCCAAGTGGTAAGGCAGAGGCCTGCAAAGCCTTTATCCCCGGTTCGAATCCGGGTCTCGCCTCCAGTGAATTGACAACCCCAGCTTCGGCTGGGGTTTCTTTTTTGGGTAGCGCGACCGTGTTTGCTGGAGTTCTGGATTGCGTGCCTGAAAAGTGCAAAGAATCTGTATTTGAGGTACCGATTCTTTGACAAAATCAGGCAAATCCACCGATTCTTTTACTTATTTAGGCAGAAGTTACAGATTCTTTGCAGAAATCAGGCTCACTCCAGAAGCTCTCTGCCTCGTACTACCCGCCTGGCGAGAAACCCGTCCACTAGCAGCGCTTTCGCACAAGAAACCCGGTATCCACACGAAATAGATACCGGGTTGAAATCACTCGCAACCTGCGTACGCAACCTGCGTACACAACCTGCGTACGCACCCCGCACGCCCTAGCGCATCATCTTGACCAGGCGAACAATGGTACCGTTACCGGAAGGTTTCTCCTGGATAGACACTGCGTCCATAAGCAGGCGCATCAGCTTAACGCCGCGTCCACGCTCGGCAAACTGGCCGGTCTCGGGAGGCTCTTCCTCGTCGGAGATGCTAAAGCCGCTGCCACAATCCGAGACGTCAATGACCACCCTGTCTGGATACGCGGAGACCGTGGTCAGCACGCCCTTCTCGCACGCGTGATCAACGGCGTTGCCAATAGCTTCGCCAACTGCAAGTTCAATGTCAAACTTTTGGTCCGAGGTAAACGGCAGCGTCTTCAGCAGCGCGATAGCCCTTGAGCGAGCGTCGCACATTTTATTGGGATCAACTCTAAACGTTGTCTGAAACGATGGATGTGTGCCCGGTGCAAGCGGAGTCACGCGCGACTTAGCGGCGCAGGTACTTATAGGCATGAAATCGATAAGACCCATGCGCACCAAGGCCTTAAACGCCGTTGGCTGCACGTTGGTCAAGCTCATAAGACCACCGAGCGTCTTCATGCGTCGAACAGCGCACACGATAAAGCCCATGCCGCATGAATCGATGTACGAAACCTCCGACATATTCAACACAATTCTTCTGCAGCCGCTAT
>JABZHH010000076.1:0-1374 GCA_015258925.1 Atopobium sp. | reverse complement strand
GGCAAGGAATGCAGCTGACACTGAGCCAAATGTAACTGTTTCTAACAACATGATTGACCTCAAGAGTATTGGTCAGCGTAGCGAGATTACCGACACGAAAGACCCATCAAAGGTCATTGTATTCTATCACGTCTATGCTGTCTGGCAGAAGAATGAGGTAACTCCAGATACTCCTGGTGGGCACAACGGCACCATTACTCCTCAATCTTCTGGATGGAGACAAGAAAACGGTAAGTTCCGCTATTACAAAGAAGATGGAACACTCGTTACAAGTCAGTGGATCAAAGATGATTCTGGCTGGCACTATGTAGATGCTAGCGGTAATGCAGCATCTGGTTGGTTTACTACACCAAATGGTAAAATTTGGTATTTTGACCCTGCTACTTCTCATAATGCTGCTAGTATTGGTGAAACACAAATTGGTGGCAAGTCATATTACTTTGATGAAGGCTATGGTCTTTCTAGAAATAGTTGGGTTTCTCACTCAGATGGATCTTGGTCTTATGCTGAATCAGATGGATCTTTCCATTCTGGTTGGAAACACATGCCAAATGGTAAGTGGTTCTATTTTGACACAGAAGATACCAGCCATCGTATGAAAGTTGGTACATTCGAACTTTCAAGTGGTACTTACTACGTTGATGTTAACAATGGTATGACAGCTAATGGTTGGGTACAACTATCTAACGGTGGTTGGGCATGGGCACAGTCTAGTGGTGCATTTGCCTCTGGTTGGTTCAATACTCCAAATGGCAAGACATGGTACTTTGATCCATCAGATTCACAACACGCTTTACTTGTCGGAGATGCTGTAATTAACGGTAAGTCCTACTATTTTGATTCAGGCTATGGTCTAACCAGAAATGGATGGATTCATAGAGCAGATGGCTCTTGGTCTTATGCTAACTCTGATGGCTCTTTATGCTCAGGTTGGAAGCATATGTCTAATGGCAAATGGTTCTACTTTGATACTAATGATTCTCAGCACCGTATGCTTACAGGCGTCATTAAACTTTCTAGTGGTTCATATTATATTGATGAGTCTGCTGGTATGACTGCAAATGGTTGGGTAAAACTACCTAATGGTGGTTGGGCATTGGCAGGACCAGACGGCTCACTTACTGAATATTAGTACTAAACCACATTTAATGTAGTAACACTAAAGGCTCTAGCTAGTATATAGTTAGAGCCTTTTCTCTATTAGAAAGGATAATATATGCTTAAACATAAAGCACGTATGGCAATAACTACAGGACTTGCTCTCGGTATGCTTACTACTATTACAATGGCTGCTCCTCCAGCTATCGCAGAGACAACTGAAGCGGCAGCAACAGTAACTGTATCGAATACAAATAATGGCGACATTCTAACACC
>JABZHH010000075.1:0-1534 GCA_015258925.1 Atopobium sp. | reverse complement strand
ATCATATGCCTCGGTGTCCTCAATCTGGCTCACTGCCTGGTGAGATAGAGGATCAAAGGCTTCGCCAACAGGGTTAACTACCTCAACACCCTCTTTGTTCAAGACGCCCACAAGCTTATTGCATACTGCGGAGACGCCCTCAACAAACTGCTGAGCTGCAGGGTCGGTCAAGTTGTCCGCGTGCTCAATAGCGCGCTCCAAGTCATCAATAACAGGGAGAAGGTCAACTACCAGCCTCTCTGTTGCGCGCTGGCGCTCATCAAGACGCTCCTGAGCGGTACGACGACGGTAGTTATCCCAGTCAGCCTGCAGGCGAAGGAAGCGATCATTTGCCTCAGCTGCCTGCTGCTTTGCTGCCTCAATCTGGTCAGAGACCGAGTCAAGCTCATTCTGCAGGCGGTCGCGCTCCTGAGCTGCACGCTGAGCGTCGGCAGCAATCTCTGCCTCCGCTGTCTCTTCTCCGCGACGAATTGCCTCAGCAATCATCTCTTCTTCGGTCATCGGACGACCTGTGCCAGCTGCGCCGTTGGCAGCGGCCGCGTTACCATCAAGCGTCTGACTTGCGGAACCATCTCCCACAACGCCGACGGCGCCTACGGTTTCATCACCGTTATTCTCATTATCAAAGGTAGTGTCAACCTTGTTCTGATCTGCTGTTGTCACTGCCATCACCTCCCTATGTGTAGAAGGCGGCCAAACGTTTCCGCCAGCCGCCTCCGAGTCATATCACATTGTCTACCAGCTGCTGCACCAAGTTACCCAAGCGCATATGCCGAGAAACTCAGATTAGTTCTGGTTCTTATCGTCGTCGACAACCTCGTAGTCTGCATCAACAACGTCTGGCTCAGAAGGGTTGCTTGCTGCGCCGTTATTACCAGCGGTCTGAGCCTGAGCGTCTGCGTAGACAATCTCTGCGAGCTTCTGACCAACCTCGGTGAGCTTCTCGCCAGCCTTCTTGATTGCCTCAATGTCGGAGCCATCAAGTGCGGTCTTTGCCTCAGCAACAGCCTCTTCAACGGCCTTCTTCTGATCCTCTGGGACCTTCTCGCCAAGGTCTTTGACGGTCTGCTCGGTGCTGTATGCCAGGGAGTCTACCTGGTTGCGGACCTCAATCTCGTCCTTGCGCTTCTTGTCTTCCTCAGCGTGAGACTCTGCGTCCTTGACCATGCGGTCAACTTCGTCGTCGGACAGAGCGGTTGATCCAGAAATGGTAATCTCCTGGGACTTGTCGGTTGCCTTGTCCTTAGCGGTGACCTTCAGGATGCCGTTTGCGTCGATGTCAAAAGTAACCTCAATCTGAGGAATGCCGCGCTGAGCAGCAGGAATGCCGGTAAGGTTGAACTTACCCAGGCTCTTGTTGTCAGAAGCCATCTCGCGCTCGCCCTGGAGGACGTGAATCTCAACGGAGGTCTGATTGTCAGCTGCGGTGGAGTAAACCTTTGTGCTGGAGGTTGGGATGGTGGTGTTGCGGTCGATGACCTTGTCAACAACGCCACCAAGGGTCTCAACGCCCAGGGACAGTGGAGTTACGTCA
>JABZHH010000074.1:0-1784 GCA_015258925.1 Atopobium sp. | reverse complement strand
GGATAATGCTAATGTATATGCTAATTTATTAATTGAATTAGCATCAGATTTAACAGAAAAAAATATTGATTCATTTTTTGAGATTCTTTTTAAAAATAATCAGGTATATGAATCGTTTAGTATGCCACGAATTTTAAAAAACATTGCATTAAATTCATTAAATAAAAAGAATGCTTCATTTTGGAGACAAACTGCTGAAGAAGCAAAGAAGAAAAAATTTAGAGGTAATTTGATTAATTATGTAGAAGGCTTCAGTTATGAGGAACCCATGGATTTTATAATTGAAAAATGTGATTGTGAATTGAATTCTTAATTCCACCAGCGGCTACAAAACGTCGGTGAAAAAATCTACTACAAACTGACTTAGATTATGTATATAAGTCAGACATAGGGGTATAAGCAAAACCGTAAAGCAGAAACACGGTATGTGTTTACGGTTAGCTTGTGCCCCTTTTTAGGTCATCTACCTGTGGGGTTTCTCGCCAAACGGAACACGTACATAGGAAAGGATGATTCACAATGGGTAAGATTCTTGGAATTGACCTGGGTACCACAAACTCAGCTATGGCTGTCCTCGAGGGTGGAGAGCCAACTATTATCGTAAACGCAGAGGGAGACCGCACAACTCCTTCCGTCGTCGGCTTCCGTGCTGACGGTGACCGCATTGTTGGTAAGGCAGCAAAGAACCAGGCTGTCACCAACCCTGTAAACACTGTCTTCTCCATCAAGCGTTTCATGGGCCGCAAGTTTGACGAGGTCCAGTCTGAGATCAAGACTGTCCCATACAAGGTCAAGGCTGGCACCGACGGCCGCGCAGTCGTTGAGATTGACGGCGTTGACTACACTCCAGAGCAGATCAGCGCTATGACCCTTGCAAAGATGAAGGCAGACGCCGAGAAGTACCTCGGTGAGCCTGTAACCGACGCTGTCATCACTGTCCCAGCATACTTCAACGACGCACAGCGTCAGGCAACTAAGGATGCAGGTAAGATTGCTGGCCTCAACGTTCAGCGTATTGTCAACGAGCCAACCGCAGCAGCTCTTGCTTACGGTCTGGACAAGAAGGACCAGGACCACAAGGTTCTTGTCTTTGACCTCGGTGGCGGTACCTTCGACGTCTCCCTGCTTGACCTTGCAGACGGCGTTGTTGAGGTTCTTGCAACCAACGGCGACAACCACCTGGGCGGCGACGACTGGGATCAGCGTGTTATCGACTGGCTTGCAGACAAGTTCAACTCCGATAACAGCATTGACCTCCGCAAGGATCCAATGGCACTTCAGCGCCTCAAGGAGGCTGCAGAGAATGCTAAGAAGGAGCTCTCCAGCGCTCAGCAGGCACAGATTAACCTGCCATTCATCACCGCAGACGCATCTGGCCCTAAGCACCTTGACTACACCCTGACTCGTGCAGAGTTTGAGCGCATCACCCGCGATCTTCTCGACCGCTGCAAGGCTCCTGTAACCAAGGCACTCCAGGACGCAGGCCTTCAGCTCTCCGATGTTAGCGAGGTCATTCTGGTTGGTGGCTCCACTCGTATGCCAGCTGTTCAGGACCTGGTCAAGAGCATGACTGGCAAGCAGCCTAACATGTCCGTCAACCCAGACGAGGTTGTTGCAGACGGCGCAGCTGTTCAGGGCGGCGTTCTTACCGGCGACGTTTCCGGCATCCTGCTTCTGGACGTAACCCCACTGTCCCTGGGTGTTGAGACCCTTGGCGGTGTTGTTGACAAGGTCATCGACCGTAACACCACCATCCCAACTTCCAGCACAAAGGTTTACTCCAC
>JABZHH010000073.1:0-2268 GCA_015258925.1 Atopobium sp. | reverse complement strand
TTTTGACAGATTATCCGACTTAGGTGTGTTTTGAACTGCCTCCCATTTCTCGTGTCCAAGAAATGGGAGGCAGTTCATTTGACGTGGGGGCTTTTTCTGTCTTGCAGCAGCTTAACCGTGGGTTGACCGTGGGTTGACCCCAGACTGATCGCTGGTTGGCCGCAACCTAATCGCAGCCCGATACCGTTCAAGAAAATTGTCTCAAAAAGTGGACAAAAGTCCTTATTTTTATTTTAGGGAGCAGGTACAATTACTCAAACTTAAGCCAAAACTGTCCTGTAATGAGGACTTACGAAGCAAGAACAGCGAGGTCTCGTGTGAACGTTCTAACCTACCTTGACAGTCTTGACTCTGACGTGCGCAAGAAGATCATCAAATGGGCTTCTCGCGTTCCCGCTAATCGTCTTTCTCATTGTAGGCAGATTCGTCTTAATTCCGGACAGACCCTTGTCCACATGCTGGACCGCGTTGATAACGTGTACATTCTGTGCCGCGGTACCGTGCGCACTACGTCGCATAATTCCGCAGGTAGCACGTATGTTATTGACGAGTATCGTGCGCCTGTTGCTTTTGGTGAGATGGAAGTTATTAGCGAGAGCCCGTTTTACCTGGGATCGCTCACCGCAACTTCCGGCTGCGAGTTTATTTCGGTTCCACGCGAGGACTACCTGCAGTGGATTCGTTCGGACCCTGAGGCACTTCTCACCCGCTCACGCTGGATTATCAAGAATCTGACGCGTCAGTCTGGTTACGAGCGCAGCCTGCTGACCTGGAGCGGCACCAAGCGCCTGATGTACATGCTCAGCGAGCTGACGCGCGATCAGATTCACCGCGGTGTTGTTGAGTGGCCGTTTACGGTGCGTCTGACCAGGCAAGAGCTGGCAGACAAGATTGGTACCAGCACAAAGACTGTTGCCCGCGGTATCGACGAGCTTAAGGAGAGGGGCATGGTTTCTGTTCAGCACGGCAAGATTGTCATTACCGAGAGGCAGTTCCAGCGCCTCGACGACGCAATGAAACACGAGGGAGAATCCCACCTTCTGGACTAACCTCTGTACCTGGCACAACGCTTGGGCAAGACCGTTCTTCTCGCCCCAGGCAGCGCGCCGCGCAATGCGGTGCACCATAACTTGGAACGACCGACGTACCCGTCGCAATCACAACCCTGTTTTTGCAGGATAAACGTAAGGAGCACTAATGAGCGAGTTCATGGACATCATTACTTCCGACAACCTCTCGTACAAGCAGAAGGTTCTGCACCTGGCTCAGGCTGCCGAGAACTCCGAGCATCCTATCAAGACGACCGCTGAGTTTGATCGTCTTTTTGCAGCTCACGCGCTTGACGACATGTGTGAGGGCAATGCTCCTTACCGTCCTCGCTACATCTGCCCTGACTACCAGGTGTTTGCTCAGAACGGTTCCGAGTTTTTGCGCTTTGACAAGCCAGAGACCCTTGATGACCTGCTCTGGGGCCTTGCCGCTCTCTATGACAACGTTCCTTCTGTCACCAGCCGCCCTGTCTATGTTGGTCAGCTGGACAAGATTATTGATCCGTTCCTGGAGGGCATGACTGACGCTGAGATTAAGCCTCGTCTGCGCCGCTTCCTGAACCACATTGACCGCACCGTTGCTAGCGGTTACTGCCACGCAAACATTGGTCCAGAGGACACTCGCGCAGGTAGACTGCTGCTTGAGGTTGACCGCGAGCTCATGAACGCAGTTCCAAACTTCACCCTCAAGTACGATCCAGAGATCACATCTGACGAGTTCATGCGCCTGGCAGTCAAGACCACCATGGTCTGCTCCAACCCTGCTTTTGCTAACCACCGCATCCACAAAGAGACCTACCCTGGCGAGTACACCGTTGTAAGCTGCTATAACGTCCTTCCTATGGGCGGCGGCGCTTACACTTTGAGCCGCGTACTTCTCCCTGGCCTTGCAAAACTTGCAACCAACGTTGACGACTTCATGAACAACCTGCTGCCAACCGCAACCGGCGAGATCCTGAACTTCATGAACGAGCGCGTCCGCTTTATGGTTGAGGATTCCAACTTCTTTGAGACCAGCTTCCTGGCTCAGGAAGGCCTCATTTCTCGCGAGCGCTTCTGCGGCATGTTTGGCGTTGCCGGCATGAGCGAGTGCGTCGCTGAGCTGCTGCACCTTGATAGCAGCCGCACTTACGGCAAGGATGACGAGGCAAACGAGCTAGCTGATCAGATCATGGTCAAGATTGCCGACCAGGTCAACAGCTTTGACGCCGTCTACTCC
>JABZHH010000072.1:0-2323 GCA_015258925.1 Atopobium sp. | reverse complement strand
AAAAACTTTTATCTGGGGAAACACTATATGCAGAAAAATGAAAACCCCAACTAAACGCATTTTTTACCACTTGGAGTTAATTTGAGGTGTTTTTAGGATCCGAGAAACTTTTTACGTGCCCGCGCACGCCTGCACACGTTACCAGCACGCCGCAGCGCCTACGCCCGCGCCGGGCGCACAAAAAAGCCTGGTAGCAGAACGCTACCAGGCTTTTAGCGAAGATAAGTGTCTAAGCTAGATCTTAGAACTCGACAGGAAGGTCGAAGTAGACGCACTTAAGCAGCTGCTCCATCTCCTCCTGGGTAGGCTTGCGTGGGTTGGAGAGGGTGCAAGCGTCCTCGATAGCAAGGCGAGCAACCTCTGGAGCCTTCTCGAAGAACTCCTTCTCATCGATGATGGAGGTCTCGGACTTGGTTCCACCCTCGCCGTAGTTCTTGATGCCCTGTGGGATGTCAAGAGCGTCGTTGATGTCGCGAATCTTCTGAACAAGTGCTGCTACCAGCTCGTCCTCAGTGTTGCCCTCGAGGTGCAGGATCTCCTTGGCAATGAATGCATAGCGAGCCTTTGCGCGCTCATCGCGAGCGTTGAACTGGATGACTTTGCCCAGGTACATAGCGTTTGCACAACCGTGGATGATGTGACCACCGGAGAATGCGGCGCCGGTCTTGTGAGCCATGGAGTGAACGATGCCCAGAAGGCCAGAGGAGAATGCAATACCAGCAATGCACTGTGCATCATGCATGTGCTGACGTGCCTCTTTGTCACCTTTGTAGGACTTTGGCAGCCACTCGACAATCTCGCGGATTGCGTGGAGAGCGTCGCCGTCGGTGTACATAGAAGCAACGGTAGAAACGTATGCCTCGATAGCGTGGGTCAGTGCGTCCATACCAGTGTGAGCAACAAGCTTAACAGGCATGCCGTAAGTGAGCTCAGGGTCAACAATTGCGACGTCAGGGGTAATCTGGAAGTCAGCCAGTGGGTACTTAACACCCTTCTGGTAATCGGTAATGATGGAGAATGCGGTTACCTCAGTTGCGGTACCGGAAGTAGAAGAAATTGCGCAGAAGTGAGCCTTGGTGCGGAGCTCAGGAAGACCAAAGACCTTGCACATGTCCTCAAAAGTGGTCTCTGGGTACTCATACTTGATCCACATAGCCTTAGCTGCGTCGATTGGGGAGCCGCCGCCGATAGCAATAATCCAGTCTGGCTGGAACTCGCTCATCTTAGCAGCGCCGCTCATAACGGTCTCGACGGAAGGATCGGACTCGACGCCCTCAATGTGAGAAACCTCAAAACCTGCGGACTTGAGGTCATTCTCGATGTCATCAAGGAAGCCGCCGCGGCGCATGGAGCTGCCGCCAGAAACGATAACTGCCCTCTTACCCTTGAGGTTCTTAACCTCGTGACGAGCGCCCTCGCCAAAATACAGATCGCGTGGATTTGTAAAACGTCCCATAAAACCTCTCCTTAACTATGTGCCGCTTCCCTAAGCGGCTAGCGAAGCCATTCTTCGCAATTACTTCTTCTCAACATTTCTATTCTAGCTTATTTTGGACACCTGTACCAAAATGAAAGTGTCATTTTATGCAATATCGTTCAAAATTTATGCACGTATCTGACAGGAAACTGACGCCCATCTGGCGAGAAACCCGTACACTCCAAACATTTCCGTCTGCCGTTCACAATCTTCTTACGACGCTCGCGGACTTACCCCGCACACCTCAATAACCTGCGATATTATTACGTAAGAGAGAAAGGAATCCAGTGGCGTTTGACCCGGTAAAAGAAGACTACCAGCGGCTTATCCTCCGCTTTGCTCGCACGCAAGTCGGCGACGAGGACAGCATTGCTACGCTGATGAAGGACTTCAACTGGCGATTCTCCAACGACCGCAATTCCCTCCCTCAAACCGACGAAGACCGCGCGTTCAATTTGGTTGCACAAGCGGCCGAGATTGTTGATTATCGCCTGCCGTTTGTCGAAGAATCTCAGGCGCAGGCCCTTATCGACCAGGGAAAACGCCTCCTTAACCAGGCAATTCAGCTGGACCCCAATTGTTTTGATGCCCAGCGAATGCTCCACGCCTCAAATAGCAG
Source organism: Atopobium sp. (assembly GCA_015258925.1). Lineage (GTDB taxonomy): Bacteria > Actinomycetota > Coriobacteriia > Coriobacteriales > Atopobiaceae > Lancefieldella. The sequence goes on along the minus strand of JABZHH010000072.1, from coordinate 227 downwards.
GCTTTTTGACGCCTACTACCAGTTCCTTGTGGAGAAACTCCCCCAGGTTGAAGTCCTTCATCAGCGTAGCAATGCTGTCCTCGTCGCCGACTTGCGTGCGAGCAAAGCGGAGGATAAGCCGCTGGTAGTCTTCTTTTACCGGGTCAAACGCCACTGGATTCCTTTCTCTCTTACGTAATAATATCGCAGGTTATTGAGGTGTGCAGCGCAACTCCGCGCGCGTTGTA
>JABZHH010000071.1:0-2407 GCA_015258925.1 Atopobium sp. | reverse complement strand
GATCAATAAGGTCCTTATAGTCCTGAGGCACGTCAAGCTTAAGACGCTGTAGCTCTTCCTTATCGTACAGAATTCCCAAAATACCCTTATAAATTCCGTACCAGTCCTTATTTGTGCTCTTGAACTTATCGGAAATGAGGTGAGATGCATTCTTTGGTTCGTACTGCTCAAGAAGACCCTTTGAGGAGGTGACATTGTAAGGATCGGTTGTGCCACCAAACCAAACGTCTGCTGATGGATGGCCGTTCTCTTCCTCAATCTTTGCAGCAACCTCGCCAGTTGACAGGCGCTGTGCCTGAACATCAATACCATACAGACTCTTGAAGTTGGCGCAAACTGCGTTTAGATATTCCTCTTCGCAGGAGCCGTAAACAATAAGCTTACCTTCTTCTTTTGCAGCCTTTACTAGCTCTTCTGGAGCTCCAACCGCGTCTGTAGAGTTGGTGTCAGATTCTTTCTTCTCACCAGCATCTGAATCAGACTTTTTACAGGCGGTGATACCCAAACCTGCTACAACTGCACTTACACCAAAAAAGTTACGACGCGTAAGATTTGACATAAGAACTCTTTTCTCTCCTTGTGGTTTTCCACAGTGCCAACGAAAAGAACATACTCTTGTGTAAATCCTACTCAAACTTTTCGAAAATATTTCAACTATTCGATAAGTGGCTGATATTGGCGGCTATCGGTATGTTTTTGCATATATAAGCAAAAAGGCCAGGGACAAAATCCCTGGCCTTGAACATTTGGTGGAGAATAGGGGGATCGAACCCCTGACCTCAGGCTTGCAAAGCCCGCGCTCTCCCAGCTGAGCTAATTCCCCGTACTGACTTCTGGTTGGGCCCAGAAGGTTTTAATAATCACCCCAACGGCGACTCGGCTAACGTTGGGGTGACTATTGTCACATAAAGTGGTGGGCCTGACAAGGTTTGAACTTGTGACCTCCCGGTTATCAGCCGGACGCTCTGACCAACTGAGCTACAGGCCCAACGCAGGGAAAAATAATACCTCCATACTTCTCGTAGGTCAACACTTTTTTTGTTTTGTTTTAAAGTTTCTTGAAATTGGGTATGAAGTGAGGACAGAGAGTCGTAGACTATCTGTCCAAAGATTGATAAATGGCGTGCTTTTTGGAGTTTTTGTGTCACTAAAACGTATGGACATACAAACGGTTGTTGTCGGAGGAGGACCAATCTCTTCCGTTATTGTCCTGCGTCTTCATGATCCACGCGGGGTCTCCACGCTCAGCCTACCTATTAAGATTGGCAACATTGAAGCCTCTGCTATCAGCCTTGGTATAGACCAAGAGTCTACCCAGAGACCGCTCACGCACGATCTTCTCCGCTCCGTTCTTGATTCTCTGGATGCAGACATTAAAAGCGTGCGCATTGTAGGTGTCCATGGCACCACGTTCTTCTCGCAAATTGAGCTCATCTCTAAAGAGGGAGAACATATTTACGTGGATGCTCGTCCATCAGACGCAATTGCGCTGGCAGTAAGAACAAACGCTCCCATCTTTGCTGACGAGAGCGTTCTGGAAATTGCTGCTGCTCCAGATTTTACTGATGTCGAGAAGGACGTTCAGGCCCAAGAGCTTGAGGAGTTCCACCAGTTTATTGAGGATGTCTCTCCTGAGGATTTCTCTTAAGTCCTGCTCTAGAGCGAATTTTTAAACAACTGGCATATCTTTTATATAAAAATCATTACCGTTAGCGCGCTGATTTTCTCGGTAAACGAAAAGAGCTCAGGAGAATTACCTCCTGAGCTCTTCAAATTACGTATAGCTGAAATGCTTATTCGTCATCATCCAGCAGTGAATCGTCCAGTACTTCCTCTTCATCTCCGAGGTCAACAGACTCTGTCTCATCAGCATCGCGAGCACCTGCTGCCATCAGATCAAGCATACCTTGGTTCTCTGCGTGCTTAGGAGCCTTCTTTTTGTTGGCAACCATACGGGCAACTGCAGAAACAACGTCAGTACCAGAGAGGTTCATAACCTTGACACCCTGAGTAGAGCGGCCAAGCTTGGAGATGTCGCCAGCCTTGACGCGGATTACGACGCCCTCCTCGGACATAATCATAATCTCGTGCTGAGGACCAACAACGCGGCAGGCAACCAGGTTACCCTTCTTCTCCGTCATTGTGATGGTAAAGACACCCTGGCCACCACGCTTGTGAACTGGATACTCAGAAATTGCCGTACGCTTTCCGTAGCCCTTTTCGGTAATAACAAAGAGGTCACCGTTGCCGTTGGTAATTTCCATGCCAAGCATAGTCGCATCGCCCTTGAGCGTGATACCACGAACGCCCGAAGTACCGCGGCCCATGCTTCTTGCCTCTGCCTCGTCAAACAGGATTGCCTTGCCGTCGGAGGAGCACAGAACAACCTTGTCACCTGGGTGGACAC
>JABZHH010000070.1:0-2482 GCA_015258925.1 Atopobium sp. | reverse complement strand
GGTTTGTAAAGAGGTGGCATAATGTAGGTTAGAAGGCAGTAAGGAAATAGCCTTACACCACTTTTTGAGACGTGACTCTCCATGGAGGGGTAATCTCGAGTGCGCTTCAAAGTCCGCCTGAAAAGTACAAAGAATCTGTATTTGAGCCACCGATTCTTTGATGAAATCAGGCAAATCCACCGATTCTTTGCTGTTATCAGGCAGAATTTACAGATTCTTTGCAGAAATCAGGCGCGCTGATTGCGCCCAGGCGCGCCGGACGTATTGGTGCGGTCGAGCACGTTAGCGCATCGCGTGCGTGAGACGCTGACCTGGTCACCTATTTGCCCAGAAGCTTCCAGAGTTTCTCGCGTTGTTCTGGAGAAATGCGGTCTTCAAGCGTCATGCGCGTACTGCCCTGATCGCGACGCATCTCTTCGACGACGTTATCTGCCTGGGAAATCTCGTGGACCAGCGCTGCGCTGGCAATACGCGTAACCTCGCCGGGGCCAAAGCCGGCCGTGGCGCGAATGTCCCTATCCGACGTGACCAGAAATACCTTGCGACCAGCCTCTCGCGCATCCGTGACCAGGCGCTCGATGACGCTATCTGCAGACTCCCCCGTCTCGGAAAAAACCAGCTGCACGCCAGCGTGGGTGCGCTCCGGGCGCTCGTCGTTTACGTTTCCCTTGCCGTCGAACACAATAACGGCCTCGTAGGTGCCCTGCGCAAACGTGGCAACGTCAGAAATGAGCGACAAACGGGCGCGATAAAACGGATCGGTGTTGAGGTGATAGGCCCTCTCAGCAGCGGTTTCTTGTGCAGAAGAGCCACGCTCATCCAGCAACGCCTCATAGCGAGGGGTTGCCAACATGACGTTATAGCCATCGACTACAAGCAGCGATTTTTTCTGAGCCATACCTTACGCTTCCCGGGCTTACGCTTCCTGAGTCCTGCGGAGCCACTCGTAGCACATGACCGTCGTTGCCTGAGCAACGTTCAGGGACTCTACCTGGCCAAACTGAGGAAGTTTGCACGTAAAATCGCACTTCTCGAGCATAAGGCGAGAAATTCCTGAGCCTTCAGAGCCCATAACAAGTGCAAGGCGACCTCCCATAGGAGCCTCCCACACGGACTGAGTGGCGTGCTCGGTAGAGCCACATGTCCAAAAACCTGCGGCTTTAAGCTCTTCAAGAGCGCGCGGCAGATTAGAAACCTGAGCGATTGGCAGGTGAAGCACGGCTCCAGCGGAAGTCTTGTATGCTCCAACGCCAACTCGGGCGGCGCGAGCGTTTGCAATAACAACGCCGGCTGCGCCAACTACCTCGGCACTTCTTACGATTGCACCAAAATTTCCCTCGTCAGTGACGTGATCCAAAACAACAACCAGAGCGTTTTCTGAACCGGCTCGCTGGATGATTTCAGAGAGGCCAGCGTAGGCAAAAGGCTGCGTACGGACAATAACGCCCTGGTGAGCGCCGTGGCTTGAAAGTGAGTCAAGCACGGGCTTTGCAACACGCTCGACAGGAATACCCTCCTGCTCAAGCTGACGTGCAAGAGCCTCAATCTCCTGGTCCTTCTGCCCGCTTGCGGCTTGTACCAGCGCATTCTTCAAAGGAATACCAACGGTCAGCGCCTCTGCTACTGCGCGACGACCCTCGATAAGATCGGTTGCAGGCTTCTTATTACCGGGACGTCCAGCGCCAGCGCCTCGCTGTCCACCAGCGCCTTTCTGTCCGCGGGTGCCCTGAGCTGCGCGTGCACCTTGTGCGGAGCGACCGCCCTTTGAGCCCTGGCCATTCTTGGCGCCGAAATAACCGCCCCAGTCGGCGGCCTTCTTGGAGCCGCGACCTGCGCCGCTGCGACCTGCAAATCCACCGCGGCCAGCAGGACCCTCGGAGCGCGTGTTTTTAGAGGTAGAGCGCTGATTTCTTGCCATAGTTAGTCTGCCTTACGCTTAAGTCGAGCGCCAGCGGCGGTATCTTCAATCAAAAGTCCAAGCTCAGCAATGCCATCTCTAATTTGATCAGCAACCGCCCAGTTCTTCTGTGAACGAGCCTCCTGACGAGCAGCAAGCAAAGCCTCTGCAGCCTCGTCAGCTGACGAGCCCTCATAGCCTGCGACCTGTGCAGCAAGTGCCACAAGCTCCTCTGGTAAATCAGAGGTAGACGCTGCCTGAGTCAAATCAATTCCCAAAGCTCCCGTGAGCTCGCACAACATATCTGCTGCGCGGAGAACAGGACTTGCACCAACGTTCTGGCCAACCTCTGCAAGATACGTATTTGCAGCAGTTACCAGCGCAAAGATAGCAGCAAGTGCTCCTGCAGTATTGAAATCGTCATCCATCTGAGCATCAAACTCGCTCTGAGCTGTATTAATTGCCTCAGCAAGCGTGCAATCAGCGTCGGAAAGTTCGTGCTGAGCAGAAGACTGTTTGAAAGCCCAGCGGAGATTTGCAACGCAGGTCTTCATGCGCTCAAGCGTACCAACGGTGCCCTCAAGG
>JABZHH010000006.1:0-43221 GCA_015258925.1 Atopobium sp. | reverse complement strand
GTATAATGCAGAAGCTTGGTCTACAGGTTACTTCTTTCATTCGAAAAAGCCGTAAATACAGTTCGTACAAAGGTAAAGTTGGAACGGTTGCTCCTAATCGCATAAGGAGACGATTTAATACCTATATACCACACCAGAAGATCACAACAGATCCTACAGAGTTTAAGTATTATGAGATTACTGCTAAAGGTCACATGACAATGCATAAGCTTTATCTGGATCCATTCATGGATATGTGTAATGGTGAAATTATAAGCTATGGAATTGACAGACACCCTTCAGCAAAAAATGTTATGGATGCATTGGGACAGGCTATTGAAATAACATCCGATTGCAAATACAGAAGAACTTTCCATTCGGATCAAGGCTGGGCTTACCAAATGAAAGCATACTCTCATCGTCTTAAGGAAGAAAGAATCTTCCAAAGTATGTCTCGTAAGGGAAACTGTCATGATAACTCCGTTATGGAGAACTTCTTTGGATTGCTTAAACAAGAGATCTATTATGGCGTTGTTTACTATAGCTATGATGAGCTAAAGTCAGAAATCGAACGATACATAAAGTATTACAACGAACAAAGAATTAAAGAAAGACTAGGATGGTTAAGTCCAGTGCAATACAGGCTTAGACTCTTGGCTGCATAAAAATAGCGTAGCAGCCATATAAACTGCTACGCTAAAAAAGTCTAACTTTTGGGGGTCACATCACGCTTACGATGCGAGGAGTTTTTTATTAATAATAAATTATGGAGTATATCACGATATCGTGATATACTTATCAAAAAGGAAAGATACGGATACCCACACTTACAAGGCTTTACGGGATAGTAATACGTATGTATTTCTTGGGCTCAGAGCACAATCCACCGCACATCCATGCGATTTATGGTGAGGATACTGCAGCTTTTGACATTAATTCGGGTGAGGAGATTGATGGTAGTCTGCCGACTCGCGCTGCTGGTATGGTGCGCGAGTGGATAGAGATTCACCAAACTGAGCTTCTTGATATTTGGGAGACGCAAGAATTTAAGAAGATCGATCCGCTTGTCTAAAGGAGGCAGACTATGAAATTTCATAAGGTCAAAGAAGTCTCTGCGCTGGCTGACTTAAAGTTGAGTGTTCAGTTTACTAATGGAACTACAAAAATCTACGATGTAACTCCACTTATGCATCGTTTCCCGGTCTTCAAGACATTGGAGGATAACGAATCGCTGTTCAGAGACGTAGAAGTTGATCAGGGCGGCTACGGTATTATCTGGAACGATGACCTTGATCTCTCTTGCGACGAGTTGTGGGAGAACGGAGCAGAGGTTGCGACGCCCTTTGATGGACTCATATCGTTTTCGGACGCTAGCGAGCTCTGGGGCTTAAGCGAGTCAACTCTGCGTAAAGCTGTTGCATACGGCAAGATAGTTCCAGGTGTGGATGCCCGTAAGTATGGTAAGCAGTGGATTGTTAACCGTGATGCTATGTTGCGCGAGTATGGCAATCCTGCGTGCTAAGAGCTGCAAATACTCAATTTAAGATACTGTCCAGATCGGGGCATAGTATGATATCCACAGTTCCAACGTTATTGTTGCGGCTGGTGGAAACGGCAGGAGGATTGACATGGCGATTAGTCTGATTGACTTGATTAAGTTCTACTGCAAGAAGAACGAACATTACCCGATTAGCGACGAGTTCATAAAGAAGTATCAACAGAAGGCGACGGGAAATAGTTATATAGATACTGCTTACGATACGGGCCATAAAGTATTCGCCTGGCAATGCGAGCCGAATCAAAAGTGGCATCTCTTCGAGGCGTATATCTCACTCACGTTCAAGGAAAAGGGCGAAAACGTTGTCGTTCCCATAAGACAGCTTAAGTGTCCGGAATTGCTGCTCTGGATGGCCGAAGCTGCGGGTATCGACGACGAGATCGTTACGGAAGCCAAAGAGGCGGCCGCGAGCGAGATAGACAGAATCAGGGAGGAAAAACCCGATGGCAGCTACTCGGCGAAAGCGGTAGTCGAGATGAATACAAAGATAAAAAATAAGTACGGCAAGAGCCTAGGGGATATGATTGCTGAGAAGGTCGAGTCAGCTTTGTAGGCAGCTGCTTGCCGGATGAGCTTTGCCTTGAGCCAAACAAGCTTAAGCTGCCGCTCAATGCGTACAGCGGGCAAATGATTTGTCTGGAAAACAAAGGCCCGGTTTTCGATGATTCAGCACTCTAAAGAGGAAACCGAAGAGAGGCAGTGTCGCAGGTCTCTCTTCGGTTTCATGGTTTCGAGATGCTAGCGCTCGTTGGACCCAATCATCGAAATGGTCTTCTCGTCGTTCATGATGCCGAGCAAAACAGATATCAGGGGGGAAAGAAAGATCCTCGTTGATGCGGGCAGGCAAAGTCGCTGTAATGTAGTTGCACATCTCGAGAGGAACTAACTCGAAAAGGTCGTAGCTGACGGCTATTATGGCCATCAAGTCGCATTCGTCGTCGCCCTTCGTCAAGCAGAATCTTGGCGTTACCAGACAGGACGGCGAATACAGGTTTCCGCCTGCCCAGTTATCGCTGAAAGGTCAGTATTTCGCATTGATGAAATTAAGCAGCCGATACAGCTGCGGCCATCTATCGGTCTTTTTGCGAGCCATCCGCTTACGCTTTCACCAAAGTACACCCTTGCTTCCAAGCATGTCTGATAGAAGTCGAACGAGGACTCCAATAATTCGCCGGGGCAATGCTCAAGACCGGTTAGGCCAACCAGCAGGGAGCTGCCGCCCCTGATGTTCTGGTAAAAGATATTGCGGCTATTGGCGGGTATGGCAAGGCTCTTGGATGCGGCGAAGTCCAACTTGCCCCTAAAGTGTTTTCCTTATCCACAGATTCGCCCGCTTGCTCGCCTTTGCTGCCCGCCAAGGTCCCTCATCGCTTTGCGGGCGACAAGGGACCTTCCGGCCCGCCGGGGGGGAGATCAATCTACGGGCCATGCCCCGCCGCCCTGAGCGGTCGAGGCCGGCTACCTCACCTCAAAGTATTGCGACATGTTTTCCTTCAGGTTGTCGAACCCGTAGGAATTCTCGTAGGCGACCAGGATCTCTCCTAGCTTGGGGAGGTCGTCACCCGCAATCTTCGCGATTTGCGCGATGATCTTGTCTTCGGTCTTCCCGTTGATGATCAGCACTGGCTTGCCCTCCTCCGCTTGCGCATCTCCCTCGCATCGAACGGAAACCTCGCCCTGCCCGCGCTCGAGATCCTCGAGCTCGTCTCCAGGGCGCCTATTGCCTGCTGCGCTTTTTATCGGACCCTCCATCATGTACGCACCTATCACCTTGAAGCTAAGCAAATTACAGCCAACAGAAGACTCAATAGATCCTTTCGGGTATAATCCCCGCCGCCAAGTCGTCTTTTGCAGATTTGGCGTATTCTATAAAGCGGTCGATAGTTTTTAAACTCTTTTCGAGACACGATAAACTGCTGCTCGATGTAGTCTTCAAGCTGCGCCTTCGTGGGAACGAAGAACTATCCGGTTCTTTCGTCTATCGCGATGTTAATTCTCTTCATAGAGCTTGTCCTCCTCGTACAGCTTCCGCAGATCCACCCCGTTCTCAAAGAGGTTGATGTAATCGAACACGTTGTGCACCCAGATTGTCACATCGACAACGTGTTCGTACGGCACCTCACGGCCATCCCAACCAGTCCTGATATCGAAATAGGCTCCGGTACTAAGATAACTGGTCATAAGGCCTCTTTCATCAGTAGGGAACGTTCCAGACATGTCGAAAGTATGTATGATCTGGTCTCCATCGATCTGGCCTATGAGAATCCCTGCCCAACGCGGGTTCGCGGGTAGAACGGCCAGCGGACCGCAGCCGCAGCTGGCGCGAACCGGGACCCGCCGCGGCTCCTGAGCGTTGGAGGCATCCGGCGCATCGACTCGCACAGCGGCCTTGACCGGACTTGGATCTGATGGTATAAAAGATTCAAATTCTGGGCTGGCCGAAAGGCCCTGGTCCACCCAAGGGCGGGGACGTTTTCCCCGCCATTTTTGTATCCAAAGGAGAACGGTGGCCGAGCTGAGCGTCTTCATCGACGAGTCGGGCGATTTCGGGCCCTACGAGCCCCATGCCCCCTACTACATCATCACCCTGCTCTTCCACGACCAGGGCGTCGACATCTCCAAGCAGATTGGGCACCTGAGGCGTCACCTCGCCGAGCAGGGCTTCGCTGAGACTCATGCTATACACTCCGCCCCGCTCATAAGGCGCGAGAAGGACTACTCCGGGATGGACTTGACCGCTCGGCGCAAGCTGTTCAGGTCGCTGTTCAACTTCATACGATTGTGCGAAATCTCGCAAAAGTCGTTCGTCTTCAAGAAATCCGAGTTCCCGGACCACGACAAGATGGTATCCAGGAAATCGCGCGAGGTGAGCATATTCCTGCGCGATAACCTTCCCTTCCTCCAGAGCTTCGACAGCATCATCGTCTACTACGACAACGGCCAGAAGGAGATCACCAACCTGGTCAACACACTCTTCAACGCGTTCTTCGAGGCTGACGTCAGGAAGGTCTTCCCATCGGACTACAGCCTGTTTCAGGCCGCGGACATGTTCTGTACGCTCGCGCTTCTGGAAACCAATCTCGAGAACGAGGGCTTGAGCAACTCGGAAACGGAGTTCTTCCTGAACGCGAGGAACCTGAGAAAGAACTATCTAAAGCCAACCGCTGCGAAAATGCAAACGAGAGACCTCGGGGACAAAAAACGTAAACTCAGAGGGCGTGAGTTTGCCCGTGAGTTTATATATTTGTCCCGAGATTGTCCCCAAAAGCGCTCAAAAGCCCAGGTCACGGGATTCCGACCTCGGCGGCACTCGAAAAATGGCGCACCTTGCATACGCAGGCCCAAACTTCAGACTTTCTCAATCATTGAGTGGGAATAAAGCCTAGTAATATATCCTTCATCATTTAGTGATAGACGTATTATTTCTTTACTTAAAGTTAGTTCATAGATATAGAATAATTTTTTGTCTAATGTTATCCGTATTTTTCCTCTGCGCTCTATGAGGTGTTTTGTATGCCGTCGTTTACCTCGGTGTCTGAGTCTTCTGCGTACAGACTGTACACCTGGAAGTTCACAGTCTAGTTTCCCTGAGTGTATGGCTCTATATATAGTGCTACAGCTGACAGGAGCGTAGGAAAGTTCTAAGTGTAGTCTGCCTGCAATCTGCTCAGGTGAGAAGTGGCGACTACAGATAAGAAAGACAATACGTGCACGAAGGCTTGGATCATCGAGTAGGGTGCGTTTCTTGCAAGCCTGGCGTCGAACATCGGTTTTTCTCTGGGCAGTCGAGGCCCTATAACAAAGATGCGCCACTCCAATGATTGTCCAACCGTTTCTTTTAATCTCCCGTGAAATACTTGATTTGTTTCGACCGAGCTTACGAGCAATCTGGCTTATACTTTCATGATTTTTCCACCAGACCATAATGTCTTCGCGCTCTTCAATGCTAAGATGGCTATAGTGACCCATGGAAATCCTTTCAATGAACGTTGTCGTAAGCGCCATTGTAGACCCATGGGTCACTACCTTGTCTTTTGTTGTTGCACTAGCAATGAGAATTCAAGGCACATAATTTTAGGCGTGAAAGTTACGTATTCATGACAATGAATTAATTGGACGAGTTATTCAAAATTCTGCATCAAATATTGGGAACTGCTTGTTAGCCAGAATTAACGCAGAAAATAGAGAAGCATGATATTAAAATGGCGGGCAAAACCGCAGATAAGTGATTCGCATCGCGGGAAAAGCGTGCTGCTCGTATAGTTGGCATCATCACGCCGCCGCTTCCGACACCGTCAGCCTCCCAGCGTTTCATGGCGAGACTGTGTCAAATTCCTGAAGACTACAAGGTAGAGCGCGTTAGAGTACAATAGTCTGTACAAAAAGTAACTTCGAAGAGGTAGGTGCCCATACATTCGATGGACATTGCGTTAAGTATTGGAATAACTCTGCTGCTTACCCTGGTAAACGGCTTTTTTTCTGCGGCCGAGATGGCCATTGTGAGCTCTCGTCGCGCGGCACTTGAGGCGGACGTGGACGAGGGTGATCCAAGAGCCCTTGCTGTCATTGACATTGCCACTGATCGCGGATATTTCCTCGCAACAATCCAGGTCGCAATTACCCTGGTAGGTTTTGCGTCCTCAGCATTTGCTGCAACAAGCCTTTCCGCGCCATTTGGCACTTGGCTTATTAGCATTGGTGTCCACGCTGACCTGGCGCTTCCTTTAGCTGTCGTGGCTATTACGCTGATTGTTTCGTTCTTTTCCGTGGTCATCGGTGAGCTGGTTCCAAAGAGCATCGGCCTAGCAAACTCCGAGGCAGTGGCTAAAGCAGTTATCGGCCCCATGAAGGCGTTCATGCATATTGCGCGCCCACTCGTGTTCATCACGTCTGCCTCGGCAGATGCGGTTACCACGCTCATGGGCATTGACACTACCAACGACCATCAAGAGGTCACCGAGGAAGAGCTCCGCTACATTGTCAAGGATTCCGAGGACCTCTCTGAAGAAGAAAAATCCATGATCCACGAGGTCATCGAGATGGGCGACACCGTTGTCCGTGAGGTAATGGTCCCGCGCGTTGACATGACCGCCATGGAAGACACCGCAACTATCGCCGAGGTCCTGCGCGTCATGCGCCAAACAGGTTTCTCGCGCATCCCTATCTACCACGAGAATATCGACCGCATCGTGGGTATCGCTCACATCAAAGATTTGCTGGAGCCAGCGCTTGACCAGCACGATAGTGACGAGAAGATCGCGCGCTTCGTGCGTTCTGCTGACTACGTACCCGATACCAAAGACATCATTCCGCTGCTCACCGAGATGCAGACAAGTCGCGACCAGATGGTCATCGTGGTTGACGAGTACGGCGGAACCGCTGGTGTTATCACCGTTGAGGACATCGTCGAGGAGATTGTCGGCGAGATTGAGGATGAGTTTGATCCGGACAACAAGTATCTGACGCAGCTCTCTGATAGAGAGTGGCTGGTAGATGGTCGCTTCTCGCTCAATGACGCAGCTGAACTTGGATGGCCGGTCGGGGAATCCGAGGAGTACGAGACTATCGCGGGCTTTGTGCTGGATTTGGCAAATCATTTGCCTCGTCCAGGTGAGGTTTTTGAGAAGGATGGCTACGTGTTCCGCGTGCAGTCGATGCGTCGTCGCCGACTATCTTTGTTGCGTGTAATTGCACCAGAACCACAGGTAGACGGTGAATCTGAGCCAGCCGGCGAAAACTCTGACACATCAGAAAATGAATAACTAAAAGAATGATTACAATAGAGTGAGCCAATAGAAAGAGGTTGAAATGGCGCAGTTGATTTCTATCAAAAAAGTTGTGGTAGGACCCAAAAACTTGACCGCTACCGTTGAGTTTTCGGCTAAAGCGCCACGTCTGACCTCAGAAAACGCTGAGGCAACTGAGCGCGTGCTTGAGCTTTTGCCAGGTCTTTCCGAGCACCTGTGCTTGGGTGACGCCGACGCTCGCTTTGGCCTTGTTGCCAACGACACCGAGGTTGCGCACCTGCTCGAGCACGTAACCGTGGAGCTTCTGGCCCTGACCAACCTTGCAGGAGATATGTCGTCCGGCAAGACTTCCCTGGTGGATTCCCGTCGCGGCCTCTACGAGATTATCCTCGCATGCCCAGACGACGTGCTGGTAGCAGCCTCGCTGTCCAGTGCTGTATGGCTCCTCAACTGGGCATATGGCAACCAGGAGGACGCCGATCCGGACATCAACGCAATCGTCTCTGGCCTTGTTGCGCTCATCCAGAGCCTTGACGGCGAGAAGACCGATGAACTCGCAGACTCCGCGGAACCTGAGGCGGACGCTGCACTCCAGGCAGAGAGCGTAGAAGCTGAGGATTACGCTGCCGACAACTCCTCCGAGGACGTCGCTGATGCCGCAGCCGCCGATGCAGTTGAGGCTGAGGCTGCTGACGCTGAGGAGAACAACGCCGAGGTCGCAGGCATCGACGCAGCCGACGAGGACGCGCCTGCTGCCGACGCCGAACCCGCAGCCGACGCCGAGCCCGCAACCGACGCCGATCCCGCAGCCGTCGCCGAACCCGCAGCCGACGCCGCCGAGGCGCCCGTCGAGGAGGTCATCGCAACTGAGCTTGCCGAGGCAACAGCCGCTGAGGACGCTACGGACGACTCCGAGGTCACTGACGTCCCAGACGACTGGAACATGATTAACGTTCCTCGTCCAAAGCCCGTTCGATAAACGCCCTTATTGCGGTATGATTACGTACAGCGTTTTGCTGTTTAACAGGAGGTACTTATGAGCAAGAAGTCTGCTGGTTTCTTTCTAGGCGCTATTTTTGGTGCTGCTGCTGGCGCTGTAGCTGGTCTTTTCCTGGCTCCACGTTCCGGCGAGGAGACTCGTGCGTTGGCTGCAGATGCTGTCAATGACGCATGGGATTCCGCACTTGATTCTTATGAGCGCACATCTAAGGTTGTGAGCACTAAGATTGACGAGGTCAAGCCTACTGTTGACGCAAAGACCGACGAGCTCCGCGCAAAGGTTGACCTTGCTCGCGAGCGCATGGATCAGCTCCGTGAGTCACTTTCTGACGCTGTGACCTCTGCTTCTAATACTGTCGCAGATGCTGCTGATGTTGTTGCAGACTCTTTTGTTGTTCCAGAGCCAACGGCCACAACCGCTGAGGCTCAGGCTGTTCGCATCGAGAACGTTGAGTCCCACGAGCAGGAGAACGCTGGCGAGGGTTACCAGGAGGCATAAGCCTCACTTACAAGCAATGTGACGGGACGCCTTATGACGTCCCGTTTTTTATAGAGAGGTTTCACGTGAAAACAACCGAGCTCCTTGGCGCAAAAGTCCTTCTCCCCAAAAAGCCTGCTACAAAGGGTAAGCATGCGGGAGAAGAGCGTTTTTCCAAGCTGGGAAAAATCCACAACGTGGTTTTTGCGCCATTCAAACAGGGTCAGCCTTCGCAGGTAGTGGGCGTGATGGTTCAGAAGCCCGACATCGCCGGCATGATTAAGCAGGATGATGCTTTTGTCACGCTTGAGTCTCTGGAGACCATTGAGCAGGGCCTTTGCGTAAAAGATCCCGAGAATAACGTTGATAAAGCGGCAATTAGGCGCCTGAACTTGGATTTTGATAACTGCATTCTGTGGCACGGCATGGAGGCTCGCACCAAAAGCGGAAAGAGCTTGGGCTACGTGAGTGGCGCTGAGTTTGACCAGGTTACCGGCGTGGTTTCGGCATTTCTTGTGGGCGACGGCGCCGGATCAGAGGCACTGGTGGGCTCCTTTGCCATCAAGCCAGAGTGGCTGCTAGGCTACTCCAACGGCGCCATGGTTCTCTCCGACGAGGCAGCGGACGCCCAGCTCACCGGCGGTCTTGCGGCAAAGGCAGGCGAGGGTTACGCCGCGGCAGCTGCAAAAGCTTCCGAGGCCACGGCTAAGGCTAGCAAAGCTGTTGCAGAGGCTACCGAGAAGGGCGCGTTTGCCCTGGGTAAGACGCTGGCCAAGGCAAAGCGAGCTATCGAAGATGCTACCGAGCCCGACGCAGAAGACGATTCCGAACGCCCAGCTCCCGTTGCCGCAGAGGATGTTCGCCTCGAGAAGCCATCTCCAGAGGAGCAGGCCACCGCAGAAAAGGCTGCTTCGGACAAAGCCGCTGCTAGTAAGCCTGCTGCTAAGCCTACAAGCAAATCATCTACACAGGCCACCGCTAACAAGGCAGCTAAGGGTTTTGGCATGCAGCTCGGACGCATGGGCAAGATGTTCTCTGACTTCAAGGACGAGTTTGACAAGGCAAGCAAGTAATAAGCCGCAGATAATCGCATAAAACAAAGGGCGAGAAGATTGATCTTCTCGCCCTGTTTTTGTGCTGCAGTTGCGTGACGTTTGCTACAAGCCCATGGCCTGCAGAATGAACATCACAATGGTCAGGATGATGACGGTGACGATGGTAAACCAGGTCAGCGCGTTCCAGATGCGACCGTTGGCGTACTTGCCCATAATGTGTTTGTCGGCCGCAATGATAACCATAAAGACAAGCAGAATTGGCAGCAGAATACCGTTGATGACCTGGGCGGCCATCATGATGCCAAAGAGGCTCATGCCTGGGATCAAAACAACCAGCGCTGAAATAACTAGCACGGTTGTAATAATGCCGTGGTAGACAGGGGCCTCCTGCCAGCTACGGTCGGCTCCGCGCTCCCAACCAAATGCCTCGCAGATAGCGCTTGCGGTAATGCCTGGTAGAACGCATGCTGCAAGGAAGGACGCGCCAACCATGCCCAGCGCAAAGAGGGTACTAGCGTACTGACCCGCAAGTGGTTCAAGTGCGCGAGCAGCATCGGCAGCAGAGTCAACAGAGATTCCGCGAGGGAAGAGTACAGCGCCGGTGGTCAGCATAATGAACCAGGTGATAACCTCGGCTAGGACTGCGCCGGCAACATTGTCTGCACGCTGTGCGGGAATATCGCTGGTATCAAGGTTCTTCTCGACAACATTTGATGCAACCAGGAAGATCATGTACGGGCTGATGGTAGTACCAATATTTGCAACCAGCAGAGAAATGTATGACGGTTCAGCGGAAGGCTGTGGAATGATGGTGACGCGCAGGGCTTCTCCCCAGTCAGGCTGAGCAAGCACGCCAGCTACCACGTATGTGACAAAAATGCAGCTAATTGCCAGTAGAATCTTCTCGATGCGGCGGTACGATCCACCTACGGTCAGAAGCCACACCATCAGGGCGCTGATAGGAACCGAGACGTACGTTGGGATGCCAAAGAGCTCCATGCTGGACGCAATACCTGCGAATTCGGAGAAGGTAACAGCAATGTTGGAGAGCAGCAACGCACCCATTGCCAGCGTGGACAGACGGATACCAAAGCGCTCGCGTACCAGCGACGCAATGCCTTTACCGGTGACACAACCCATTCGAGCTGCGGTTTCTTGAACAACAATCAGCAGGAAGCACATAAGTGGCACGGTCCACAGCTGTGAATAGCCAAACGTGGCGCCTGCGCTGGAGTAGGTTGCAATGCCGCCGGCGTCGTTACCAGCAAATGCGGCGAGAAGACCGGGGCCCATTGCCATCAAGATGTACTTGAGGCTGTTTTTGTTGACCGGAGCCTTCTCTTTAGACGCACGTTTGCTCTGCTCGACCGCGCCCAGCTCTGTGGCCGAGCCTAGCTCTGCGGGCGTGCCCTGCTCGACAACGCTTCCGTCGCCCGCAGAAAGCTGGCCGACGGCGTCCTGGCCATCAGCGTCCTGCTCTACAACCACGCCCTGCTCTGCAACCGCGTCCTTTACGTGTGCGTTTTCCTGCGCCATTTACATCACGCTCACAAGCGAGAGAGCGTAAGAGAGGACGAAGAATGTCACCACCGAAAGGCTCATGGAAATCAGGGTAAGCGTGAGACCTGAGGTTTCCTGGTTTTTCTCCTCACGATGGCGAAGTACAGCCAAGAAAATTGGGGTCAGCAGGAAGGAGATAAGGGTAGAGCCAGCTGCTGCGCCAAAGATCTGGATAATGGTCTGGTCAAAGAGCGCGGCGTAGAATACGCCTGCATTTGGATCGTACGGATGGAACAGAGCCTCTAGCAGGGCGTGAGCTGCGGCACCAAGGATGCAAATGAGTCCGCTGACCAGAAGACCCAGTAGAAGCGAGCGGAAGGCAAAGCCTAAGATAGAAGGAGACTTCTCGCTGCCAGGATCGTCTGTGAGGAAGAAGTTTGTCACGTAGTTGACGGTATTCTCGCTCAAGTTCAGAGAGATTGGCATCGTAATGGTGCAAAGAGCTGCGAAAATACCCATGGTCGGATTAGATGTTGCGGCTGTTCCTACAAAGGCAGCAATCACAACGGAAGCAACCCAGAACAAAAGCCAGAGGTTGCGGTGGAGGAACCAAATAATATTGCGGCCACGGTCACCAGAATCGGAATCGCTCCTACCGCCACCAACAATCTGCAGGTCCTCGGCGTGCTCCTCTTCAAGAACGTCAAGAGCGTCGTCGACGGTAACAATACCCAACAGGCGATTGTCATCAGAAACAACAGGCATGGCTAGCAGGTTGTATTTTGCAATGTTACGGGCAACGTCCTCCTGGTCGTCCTCTGGTGAGGCGGTGACCAGGTTCTTATTAGCAATCTCCTCCAGACGAGTTTCTGGCTCGGAGACAATCAGGCGGTTCAGCGAAACGGTTCCGGACAGGCGGCCGTCCTCGTCAGTAAGGTAGAGATAGCGGACGGTCTCAAAGTCTTCGTCCAGGTTGCGCAGGCGATCAAAGGCGTATGCAACGGTCTGATCCTCAGGAATAGAAAGCGCCTCAGACGTCATAATACGGCCGGCGGTGTACTCACGATATCCCAGTAGCTGCCTAATAGCGCGCTGCTCCTTAACGCCCATCAAGCGCAGAAGTTTCTCGGCACGGTCATAGCTCAGCTCGGAGACAAGCTCGGCTGCGTCGTCTGGGTCCATCTCGGACAAGATGCGAGATGCTTCTTTTTCGTTCAGGCCGCCGATGAGCTCAACTGCCATGGCATCGTCGTTGAACTCTGCCATTGCGCCGGCTCGCTGCTCGTCATCAAGCTGGGCAAACACCTGACTACGCAGGCGAGAGTCCAGGCGCTCGATGATGTCAGCGACGTCAGCAGGGTGCAGCTCGTCCAGAGTCTTGTGGGAAACGGAGAGCTTAACGTTGGAGAGGTCGCGCTCAACCAGGTCCATGTAACTCCACGCAATGATGCGCTCTTGCATGGGGTGACCCATGGCGCGCGCAATGCGGGTAACCAAGTGCTCTAGCTGGGGAGAAAGGCTGCGCAGCAGACCACGTGCGCCAACCTCTGCGCCCAGAAGACGCAGCTGCGTTGAGCTAGTATCGGAAAGCTTGAGGTCGTTTACGCGGACAACACGAATACCACGCGTATCAACAATCTGCTTGTTCAGAATATCTCGAGCCAGAAGAACTTCGTTAGGCTGTAGGTACGAGAAACGAATCTCAGTTGAAGGTACCTTGAGCCTAATGACGTCCTCGTCGTAGGTATCAACATACTTGCGCCAAGAAATCATCATTGGCGTGCGGCCAGGGCCCATAAAAGCCAGGGAAGTAATGCGAGGAAAAACTTCTCCGGTAGCAATTCCAAGGTCGGAGACAGAACCGATCTTCTCGCCTTCTGAATCTAGAACCGGATTACCCATTAACTGGGAAAGATAAATCATGTGTGCTCCTTACATGCGTCCGAAGACTAAAGCGTGGCTTTTGGCGAGAAACTCCGCGTATTTGCCACGGGGACTGCATTGCGATTTCACCCCTCACGGCGCAAATCGGCACACCGCAAGAGGTCAGCGACTGTGAGGTCGAGGTTTCATGCTGACCTTTCTCTTCAACCAATAGGACGTGAATTGTGCTTGCGAGGACAATTCACAGATGTAACTATTTTAACGATTTTCTCGCGAGGCTGTAAAGACTCTTCACATAATCTAGCTGCTCGGATTTGGTTGTAGCCGGCGTACGAGCAGCGCGTGGACAACGGTCAAACGGCGTACGAGCAGCGCACGACCAGCACGCGGCCAGTGAACAGCCAGCTCAATCCGCGAGGTAACGCTCTGCACAAAAAAGCCCGGTACCTGCGGAATGCAGATACCGGACTGTACTAGTACAAAGGGTAAACGAAGCAGCTCTTAGAACTGTACGTTTGGTGCCTGACGAGCGGACTCGTCGGTAACCTGGAAGCTTGTACGTGGGGAACGTCCACCAGCAAGAAGGTTGTTTGGGAAAACAGCGATGATGTTGTTGTAGTTCATGACAACATCGTTGTAGCTCAAGCGTGCATAGCTGAGGCGGTTCTCGGTGTCAGTAAGCTCTGCCTGGAGCTCCAGGAAGTTCTGGTTAGCCTTGAGCTCTGGGTAGTTCTCAACAACAGCAAACAGGTTGGTCAGAGCATTGGAAAGAGTGCCGGAAGCCTGCATCTTCTCTTCAGGAGTGCGTGCATTTGCGACTGCAGCGCGAGCAGAAGTAACTGCCTCAAAAGTCTTAGACTCGTGAGTTGCGTAACCCTTAACGGTGTTGACCAGGTTAGGGATCAGATCGTTACGACGCTGAAGCTGCGTATCGATAGCTGCCCAAGCGTTGTCGCACCTGTTGCTTGCGCGAATGATGTTGTTGTGAATGCTAATGGCCCAGAAAACCAGAAGGACAATAACTACAACTGCGGCAATAATCATGCTAAATCCTTTCAATCACTGACAATCCTGTGTCAGTCATCCATTTGGACAGGTTAATTATACCCAAAAGTAAAAATCTAAGGCGTTTTTAATTAAAGCTTTTAACTTGCTAACGAGTCTTTTGGTAAATGGAATGCTCGTCCACACACTGACGAGAAGAACGTTGAGCTAGAAATGACGTGGAATGGAATGAAAGTTCTTAAAAACGCCGTAGTAAAACTAAAAATACTTGAAAACAAAACGTGAAGTTGAGAGCCGCCAAAAATGGCGGAGAGGGAGGGATTCGAACCCTCGGAACGGGGACACCGCTCAACGGTTTTCAAGACCGCCGCATTCAACCACTCTGCCACCTCTCCAAAGCGGTAATATCCTACCGCATAATTCAGTTTTTTGCGAGTAGGGGATTTAGCAAGTTAGGTTTTGCTTCATAATTAAGTGAAGACAAATTAGTGTCAGAGTCATGAAAGATTTACGTCAGAATCACGACAGAACAGCGACAGATTAGTAGCAACAACCAGACAAGAGAGGAGCAGCTATGAGTGACGAAGTACAAGAGCCTTTGACCCCACAGGCTGCTCTAGATCAGAAGTACATGAAACTTGCTTTTGAGCAGGCAGAGCGTGCAGCACAGATAGGAGAAGTGCCTATCGGAGCAGTTGTAGTGTGCGATGGAGAGGTTATTGCCGTTGCACATAATCGCCGTGAGATTGATAACGATCCTTCTGCGCACGCCGAGTTTCTCGCCATGCAAGAGGCCTCAAAAAAGCTTGGCCGCTGGAGACTTTCGGGTTGTACGGTTTACGTAACGCTGGAACCTTGCTTGATGTGCGCAGGGTTGATGGTCAACGCTCGTATTGATCGCTGTGTGTTTGGCGCGTTTGATCCCAAGGGCGGCGCAACGGGCACGTTGTTTGATGTGAGCAGTGACCCAAGACTTAATCATGAGTTTGCTGTCTCAGGCGGAGTATTAGCAGACGAGGCATCTGCACAGCTCAAAGCCTTCTTCAAAGAGCGTCGTAAAAGCAAATAAAAGTAGTTCTAGATCACCTGGAAAATAAAGAAATCAAGGTAATGACTCTCGGGAACACCCCAAAGAATTGGGTGGTCAGGAGCTTGCTGTCGCTCTTCAATTTGCTTGAGTTGCACGTTAGTGTGGTGAGCTGCCTCGGCAATTGCTTGGGCAAGAAGATCTCTTGTCATGAAGTGAGAGCAGGAACAAGTAGCCAGGTAGCCACCTCGAGGTAGCAGCTTCATGGCTGCAGCGTTGATTTCCTTATAGCCGCGCATGGCGCTGCGAACCTTATCGCGCGTCTTGGTAAATGCAGGCGGGTCCAGAATGATGAGGTCAAACGGACCTCCCTCTGCCTTGAGTTGACCTCGGTCACCAGCTAGTGTTGGCAGGTATTCAAGGACGTTTGCACAGGTAAAGTCCATGTTATCTGCTAAGCCGTTGAGCACCGCATTTTGGTGAGCAAGGTCAATGGCGGTCTGGCTGACGTCTACGCAGCGGACAAAATCTGCCCCTCCTGCTGCAGCGTTAAGGCCAAACGGACCAACGTGGCAGAAGCAATCCAGTACACGACAGCCTTGTGCAAGCTGACGAACTGCTCGGCGGTTGTATTTTTGATCCAAGAAAAAGCCGGTTTTTTGACTGTTCTCCAGGTCAAGATTGAACTTGAGTCCGTTTTCTGTTGCAAGAACATGAGTTGAAGGCAGGGCAAGGGAGCTTTCTGCAAGCAAGCCATTCTCGTCAGGAGAAGCGCTTGTCCACCAGCCCTTATATTGTGGAAGTCCTTCTTTAAGGCGCGAAGGGGAGTCATTTCTCTCGTAGATGCCATCAATTACCTGGCCATCTGTAGACAAAACCTCAAGCAGCAGCAGATAGATAACGTTGCGCAGACGCTCCATGCCTACGGTTCCTACCTGCGCAACAAGCACGTTCTCGTAGCGGTCTACGATCAAGCCAGGAAAACCATCGGCCTCCGAGAAGATAACGCGGCAGCAATTGGTATCAGGATTAGTCCCTGGTAGAGCGCGGTTTCCCATAGTAGTTTTGCGGTGCTCCCACGCCCAGCTAATCTTGCGACTCCAAAACGCTTCATTGAGCCTATCGTTGGCGTTTCTTGTCACAATTCTGACGCGAATCTTGCTCATTTCTGACAGAAGACCGGTTCCCTGGTAGGTGCCGTTCTCTTCAAAAACATCAACGATGCAACCATTTTGAGCATGTTCGCCGCTTTCTAGAGACGGCTCCATGCGGATGACCTCGCCCTCAAAGACCCAAGGATGTCCGCCTGCAAGTGCGCGAGCTGCTTTCTTGGTGATAATAACCTGCGGATATGGGCGGAGTTGCTTCATGATATTCCTTCTCGCGAGAAGCGCTTACAAAAGGCTGGGTGCTTGTATGTGCTCAGCGTTGATGCTTAAAAGTTACAGAATCAAATTGCAGAGTGCCATAAGAGGGAATATTGCCTGTTTGATGGCTGCAGAGCGTTTGTCGGGAGAAGTTACATAGAGAAGAATTGCGGCAAATGCCATTGAACAAACAGCAAAGGTGACAAGCACTTTACCTGCTGGATTTCTGGTGGCCATCAAGAAGACGCCAA
Organism: Atopobium sp.; assembly: GCA_015258925.1. Taxonomy (GTDB): domain Bacteria; phylum Actinomycetota; class Coriobacteriia; order Coriobacteriales; family Atopobiaceae; genus Lancefieldella. Next base: position 26,371 of record JABZHH010000006.1, on the reverse strand, counting down.
CGAATACCTCAATGGCAAGAAAGAGATTGTAAAATCCCTGGTTAAAAGCCATCTTCTCAGTGCTTTCTGCCTCTTCTTTTGTCATGTTAAAGGCCTTGAGTGTGCCGTCAGAAGTCCAGGCAAATGACTCAAGATAAAAAATAACCACATGAAGAGCAGCTGCTCCAAGAGCAAAAATTACACCAACGCCATTAAAAGGGCCCATTTTGATTCCTTTACTGTATGAGCTGACTGCGTCTGATTATAGATTACGTGTGTCGGCCGTATCTGCCGCCAAATCCAAATCCTTTGCCCCTTGACCTTGAGCCCGAGAACATCGAGCGCGTGGTCTTGGTGGTAGAGCGGGAGTCTTGAAGCATAATGCGACCCGAGTCATAAGAAAAGCCAGGTAGATCCCATGCAGGAATAAGCGCTTTTGTAAAATATTCAATTTCTCTGAGCGGCGTGACCTCATCTGGTCCCATAAAAGTGAACGCCTGACCTGCGGCTCCAGCGCGGCCTGTTCGACCAATACGGTGAACATAATCCTCAGGATCAAGCGGCACGTCAAAGTTGATAACGGCATCAATACCCTGGATATCAATGCCGCGGCTCATGACGTCGGTTGCAACAAGAACCTGAATGGCGCCACTACGGAATCGCTCCAGCGCTCTTGCGCGAGCCTTTTGCGGACGATCCGCATGCATAACATCAACCTTGAGACCTGCGGATTTGAGATTTTTGTAAATGCTGTCAACGCGCGACTTTGTCCTACAGAACACCAAAACACGCTCTGGCGCAGGATCAAACGAGTCGATAAGCGCCTTTAAGAGCTGCGGTTTTTGTCCCTGAGTGACTGGACACAAATGTTGCTCGATTGTTGCCGCAGTCTGTCCCGTTCTTGCAATCTCAATACGCTCCGGATCTTTAAGCAGCGCATCTATGGTCGATGTGATTGATGCGGGGAGCGTTGCCGAGAAAAGCAGCGTTTGGTGCGCCTTAGGTAGCTGCTCCATAATGCGATGAACGCTTGGCCAAAATCCCATGTCAAGCATACGATCCGCCTCGTCGAGCACCAGTACCTGGATGTTCTCAAGGCTTGTATGCTTCTTGTCGAGAAGATCTATCAGGCGTCCAGGTGTTGCCACCAGTACATCACAACCTTTTTGCAGCGCGGTTATCTGGTGCTTGTAGCGAGCGCCACCAGTAACAATGACGGCCTGCTGATCTGTGGATGCGCAAACGCTCTTAGCAACGTTGTCGATTTGGGCAGCTAGCTCTCGTGTTGGGGTGATGATGAGTGCACGGGGGTACGTATTGCGTTTGGCGTTGCCTTGCTTGGCGTTGCGCTTGGTGCCGCGCTCGGCGGCCGCGTCGGGCTTGGCGCTCGCGTCGGACTCCTTGGCATTGGGCTTCTCGGCCCCACCGGGTTTCTCGACAGCAATGCGCTGCAGCGTAGGCAACATAAACGCTGCAGTTTTACCCGTTCCCGTTTGCGCTGACGCAACAACGTCCTTGCCCGCCAGGACGGCGGGAATTGCCGCGGCCTGCACGGGAGTAGGCGCGTTGAACCCAAGTGTTGCTACGCCTGCCAGAATTTGCTCGTTTAGCCCGAGCTCGGCAAAAGTTATTTCCATACAAACAAGTATACTTATGTGCAACGATTAGCTAAAGGAAGTTACCATGCCTATTAATATTCCAGATGGTTTACCAGCTAAGAAGACACTGCAAGAAGAGCGCATTTTTGCGCTTGAGGAAGAAGTTGCAGAACACCAGGAGATTCGCCCGCTGCGCCTGGCAATTTTGAATTTAATGCCTAAGAAAATTCAGACCGAAACGCAGATTCTCCGTCTAATTTCAAAGTCTCCTATTCAGGTTACGTGTGACTTTATGCGTATCTCTTCGCATGAATCTAAAAATACTGCCGCTGACCACCTGGTAACGTTTTATTCAACTTTTGATGACTTCAAAGATAAAAATTACGACGGTCTGATTATCACAGGAGCTCCTATCGAGGACCTCAAATACGAGGACGTTGACTACTGGGATGAGTTTTGTCGCATTGTTGATTGGTCTCAGGAACATGTCTTTTCTACCATGTACCTGTGTTGGGGCGCACTAGCTGGCCTGTATTATCTGCACGATATTCCTAAGAAGATGCTGGGCGCTAAGCTGTTTGGTATTTTCCCGCAGCGTTTATGCGATGAGTATTGCTTCCTCACCAATGGATTTGACGAGGTACATTACATGCCGCATTCTCGTCATGCCGCGATTGAGACATCAGCTCTGGTAGATCATCCTGAGCTTGCCGTGCTTTCTGAGGGATTTACCAGTGGGCCTGCACTTCTCGCCACCAGAGATTTCCACGAGATTTTTGTAACCGGGCATTTTGAATATGATCGCGACACGCTTGCAGAGGAGTATTGGCGCGACTTCCATAAGGGCCTGCCTATTCGCCTGCCAGAGAACTACTTCCCTGATAACGATCCAGAAAAGCAGCCGCTGTTTACCTGGCGCGCGCACGCCAACTTGTTGTATCGCAACTGGATTAACTGGGTGTATCAGATGACGCCGTACAACACAGACGAGATACCTGCAGCTATTGCAGATCTTCGTCAGCGTGTTTCTGAGGCTGACCCTGACGCAAGGATGACCGGTAGGTTCTAAGCTGGCGTTTACACGGTGACCGAATTGCCAGCGCTTGTAACTGGCTGGACGCCATCAATACCATAAAATAATTGATTGATACACGCGTATGAAGCTACGTGTAGAAACACGTATAGAGAGGATACGTTGATGAAGGTTGTAATTGCTTCAGATATTCACGGCGCTGCCGACTATTGCGAGAAACTCATGCAGGTCATTGAGGAGGAGCAGCCAAAGTACGTTTTGCTTCTTGGAGACTTGCTTTATCACGGACCTCGCAACGATCTTCCTGCAGATTACGCACCAAAGCGCGTCATTGAGATGCTGAATAGCATTTCCGATAAGGTTATTGCGGTCCGCGGAAATTGCGAGGCAGAGGTTGACCAAATGGTCCTGGACTTCCCTTGCATGGCTGATTACAACATCTTGTTTGATAAAGACCCCAAGACGGGCAAGCAGTTCACCATCTTCTTTACTCACGGCCACGTTTTTGGCCCCGGTATTCACAACAGCGTTGATAAGTGGCCTCAGATGCCAAGTCTTGACGCGTTTGTGTACGGCCATACGCACAGAAAAGTGAACATGCAGAGCGCAGACCACCCAGAAGTCACCGTGTTCAACCCAGGCTCCGTGGGCATTCCAAAAGACGGCACTCATAGCTGCGGAATCTACGAGGACGGCGAGTTCAGGCACGTCATCCTTGGCGAGTAAGTCTGTGGTATCCACACGCAAACAATAAGGCGAGAAGATCGATTGATCTTCTCGCCTTATTTGTGTCGTTGCGCCAGGGGGTTAGTGCATAGAAATGGTCATGAATTCATAGCCATGCGCATGTCGCGAGATGGAATATTCAAACGCGCGGCCATCGTCGATATAACCGATTTGTTCAACCTCAAGAAGGGGGTCGCCCGTGCTAATTTCTAGTCTCGATGCCTCAACCTCTGTAGGCATGACGGCTCTAATAACACGGTGAGCATTGGCAATTTTGAGCCCAATTTCGCTTTCAATATAGTTGTAAATTGAGTGCTCCAGATGGGCCATTTTAAGATTGGGGACCAAGCTAATAGGCATGTAGGTATACTCGATGACCTGCGCAATTCCTTCAACAAGCCTGACACGCACAATTCTATAGACAAAATCTTCGGTAGTAATATCAAGAGCTTTAGCAATGTATTCAGAAGGACGCTCAACTTCAAAGGTGTAGACCTTTGATTTAACGCGCTCACCTCGGGCGGCGTGTTCAGCCATGAAGCCTTCCATTTGACCGGAGACTTCTTTACTTGGCTTAATTTGTGTTCCTTCTTCCAGCTTTTTGACAAAAGTGCCAGAGCCTTTTCGCCTGAAGATAAGCCCTTGCTGTTCAAGAACTTCTAGTGCCTTATTAATGGTAATTTTGCTCACTTCATATTGCTCACAAAGCTGAGCAACGGAAGGCAGACGAGAATAAGCAGGATATGTGCCTATAGCAATATCAGTTTTAAGATCCTGAACAATCAGTTCGTACTTATTCATGACACCTCCTCAGGTAGCAAAATTTTACTTTGCATTCTATCTGATTTGCATTAGTATTCTACATAGAAAATCTAACATATCTGTTTTATAAAGTTGACATGTTAGGTTTAATACGTTTGAGAAAGGATAGGCATGTCGTATCAGTTGCCTGAGAATTTCTTCTTTGGTGGGTCAATGTCTGGCCCACAGACTGAGGGTAAATGGCAAGACGGCGGAAAGCTGCCAAACCTTTGGGATACCTGGTCCAACCTGGACATCCACGCATTCCACAATCGCGTTGGCTCCTATGCCGGAAATGACTTTACAGAAAGAATGGAAGAAGATCTTCAGCTTCTCAAGTCTCTTGGCTTGGATTCCATCCGCACTTCTATTCAGTGGAGTCGTTTGCTGGACATTAACGGCAACCTTAATCCAGAGGGCGAGAAGTACTATCACCACCTTTTTGCTGTTGCTAAGAAGGTTGGTATTGAGATTTTTGTAAACCTCTATCACTTTGACATGCCTGAATACCTCTTCAACCGCGGTGGCTGGGAGTCCCGTGAGGTTGTTGAGGCATATGCGCATTACGCACGTATTGCTTTTGAAACGTTTGGAAAAGAAATCCGCTATTGGTTCACTTTTAACGAGCCAATTGTTGAGCCAGAGGTTCGCTACACAGTGGGCGATTGGTACCCCTTTGTAAAGAATTATTCGCGCGCCCGTGCTGTTCAGTACAACATTTCACTTGCTCACGCGCTTGGTGTTCGCGAGTACCGCCGCGCAAAAGCAGCAGGTTTTATGCTTGATGACTCTCGTATTGGCCTCATTAACTGCTTTGCACCACCATATACCAAAGAGAATCCATCTGAGGCAGATCTTGAGGCGCTACGCATGACTGACGGCGTCAACATTCGCTGGTGGCTTGACCTGGTAACCAAGGGAGAGCTTCCACAGGATGTTATTGATACGCTGCAGACCCGTGGCGTTGACCTGCCTATTCGCCCTGAGGACAAGCTTATTCTTGCCGATGGCGTTGTGGATTGGTTGGGCTGCAATTATTACCACCCAGAGCGTATTCAGGCTCCAGCAAAAGATACTGACGAGAACGGCATTCCAAACTTTGCCGACCCCTATATTTGGCCAGAAGCAGAGATGAATGTTTCTCGTGGTTGGGAGATTTACCCACAGGGTCTTTACGACTTTGCCATGAAGGTTCGCGATGAGTATCCAGAGCTTGAGTGGTTTGTTTCCGAGAATGGCATGGGTGTAGAGCGAGAAGATCTTAAGAAAGACGAAAACGGCGTAATTCAGGACGACTACCGTGTTGATTTTGTCCGTCGTCATCTTGAGTGGATTGCTCGTGCAATTCAGGACGGCGCAAAATGCCGTGGTTATCACTACTGGGCCATCATCGATAACTGGTCTTGGGCAAATGCTTTCAAGAACCGTTATGGCTTTGTTGAGGTTGACCTGGAAGATAACTATAACCGTCGTCTTAAGAAATCAGCTGAGTGGCTTAAGCAAGTTGCCACTACACATATAGTTGACTAGAAACTCGTGAAAGGAGTTTGCTCATGGCAAAAGATAATGGCCAAGCATCGTTTCTAGATAAATTTGCAGAAGTTTCTGCAAAAGTAGGTAATCAAGTTCACTTGAGGAGCCTGCGCGATGCATTTGCAACTGTCAGCCCAATTTACATTTTGGCTGGTATTGCAGTACTGATCAACAACGTTCTGTTCCCACTCATCTTTGCAAACGACCCAGTTACCCTGGCTAATTTCAAGGTTTGGGGTGCAGCAGTTGCTCAGGGCACTCTGAGTTTCTCGGCAGTTATTCTTGCAGGCATTATTGGTTATTGCCTTGCTCGTAACAAGCGTTTTGAGAACGCAATTTCTTGTGTTGTTATTGGTATTGCAGCTCTTATCATCATGATGCCTCAGAGCATTGTTGCTACTGCAGGCGCTGTTCTTCACGCAGCTAACGCTGCTGACGCAGCCGCTGCAGCAGTTGCACTTCCTGTGGCTGATGTTGCTAAGCTCCTGCCAACTGGCTATGCAGTTACCGGCGTTGATGTAACTGGTGCTTTCTCCACTTCCTTCACTGGTACTAACGGCCTCTTTGGTGCAATCATCATTGGTCTGCTTTCCACCACCATCTTCATCAAGCTCTCCAGCGTTAAGCAGCTGAAGGTCAACCTTGGTGAGGGCGTTCCACCAGCGGTTGCAGATTCTTTTAACACCATGATTCCTATGATGTTGACCCTTACCGTCTTTGGTATTGCATCTGCTCTTCTTGCAGTTTGCGCAGGAACTGACCTTATGACCATCATTGCAACAAGCATTTCTGCCCCACTGAAGGGCCTCATGAATGCTGGTCCATTTGCAGTCATCATCATCTACACCTTTGCAAACCTGCTCTTCTGCCTTGGTATTCACCAGTCCACCATCTCTGGTGTTCTGATTGAGCCAATTCTGACCATGCTTATTGTTGACAACATGGCAACCTTCGCAGCTGGTCAGCCAATTCCTCAGGACCACTACATGAACATGCAGATCATCAACACCTTTGCTCTGATCGGTGGTTCCGGTTGTACTCTGATGCTGCTTCTTGACACCTTTGTCTTTTCCAAGAACAAGGCTTCTAAAGACGTTGCAGCACTTTCTCTTCTCCCAGGTATCTTCAACATCAACGAGCCAGTTATTTACGGTTACCCAATCGTCTTTAACCTTCCTCTGATGATTCCATTTGTTCTTGTTCCAGATTTGTTCATCGGTCTGACCTACCTGTTTACCAACCTTGGTTGGATTAGCCCTTGCGTTGCAATGGTTCCTTGGACCACTCCAGTCTTCCTGAGTGGTTGGCTGGCAACCGGTGGCGACGTTCGCGCTGTCATCTGGCAGGTCATCGAGGTTCTTCTCGCCATGGCAATTTACCTGCCATTCATGAAGATCTCCGAGCGTGCACAGGCCAAGCAGGCTGAGGCTCTTGCAGAGAACGCTCAGGATGCAGAGTAGTTTGTAAGCTTATAATCTGAGTATCACTTGAAGCCAGCCATCGTATTCGGTGGCTGGCTCATCAAAAGGAGATCACATGAAAATCTTACTTGCTTGCAACGCCGGAATGTCCACCAGTCTGCTTGTTCAGAAGCTTCAGAAAGAGGCTGCTTCTCGTGGTTTGGATGTAGAGATTATTGCAAATCCTCTTAACAAGGCACTTGAGCTTATCGACGGTGCAGACGTCTTTTTGCTTGGACCTCAGATTGCGTATGCAAAGGCAGATGTTGAGGCTGCAGCAGGATCTATTCCCGTAGCTGTTATTCCTATGGTTGACTACGGCAGGATGAACGCTGCAAAGATCCTTGACGATGCGCTTGTGCTTATTAAATAAGCGGTAAAAGATTTTCTGAGCTCCCAGATGCTCACGAAAGAGTATGGGGTAAAAAATGGCTTTAGATGACGGCATGACTGCTACGCAAGAAGCAGCCTTTGAGATTATTGCTACCGTTGGAACGGCAAAGTCAATGTACATTGGCGCCATCCAGAAGGCAAAAACAGGCGATATTGAAGGCGCTCGTGCAGATATTCTTGCTGGTACAGAGATTTTTAATGAGGGTCACAGCACACACCTGAATATGCTGCAGCAGTCCGCAATTGATAACAGCAACGTTGAGTTCTCGCTCATCTTGCTCCATGCAGAGGATCAGCTTATGCAGGCTGAGTCTTTCCGCATCATTGCTGAGGACTTCATTGACGTGTACGAGAAGCTCCTTAACAAATAGCTGGCGAGAAAAACATGTGTGCAGAGACGCTTCTTGGTGCGTAAGCGGTCGGCGTATAGAGCGCTTGGGGCATAGAGCAACGCTCATTTCACGTAAACAAAAGGCGAGAAGATCAATTGGTCTTCTCGCCTTATTTTGTGTCTTGCGACTTTCTAGCAAGCGTTACTTTCTAGAAAGCGTGTCAGTGTTCCAAGTGCTGCTCTGAGAGCTGATAGTAACGGTTTTGCCGCCGTTGGTGGAGGAGAGGGTGAAGGGTTCGCTCCTGCCGCTGACCTGGCCATTGAAATCAAGCTCAAGCTTGTTTTCGTCACCAGTCCAGGTGCCACGAACCTCAGGCTGACCACCGATACGCCAAATGACCGTGCCGTCCTTCTGGATGACAACCTCCATTGACTTGCCGTCGGTGCCGGTGCCGCTGTAGGTGCCAACCCACTTCTGACCCTTCTTGCGGTCTTCCTCGGACTTCTTGTCCTTATCCTTCTGCTCTTGCTCTTTTTTGTTCTTCTCGGCAACTCCAGACTTGAGGCTTTCACCCTTCTTTATCTGGTCAGAAACGCGAGAGTGATATGAGTCATACGTTGAATTAGCTCCGGTGTCATCGCCCCAGATTTCCTTCTCGTGCTCTATATCGCCGAGAAGAGCCTGCAGCTCAACAAGCCTGTTTGAAACGGACTTGAGGTCAAGCGTGGTTGCAGAATCGGTATCGTTAAAGCTGTTTGCAGCAAGTCTGCGCTTGTAGTCGGCCTCGAACCAGTCGCGGATGCGCTTCTGCCCATCCGAAATTGAGCTGTTTAGGATGTTAACGCCCGAGTCGTCGGTGCCGTTAGGAAGACGGAACTGGCCGTTTTTCTGGTCACCGGTGATTTGCTCTGCGATTTGATCAAGTTTTTCGTATTGATTGAGGAGCTCAACGCGGCTGCTATCGCTGCTTGGATTGACGCCAACGCTTTCAATCTGCTCTTGATAGCTGGCAATACGCTGTTGAACGGCACTGCGCTTGGCTGCGTCGTCTTGATGGGATTGGAAAACCCAAGCAACGGCTAATGCGCCTACAACCAGGACAGCTGCAAGCAGGCCAAAGGCAACTTTGCGGAGTGCGTCCGAGCCGTCCTTGGTTTGCTTGCGCTCAACGGAACTGGGTCCGCTTGAAACAACAGTGAACTGCGAAGGATCAAAGTGCGAAATTGCAGTTGAATCTAGGTCATCGGTGGTAAAGACGTTGATGCGATCGGGGTCGTTGATGAAAGTTGTAGGCTCCTCAGCGTCTGCGATAACGGTAGGGTCAGCGTCAGCGACGGCGTCCGGGTCAACGACAGTGGTTGGATCGAGTTCAGCGGCAGCGCCGGCAACAACGGTAGGCGCCTCATCTGGGTAGATGTAGGAGTCGTCAGCGGTAGCCTCTAGGAGCGAGGTTTCCGCAGCGGCTGCGTCATCGGTTGGGTACTCCGCAAGGACGGTTGCGTCTGGATCGGCTGCGTCTGGGTCAGTTGCGACTGAATCAGTTACGTCTGGATTTGATGCGGTATCAACTGAATCGTCGGCCTCTGCTGGTGCGATGACCTCGGTGGCTGTGGTGGAGTTGTCGGGTGCGGTTTCTGGTGCAGGTTCTGTGGACTCGACGAGCGCATCGGGTTTCTCGACGTCCGCGACGTCAGCGGTGTCCGCGACGTCAGAAAGCTTCTGTCCGCAGTTGGAACAGAATTTTGCGTGCTTGCCAATTTCAGCTCCGCAGTTGGGGCAATTCATAGAGTCGCTCCTTAAATCGCCAGTTAGACTCAGTGGCTTTTAATTACACTGGGTTACTATTGTAGCGTTAACAGGAGAAACGCCAAAATGTTTTTAGTTTTGAGGGCGGATGCACGCGCTGAGAGCTGCGTAAAGAGGTCCGGTACTAAGCGTTCCGAGTTGCAGATTAGAGCGCAGCTTAGAGCAGAGAAACGCCAGCTTCAGCGCAACAATCCTCGGTCTGCTTGTCCCAGATAGATGCCTGCACCTCTCCGACGTGCGCTTTTTCTAGCAGCAGCATGCAAAGACGACTTTGGCCAATGCCGCCGCCAATGGTAAAAGGCAGCTCGCCGTCAATGAGCATCTTGTGGAATGGCAGCTCAAGGCGGTCTTCACATCCAGCGATTGCCAGCTGCGACTTAAGCGCCTCAGCGTCAACGCGAATGCCCATACTGCTGATTTCAACCGCACAGTCTAAGGTCTCATCCCAGAACAGCAGGTCACCGTTGAGCGACCAGTCGTCGTAGTCGGGGGACCTGAAGTCGTGAGGCTGGCCGGAGTTCAAAGCACCGCCAATGCCCACGATAAAGGTGGTTGGATGCTCGCGAACAAACAGGTTTTCTCGCTGCTTAGGCGTCTGAGTAGGGTAGAGGTCCTCTAGCTCCTGTGAGGTCACGAAGGTGACTTCGCGGCTGAGCTGCGTGTTAAGCTGGGGATAGTGCCACTTAAGCTCGTCGAGCGTGCCGCAGATTGCCTCAACAATGCGGCAAACCGCGTCCTCCAGCGTGTCGGTGTTGCGCTCGTCCTGTGTGATAATGCGTTCCCAGTCCCACTGGTCCACGTAAATGGAGTGCAGGTTATCGGGCTGTTCGTCGCGACGGATAGCGTTCATGTCGCAGACCAGGCCACGACCGACGGCAAAGTTGTAGCGCCAGAGTGCATAGCGCTTCCACTTTGCAAGCGACTGAACTACCTCGGCGTTCTTGCCCACGTTTGGCAGGTCAAAGGCAACAGGATGCTCAACACCATTGAGGTTGTCGTTCATGCCGGTAAGCGGATCAACAATCAGCGGAGCGGTGACGCGCGACAGCTTCAGCGCGGCGCACAGCTTGGTCAGAAACACGTTCTTGACCTGCTCAATTGCTTTCTGAGTATCGTAAAGCGAAAGGCTTGAACGGTAGCCCTCTGGAATCTTGGTCATGTGGTCTCCTTGGAAGAGAGCGCTAAAAATTCGATTGCGCTGATTTTGCCTTCTTTCCATAACCCTTTGGCGAGAAACCCGTGTGATTTAACCGTTTTGTCAAAAAGACGGATACAAGTTGTGTGCAGTAGAAAAAAAATAAATGAAGGTTATTGTGGGACTGTGACCTCAAATATTGCATCTCAAAAATTTTTAGAAAGTTTGTATACCTCATCCAAAGAGGGGAATATAAGTATTAAATAGTAATCATTCCTATTTAATAGGTACTAGATAGAAAGGTTTCAACTATGCTAAACGATAAGCTCAATGTTCTTCTCGCTAACTACGCTGTTGAGGCTCACAAGATCCACAACTTCCATTGGTATGTCAGCGGTCCTTCTTTCTACAACGTTCACACTGACCTCGACGAGGTTTACGGTGCAATGTATGACCAGCTTGACGAGGTTGCCGAGCTCATCCTGATGAATGACGGCTCTCCACTTGGTTCCATGGATTCCTTCCTCAAGAACGCAACTCTTTCCGAGGCTGCAGAGGGCTTCAAGAATCCTCAGGAGATTTACCAGGCCATTCTTGCTGACTACGAGGCAATTCGCGCTTTCGCAGCAGAGATTAAGAAGGATGCAGATGCTGAGGACAACTTCCTTGTTTCCGCTGCAATGGACGAGCACATCGCTCTTCTCTCCAAGACCATTTGGATGATTAAGCAGTCCAACAAGTAAGTTTGGCCCTTGGTCGGTTAGCCTCTGGGCAGGCAATACGCTTGGCTCTTAGAAATAGCCAGATTCTTGGCAAACGACAGATTCTTGGTAAACGACCAGCTAAACGTTGTGTTTCTTTCTTTCCCATATGAACTGAAAATGTCGCCGGGCTCCCGGCGGCATTTTTTTGTGGACGCATAATTACCCGGGTTTTGGATCAATCGACACTGAAAAATCCGCAAGGCGTTCCGCAACCAGGCCAACTGTCCAATGTGGTGGACACATGACTGCATTTCAATGACTACTATCTGCACTGTAGTAAGTGTTCTTGTTCAAAAAGGCGTTTAACAGGCAAAAGACACATCAAACATAGGAGGAATTATGTCTTTAACACGTCGCGAGTTCATTTATGCAGGTGCTTCAAGTTTGTTCGCCCTTGGCTTGGTGGGTTGTGGTAACAGTAACGCAACATCCACGTCTACCTCTGATGCACAGAAGGAAGAGCCAAAGAAGTCAGAGGAGAAGCAGCCAGAAAAGTATGAGGTGACTATTGGTACTCTCACACAAATCGCTGATTACAACGGTGACCCAGCAGCAAAGATCACGTTTAATTTCACAAATAACTCTGACGAGACGGCTGCATTTATGAGTTCGGTGCGAGTTGAAGCGTATCAAGATGGTCAGCAGCTTGAAAGTGCAATTTCTGACGGCGTCAATTGGGAAAGCAGTATGACAAAGATTAAGACTGGCACAAGCCTTGATGTTGAGCAAGCTTACAAGCTTATTAGCTCGTCCGATGTTGAGGTAGAGGTATATCCGCTCTTTGGCAAGGATAAGCTTGCTGCTCAGACTTTTAGCCTTCAGTAAAGAGTCTCCTGTTTATACTGTCCAGTTTGATGGACACATACCATCCACTTGATAAGGAATACTTCCTATCAAGTGGATTTTTGTATGGAAGGGCCAATAGACGATGTATACCCAAGTGCTCATTTATGGACGCAGCTTTTATATGAAAGAGTATTTATTTTTTGATGTTGCAACTAGAAAGCTCGCAGTTTATGAAGTCCATTCATCAAAATTTAGAGAAGGCATGCAATCGTGGATACTTCTTGTGTGCTCTTTCTCAAAAGATGAGCGGAACGTCTTTAAGGTCATTGAGAATCAGTTTTTAGAATCGCAAGAAATTGAATCCAGAGAATTAAAAATTCCGGTATCTGAATGTCAGAAAATTAGCGAAAAAATTAATGAACTAACAAATCCAATCGTTAACGGAATGTTAGAAGAAGAGCAGGAGAGAATTTCTACTGTTAATTATGAAGGGGGACTAATACTGGATGAGGGACCAACTTACAAAGTAGTTTTACGAGGCAATGCAATGATTCCCTTAGTTTTTGATGAGATACAGTTTGGATCAGAATTACATAAGCTAATTGACTTGGTATTAAGAAATGTTCCAACGTTTTAGTTCCATAAAAAAGAGGGCCACCACCAGGCGGCCCTCTTCGCGTTTGCGCTGGCGAGAAGAACGTTGCGCTTGAACGATCTTCTCGTCAAGTGCTGGTTTTTCTCGCCAGATGTTGATCTTAGTAGGTAGGGTTCTCTACCTCAACCTTGTCGACCTCCTGGAAAGGAGCAAGGGTTGAGACCATGACGATTGGCTCGTCATAAGGGTTGTTGACGTAGTGGACCTCGCCGGGCTCAATGTGGATGAAGTCGCCAGCCGAGAGGGTGTGGACTTCGCCGTCAACCACAATGTCCACCTTACCCTGGAGGATGTGGAAGTTCTCCTCCATGATGTTGTGGTAGTGGGCCTGGAAATCCTGGCCTGGCTGGAACTGGACCATAGCATAGTTCATGCGAGGGCCCTTCATCAGGTACTTAGGTCCGTGATCTCCGCACCTGTACTCAAAATCGTTCTCGTTGACAATAAACATCTTGCTTTCCTTTCAGGCGCAACTTGTACTGCGACCAAACGTTCTTTTTGCGTGCCACGCGTATTCGTGGCGCAGCGGAGTCCCGGTGCTTACAGACCAGGCGCTCTCCACATGCTCTTGACCTTGCCCTCTTCTGCAAGCTCAAGCTGACTCTTGTAAACATCCTTCCACTGGACATAGAGCTGGTCGTAAACAGCCTTGTTGGCGGGGTTAGGGGAGAATGTCTTATCCCATTTAACAACGCGCTTTGCGCCCTCAGCGATACTTGGGTAGATGCCTACACCGTAGCCTGCAAGGACAGCGGCGCCCAGAGCAGTTGCCTCTTTGACCTCTGGGATGCGGACGTTCTTGCCAGTAACGTCGGCAACAATCTGTGCCCACAGAGAACACTTGGAAGCACCACCTGCAAAGATGAGCTCGCTTGGCTCATTGCCGGTAGCCTCTTTGACCAGGTCAATATGGCCGCGGACGAGAAGGGCGGTGTTCTCCAAAATTGCGCGATAGAAGGTGTACTTATTGAAACGCTCTGGATCAAGCTCAAAGTTGGTGAACGTTGGGCTTGCGTGGATCCAGTGGATGTAGTTCATAACGTCACTGAAGCAGCAAAGCATACCGTGGCTACCAGCAGGAATCTCTGCAGCGCGCTCGTTCATGATCTCATACACGTCATCAATGCCGCGCTCTTTTGCTTCGGCCTTTTCTGCCTGGCAGAAGCCGTCACGATACCAACGCATAACCAGACCAGGCTTGAAAGCCAGTGCCTCGTACTGCCAAATCTGTGGAATAGCGTGGCAGTTTACACGGACGCGATAATCTGGGTCCGGAGTGCTCTTATCGGTGTTGAACTCGTACTGCCAGAAGCTACCACCAAAAACGCCAGCCTGGCCAGGCTCGCAAGCGCCAACGCCAATCATGCCCAGCTGGCAATCGCCGCCGCCAACAACAACAGGCGTGCCCTCAGCAAGGCCGGTCTCTGCTGCAGCATCTGCAGTTACAGCGCCAAGTACTTCTCCACACTCGATGACCTGGCCAAACAGGTCGTCGCGCAGACCGCACTCTTTAGCAATCTCTGGATCCCAGGCGCGCTCCTCCAGGCTCATAATGCCGGTGGTGCTGCCGTTTGATGGTTCAACTGCCAGAACGCCGGTGAGCTTGTAAGCAAGCCAGTCGTTGAACATGCCAATCTTGGCTGCCTTGTTGTAGATCTCTGGCATCTTGTTCTTAACCCAAAGAAGACGAGGCAGAGCACCTAGTGCATAGGTTTGACCACTCTTCTGGTAAATCTTCTTCTCAAGCTCTGGATCCATATCAATGAGCTGCTTGACCTCATCGACACTTCGGGCGTCAACGTTAGCGCATGCCCAAATCTCGTTGCCGTCTTGGTCATACAGAAGGATGCCCTCGCGCATGCAGGTGGTGGAAATACCTGCAATTTCTTTAGGATCAATGGAGGTCTTTGCCAAAACCTCTTTGATGCAGTCCAGAGCAAGCTGCCAGTTAGTAACCCAATCAAAGTCCATGCTGCCTGGCCAACGAGGGTCCTCATGGTGCTCCCACTCGCGCTGAGCAACCCCAACCTGCTCACCGTCAACACTAAAGAGAACGGCGCGAATACTTCCTGTTCCCGCATCTAGTGCAAGAAGATACTTGCTCATCAGATCCTCCTTATTTACGAAAGAAGCAGCTCAGCAGCGGTGTCTGAATCCGTAATCAGCACGTTCAGATAGCCGCCGTTAAGTACTGCTTTAATTGCCATAACTTTATCTTTGCCACCAGCAACGCCAACAACGTTCTTGAGCTGGCGAAGCTTGTCTAGATCCGTACTAATGACGCGATCCTCAATTTCTGTCTGAATAAGATTGCCGTCTTTATCCATGAAGTGATTCAGAACGTCGCCGACGGCTCCCTGCATCTTAAGCACGGTCAGCTCGCCCTCGTTCAGGATGCCGTTGCGCAAAACGGTAGCGCCCTCAACTGCGGCGCCGATGCCGACCACACTCATGTCTGCATATTCCGTCATAGTGGACACGTCTTGCAGGCTTTTCTCGTCAAGAAGCGCATCGCGCACTTGGCGAGAAGACACAACAAGTGGAGACGGCGTCAGGAACAGGTGCATGGAGTAGGCGGTTGTGCCAACGGTTGGCAGGTAGTAGCTGACTCCGCCCGTAAGGCTTACAACGTTGAGCGACTCCTCGCGGTTCTTGGCGAGAAACCCCAGCATGCGGCTGACGGTATCGCCGTAGCCAATGTTGAGGTAGCCGTCCTCGCGCAGGTGGTCAGAGACGTAGTGAGCTGCGCCCTGAGCAATTGACTGGTTAATAGCGGAGCTGTCCAGGGGAGTAGGCACCACAAAAGCATCCTTGAGGCCAAAGCGATCAATAAGGAGCTGTTCTGCGGAAACGCGCTGGCTATCGTTCTTTCTGAAGCTGAACTGAACAATGCCCTGAGCACGAGCTTCTTCAAGTAGACGGATAACTTTTGCACGAGAAACGCCCATGACCTCAGCAATCTGAGCCTGGGTGTTATCTTCCATGTAGTAATACCATGCAGCCTTGGTGGCTAGTGCATAAGTTTGTTCGTCCATGCATCCTCCTGTTGATACTTTTGTTTAATGATAAAACATTTGTATCTAACATACTAGACTTCATTATAGTAATTATTCTCCCTATTAACAGGAAGATATACTACAAATACCATAATTACGTATAGAGGTATTGCGGACTATTGTTCATGATACAATCAAAAATACCATTCACGGCAGTAATAATACCGTTTGCCGTGACAGTGCTTTGAAGAATGCCTATTTATATATATCTTCAAAGTGTGAGATTTTGTACGGCCGTTTGTTATTTTTGGTAGGAGGTACTATGGGTGAAACTTTTGACATCGATATCGATGCCACTGACCCAAAGTCGCCTGAAGGAAAAGATGTGTGCGAGCAGTGCGACACACTTCTTTCCGTCCGCGGAATCAAGAAGTCATTTGGTTCCAACGAGGTATTAAAAGGCATTAACTTAGATTTGGCGCCAGGAGAGGTCATCTCTCTTATTGGTGGCAACGGTTCCGGTAAATCTACCCTCATGAAGATCATCATGGGTATTTACTCTGCCGATGAGGGAGAAATTTCTATCGATCGTCAAAAGGTTGATATCTCCAACCCTAAGGCCGCGCTTGCACACAGTATTTATATGGTTCCTCAGGAGCCAATGCTGTTCCCTAACATGACCGTTAGAGAGAACATCACCATTGGTTTTGAGGCTCCAAAGGCCGAGCTTAACAAGATGCTCGAAGACACCATGAAAGAGATTGGCTGGGAGCTTGACCTGGACCGCAAGGCAATGACACTTTCTATTGCTGAGCAGGGCATGGTTGAGATTCTCCGCGGTCTTATGCGTCACTCCGAGATTCTTATTCTGGACGAGCCAACTTCCGCACTTACTTTTGATGAGGTACAGAGCCTCTTCAAGGTAGTCCAGGAGCTCAAGCAGAAGAACATTGGCATCATCTACATTACCCACCGCCTGGCTGAGGTCTTTGAGATTTCTACCAGCATTGGCATTCTGCGCGACGGCGTTATGGCTATGCGCGGCAAGGTAGAGGACTTCACGCGAGAAGATCTTGTACGTGGACTTCTTCCACCAGACGCAGCAGAGATTAAGAAAGAGATTGCCGAGAGCGCAAACATTGATTACGACGCAGAGCCTATTTTTGAGCTTGCTGAGTTCACCGGCTATGGCTTTGCCGACGTAAACCTCAACATTTATCCAGGCGAGATTGTTGGTCTTGCGGGTATCGTTGGTGCTGGTAGATCAGAGATGGCCACCACCATTTACGGTATGGATAAGGTTTTGGGCGGCAAGGTATTTGTCGATGGCAAAGACATTACCGGCAAGTCCACCAAGGACGTTATTGCTGCAGGTCTGAGCTATGTCCCAGAGGATCGCTTTAACGACGGTCTGTTTAGAATTCGTGACGTTGCCGAGAACACCACAAGCTCTCTGCTTGCAAATTCTTCCCTGGGTAAGCTGCTGCTTAACCGCAAAGAAGAAGATAGGGTTTCTCAGAACTACGTTGATAACTTCCGTACCAAGGTTACTGGCCTTGATCAGGAGGTAGGCGGCCTCTCTGGTGGTAACCAGCAGAAGATTGTTATTGGCCGCGCATTCTCGGTTGCTCCAAAGGTTGTTATTTTGGACGAGCCAACCCGTGGTATTGACGCTGCTGCTCGTGGCGATGTGTACGCCGTTTTGCAGGAGCTCCGTAAGCAAGGTGTTTCTATTCTTCTGATTTCTTCTGATATGGAAGAGATTATTGAGCTTGCTGACCGTGCGTTCACCATGTACCAGGGGCGCATTAATCACGAGTTCAAAAAAGAAGAAATTACGCAGGACAACCTCATGTCCGCTGCATTTGGATTGTAGGAGGTGACGTATGGATCTTGTAAAACGCCTTCTCAAGGCTAGGGGACTGAGCAGCCTCGCATTCCTGATTGCTCTCTTTATTATTGTTGGTGCAATGAATCCCGCATTCTTGACACCTGCAACAATTGCTGCCTGCTTTAACACGTCCGTTGTCTACACATTGGTCGCTGTTGGCGTGGCTTTCACCCTGTTCATTGGTGAGATTGACGTTTCTGTTGGTTCTAACTTGGGTCTTGTTGCTGTAGTAGTTGGTAGCATGCTGAGAGATGGAACTCCACTTCCCGTTGCTTGCCTGGTAGGTATTCTTATTGGTGTAGCAATTGGTCTGGTAAACGCCTGGGGCGTTGCTGTTATGAAGGCTCCATCGCTCATCTTTACCCTGGGTACCAACGGTGTTCTGCGCGGTATCGTTTACGTGTACACCAACGGTCAGTGGGTTGAGAACCTTCCTAAGGAGTTCAAGGACTTCTCGGCAGTAACTGGTATTGGTGACTTCACCGTTTACTATTGCGCAGTTATCGCGCTGGTTATTCTGATTCACTTTGCACTAACCCAGACCCGTCGTGGCCGCTGGTTTGCAGCAGTTGGCGATAACGCCAACGGTGCAACCCTGGTTGGTATTCCAGCTCTTCAGACCAAGATTCTGGCATACGTCATCTGCGGCGTTATGGCAGCTATCGGCGGCATCATCTTCTGCAGCCGCATTGGCTTTGTTACCCCAATGAGCGGCAATGGTTACGAGATGAAGGCTATTGCAGCCTGCGTTCTTGGTGGCGTTAGCCTGCTTGGTGGCGTCGGCTCCGTCCTTGGTGCAGCTGTCGGTTCCGTCATCATGGCATCCATCAGCTACCTGTTGGTCTTCATGGGCTTCTCGTCAAATTACGACAACGCAATTACCGGCGTTATTCTGATTGTCATTGTTGTTGTGGACGCCCTGCTTCAGCACCGCTCCATTGTTCAGAACAGGCATGCTCGTCTGAACGCACGTGTTTCTCCAAAGGCAACTTCTGAGGTTCTTGCAGAGCAGATTGCAGACTTTGGTGAGGAAGCAATGAGCCCTTTGGGTAAGAAGGGCGGTGTTCGCTAATGATGAAGACACTTAAGGGATTTTTGTCCAAGGGCCAGACAAGCTGGAACATGATTCTCATCGGTCTGCTTGTGCTTGAGTTTGTGATTTTTGGTGCTGCAAACGGCAAGTTCTTACGTCCAGCACTGCTGTTTACCAGCATTAACGATAACCTGCCAGTCTTTATGATCTCGCTCTTTGTAACGCTTGTTATGGTTACCGGCGGCATCGACATCCAGGTTGCGTCTCTGGTTGGTCTGACGTCCATCACCATTGGCGTTGGCTGGCAGGACTTTGGTCTTCCTATCTGGGGCGCCGTGGGCGTTGCCTTTGTCCTGGTTGTTGCATGTGGCGCGCTTTCCGGCTTCTTGATTGCGTACTGCCGAGTGCAAGCAATGGTTGTTACCCTGGGCGGCAGCTTCCTGTACTCTGGTCTGGCACTGCTCATCTCTACGCTCTCCAAGACCGAGAGCTACCAGGGAATTGGCGGTTTCCCTGAGGACTTCAAGTTTGTATCTAACTTCCAGCTCTTTGGCGTAATTCCATTCCAGCTGCTGATCTACATCTTGATGCTGGTCATCGCGTTCATTCTACTGCACAAGACCAAGTATGGTCGTCGCATCACCCTGGTTGGCGTTAACCAAAGTGCAGCTGAGTTCTCCGGCATTAACAGCCGAGCAGTCATCATGTCTACCTACATGCTTTCCGCAGTTTCTGCAGTTATTGCAGGTGTTGTTCTGACTGCTTACCTGGGCACCGCTAAGTCCGATCTTGGTGCTGACCTTACCATGGACATCATCACCGCAGTTGTTCTGGGCGGCACGCTCTCCACTGGTGGTAAGGGCTCCATCGTTGGTACCGCACTTGCTTCGTTTGTTATTGCATTCTTGCGCTTCGGCTTGCCACTGTGCTTCAAGGTAAGCCCACAGTACCTGGATATTCCTGTTGGTGTCCTGCTGGTTGTTGTCATCGTTGCTCGATCGGCAGCAAGCGGAACAAATATTGGTACGTTTTTGAAATCGCTGCTTTCAAGCAGCAGTAAAGCCAAGGCATAAGCTTTGGGGAAATTGTGCCTTAGGCACAGACAAGGGAGGTTACCTATGCAAGAGATTACTCGTCGTGGTTTTATTGGTGCCGCTGGTATTACCGCAGTTAGCGCTGGCCTCGCTCTGGCAGGCTGCAATAATGGTGGTGGCGAGAAGAAGGAAGAGACCAAGAAGTCCGAGGGTGGCGGAGACGTCAAGGGCAAGACCGTAGCATTTATTCCTAAGGTCACCGGCAACGCATTCTTCGAGTCCGCAAACAAGGGCGCACAGGACAAGTCCAAGGAGTGGGGCTTCACCGTTGACTACATCGGCGACGCAACCGCATCCGTTTCCGCTCAGGTTTCCGTCATCAACCAGGCAGTTGCTAACGGCGTAGACGCAATCAGCATCTCCACCGTTGACGCAAAGGGCGTTTCCGATGCACTGAAGAAGGCAACTGCTTCTGGTATCGTAGTTACCACTTGGGACTCAGACGCTAACCCAGAGGATCGTACCCTCATGGTTTCTCAGGGTACTCCAGAGATTCTTGGTCAGATGCTTGTTGATATGGGCGTTGCTGGCCTCAAGGAGCGCGGCAAGGACCCAGAGAAGGACGAGATCACCTATGTCTGGCACTACTCCCAGGCAACCGTTACCGACCAGAACTCCTGGCAGGTAGCTGCACAGAAGATTATCAAGGAGAAGTATCCTAAGTGGAAGAACGTTCACGAGAACTACTACTCCAACCAGGACGCTGAGCAGGCAATCACCATTGGTGAGGCAATCCTTGACGCTTACCCAGATATTGACCTTATCATCTGCAACGACTCCACCGCTCTTCCTGGTCAGCTCCAGGCTGCAGAGAACAAGGGCTACGACGAAAAGAAGATCACCATCACCGGTTTTGCTTCTCCACAGTCCATCAAGTCCTACTGCGAGCACGGCACCATCTACAACTGGGGCCTCTGGGACTGCGCAGTTCAGGGCGCTATGGGCTGCTACGTTGCAGCATTCCTTGCAGCTGGTAACGAGGTCAAGGTTGGCGACACCATCTCCATCCCAAGCATTGGCGATGTTAAGGTTGAGCCTAACGACTCCATCGCCGAGGGTGCAAAGACTGGCGAGAAGAACAACGGCGTTGTCCTGCTTCCTGAGCGCCTTGTCTTCACCAAGGAGAACATGAACAACTACTCCTTCTAATCAAGGCGTAAGTTCACGGCTGGCGAGAAGACTGATCTTCTCGCCAGCTTATGAGGTAATTCAGCCGCAGAGGAGGGTGGTCCTCCCAGGGTGGAAGCCGGCCAAAGAGGTGCGTCCTCTTGAGGACAGCTTTTCCCAAGAAGTCGCCTTCTCTGCGCGCTTTAAGGTTTTATTGAAAGGATTTTCATGGCAGATCTGGATGGATTGAAAGTAGCTAAGGATTATCACGTAGACACTCCTTTTGCTAACAATCAGGGATTTTATGTAAAGGGTGCAAACAACCTCGACTGGGGTATGCAGAAGCACCTCTCCAACATTTTTGATCCAAAGAGCGGCAACACTGTAATGTTCGCATTTGACCACGGCTACTTCATGGGTTCAACCGCTGGTCTCGAGCGTCTTGACCTGCTGCTTCCACAGCTTGCTCCTTACGTTGACTGCTTCATGGGCACCCGTGGCGCAATTAGGACCTGCGTTTCTCCTGAGGTCTCTAAGGGTATTGCTCTTCGCGTTTCTTCTGGTTCTTCTATGCTGCAGTCTGACCTCTCGCACGAGGTTGTTGCTGTTGACATTGAGGATGCTATCCGTATGAACGCAGACTGCATGGCTGTTCAGACCTTCATCGGCGCTGATGGCCAGCTCTCCAGTATTGATAACCTCAGCCAGGTCATTAACGCTGGCTTCCGCTACAGCATTCCTACCCTTGGCGTTTGCGCTGTTGGTAAGGATATGGAGCGCACCGGCCGCTTCTTCAAGCTTGCAACCCGTATCATCGCCGAGATGGGCTGCCAGATTGTTAAGACTTACGACTGCGAGGACTTCGAGGAAGTCGTTGCAGCATGCCCAGTTCCAATTGTTGTTGCTGGTGGTAAGAAGCTTGCTGAGCGCGACGCTCTGCACCTTGCATACGACGTCATTCGCAAGGGCGCACGCGGCGTTGACATGGGCCGCAACATCTTCCAGAGCACCCATCCTCTGCAGATGGCCGAGGCTGTCCGCATGATCGTTCACGAGGGCGCAACCGACGCTCAGGCATGGGAGTTCTTCGAGGACGCAACCCACTAAGAGCGCAACGAGCACGGTGGCGCGATGGACGCAGGTCCGCGCGACCTCCGGGCACGAAAGCGCTGCTCACACGCGAAAGTACTGCTACGAGCACGAAAGCGCTGCTCACACGCAACTCTCTCATGTGGCGAGAAACACACTGACCTTGAGCTGGTAATCTGTAAGGGTTACCAGCTTTTTTGCAGCGTGTTAACGTCGGCTTTAGACCTGGCGTACAAAAAAGCGCAGCTTTGATATGTCTCGCTGAAAAATCGACAGGTTTCTAATCAAGATAACCAGGCAGCTAGGCGGTTATACTGCCTGATATACATTTTTATGCATAAACTTCACTTAATATGCTTGAAAATGAATAGACTTATATAAGAAATTTAACTATCGATAAATTCTGTATCTACGGAACACACCTAAGTCGGATATTCTGCTCAAACGCGAGCATTTTACACATTAAATGACGATAATCTGCGCGTTTGAGGTATTTTCAGCGTAATGTATACGTCTTTTTAACAGATTATCCGACTTAGGTGTGTTTTGCGGACCCGAAATTTGCCTCGTGAGTCGATGGCGAGAAGGTCCAATTTTATCGCAAGCTGTATACCTGCGGTTTTATGTGATTGCATATTTTATAAGTTCGGATATTTATATAAAAAGTTTCATGGCATCTTTTGGGGCACATTTGAGGCACATTTAAGCCACATTCAAGATGTATTTAAGAGCCATTGCCATTGCTATTACCATGACATTCATAGAAATTCAAAAGATATTCGAGCAGTTATTTGCAACCCTTCCCAGAAAATTTAAATCAGCTTAACAGCGATTTAACACCCCTTCTGTTGTACTAGAGCCAGGAGAAGGGAGTATCTATGAAATCAAAGCAAGCTTGTGGCTGGAGCTGCCGTCTACGTATCCTGCCTATTCTATTTTTGCTGCTAGGATGTGCATTTGTAGTCTATGGCGCTTCTCGCGGAGAGGTTAATGTCGTATTGGGAAAAGCAGTACGAATTTGCCTTGAGTGTGTAGGTATTGGTTAGGTGACCTGCAGTGAAAGTGCTCTCAGGTATTAAATCTCTTGGAAAGAAAGTGCGAGAATTTATCACTAGAAGAGGTTTCGTGCAGGCATGCGCAACCTTTCTAACCAACCCTCACCTAACAAATTTTGCTAAGGGAACTATTTATACTGGTCCTGCAAAGTCAGTCTGTGTCCCTGGACTTAACTGTTATTCTTGCCCAGCAGCTACGGGCGCTTGCCCTATTGGAGCATTTCAGGCGGTAGTTGGATCTTCTAAATTCAGCTTCTCGTATTACATTACGGGTATTTTGATTCTCATTGGAACTTTGCTAGGCAGGTTTGTCTGCGGATTTCTTTGCCCATTTGGCTGGGTACAAGATCTTCTCCACAAGATTCCATTCCCAAAAAAATTTAGTACTAAAAAGCTTAAAGCCTTGCGCTATTTGAAGTACGTCATATTAATTGTGCTTGTCTGGGCTCTACCAGCTTTGATTCAAAATGCCGTAGGAATGGGAGAGCCTTATTTCTGTAAGTATGTTTGTCCACAGGGAATTCTTGAGGGAGCAATTCCGCTTTCTCTAGCAGATGTCAGCATTAGGGCAGCTCTGGGCACACTTTTTACGATGAAGTTCAGCATTCTGGCAACTGTCGTGCTATTGAGCATTATGTTTTATCGTCCTTTTTGCAAATGGATTTGCCCGCTCGGGGCTTTTTATTCTCTGTTCAATCGCATCTCAATTTTGCAGTATCGAGTTGACGAGAAGACCTGTGTAAGCTGCGGAAAGTGTGCGCGTACATGCAAGATGGACGTAGATATTACGAAGAATAACGCAGCTCTTGAGTGCATTCGCTGCGGAGAGTGCATAAAGGTATGTCCTGTTCATGCGATTGACGCAAAACTCCTGTTAATCAACAAGAAAATTGAGCAGTCGGAGAAGGTTGCTACAGCAAAGCACTTGGCTGATCAACAGGTAACAAGCTCAATAAAGTAAGTGTCATAAAACGTGTATAGCTACGTTTCGTACGTAGAAATGACAGAAAGGACTATGAAATGAAAAAATTTGTAACAAAATCCCTGACGTATGTCGCTGGCCTGCTTATGGCAGTTGCGCTTGTTGGATGCAGCGTTGGTGGTACTGGCAACACAGGCACAACAACCGCTCCAACTGCCGAGCAGCAGAATTCTGCTGCAGTTCCACCTGAGGCAGCATCAAAACTGCACCTCAAAGACGGTGATACCTTCCCAGATTTTAAAGCAACAGATATCACTACTGGCGCTACCTATGACAACACCGTCTTTGGGCAGAATAAGGTCACTGTTCTGACCTTCTGGTTCAATGGCTGTACTGGCTGCATTCAGGAGATGCCAATGCTTCAAGAACTTGCTAATACCTATAAGGACAAAGGTGTCAATGTCTTGGGTGTTAACGCCGAAGCCGCATACACGGACGACGCTAAGAAGGAGGCCGTGAACATTCTCCAGAAGCAGGGTGTTACCTACGGAAACGTCGCTCTTGATCCTCACAGCGATGGCGGTCACGTTATCGAAGGTCTCACAGCGTTCCCAACTACTATGGTTATTGACCAGAACGGTAGACTCGTAGGCGATCCAATCACCGGTGGAGCCAGCAAGCTCCAGGGTAGCGAACTTCAAAAGCGCGTTGACCAGGCTCTCGCTCAAGCAAAGTAGGTTATAGAAGCTTACATGCCGTTTACGGCACACGGCGAGAAGAACTTCTCGCCGTAGGGTTCAATCGGTTAGCATTTGAAGTGTTGTATGAAGTACGCCTGGACTGAGTCATTTGAGCTTGGTCCAGGCGCACTCTAATACTTGCAAAATAGCATCAAGCTGCATTTGAAAGGGAAGAATTGAAAATCCTTGTAGTAGAAGATGAAAAGGAGCTTCTTGCCTCTATTGGAGAGGGGCTTGAGCTGGACGGTTATTACGTTGATCTTGTCGACAACGGTACTCAGGCTCTTGAAATGGCTCAGCTTGAGCAATATGACCTGATTCTACTTGACCTTAATCTTCCTGGTATCGATGGACTTGATTTGCTGCGTACACTACGAGCGGAGCATTCAGAGACTAAGGTGCTAATCCTTTCTGCGCGTTCATCGGTGTCTGATCGCATTGTTGGATTAGATGCGGGTGCTGATGACTACCTTATAAAACCCTTTGCGTTTGGTGAGCTCGAGGCCCGCATTAGGACGCTTTTGCGCCGCGAATATACGCATGGAGAAGCGTCTTTGACGCTGGGAGAACTTCGGTTTGACACTACGGCTCGACAAGTTTTTGTTGGAGACGCTCAGGTTAATTTCACCAAGAAAGAACTTGCAATTCTAGAGTATCTGATGCGACATGCTGGAGCGTTTGTGAGCAGTGAAGAGCTCATGACTCATGCGTGGGATAGCAACGTGGACTTATTCAGCAACTCTGTGCGTGTTCACATTTTTTCGGTACGAAAAAAGTTACGAGAAGCTCTTGGATATGACCCAATTTCTAACAAAGTAGGAGAGGGTTATTGCTTTAAGAGGGACAGCGATGACTAAGATAAGTGAAATAATCCCAAAGCCAATGCGCTCGATACGTGCCCAACTCACTCTTCTTATGGTGGGCTTATTGGTGTGCTGTTGCGTTGTTTTGACCTGGCTTGTGTATCGCTCAACTTCTGAGCTGCTGGAACTAGCTGCAACTAACGCCATCAACCAGGGAGCTCTTTCTATTGTTTTGGATGTAGATGCTATCGAACGTTCTATCTTGTTTGACGCGCTGGGCATTTTGTTCTTTGTGATTATTGCTGGCAGCTGTGCAGCTTATCTTTTAGCAGGTCACTACACCAAACCGGTTCAACAGCTCTCTGCTCGCATGAAAGAAATTGGCCCTGATACGCTGTCTGATTCCATTGAGATTGAGGGCGGCGGAGAAGAGATTCAAGAGCTGGTTAAGTCATTTAATCAGATGACTGAGCAACTAGATGAAGCGTTTGCAATGCAGAGGCGCTTCTCGGCTAGCGCAGCTCACGAGCTCAGAACGCCAATTGCAGTACTGAGGACCAAGCTGGATGTATTTAAGAAAAAGAAACGCGAACAGCATGAATATGACGAACTTGTAACTACGATGGAGACATACATTGAC
>JABZHH010000069.1:0-2600 GCA_015258925.1 Atopobium sp. | reverse complement strand
AACAGACACCTGTCACAATAAATGTGACTAATTCTCAACAATTTTTATATAGCTTTCTTTTTAGCAAATTCCTGACCTGCGGAAATGTAAACCATTTCTAACTTATCAAAATATTGCGTAATTGTCGCTTGTTTAGCACTATATATTGAGTAAAGTTAGAGGTCGCAACTAATATTTGACGTCATTTGTCCAAAGACATACCTGCTGTCAAAATTAGTCTCAAGATTGCTATTTGTAAACTGCTGAGCGGCCATGCTCCACTCAACACGCTCAGCATGAACGCGGATATATACATTGTCCGTGTAAAAAGGAGTGTGTTATGCAGGAAACACCAGCACAGGAGGCTTGGGACGGCTTTGTCGGTGGTAACTGGCAAAGAGCTGTTGATGTCCGAGACTTCATTCAGAAGAATTACACCCCTTATGACGGTGATGATTCCTTCCTCGCTGGTCCAACTGAGGCTACTACAAAGCTTTGGGCGGATGTAATGGATCTCTTTGCACAAGAGACCGCAAACGGTGGCGTACTTGATATGGATACCAAAAAGGTTTCCACTATCACCTCCCACGAGGCTGGCTACATTGACAAACCACTTGAGCAGATTGTTGGTCTCCAGACTGACAAACCCCTCAAGCGCGCTCTGATGGTAGACGGCGGCGTTCGTATGGCAATGGCTGCATGCAAGGCCTACGGTTATGAAGTTGACCCAGAGATTGTTGACTTCTACACCTATCGTCGCAAGACTCACAACGCTGGTGTTTTTGATGTCTACACCGAGGACATGCGCAAATGCCGTCACTCCCATATCATTACCGGTCTGCCTGACGCATATGGCCGTGGCCGCATCATCGGCGATTATCGTCGTGTTGCTCTCTATGGTGTTGACGCTCTTATCACTGATAAGACTAATCAGAAAAACGGTACCAGCTCCATCATGGACGAGAAGACCATTCGTCATCGCGAGGAGCTCTCCGAGCAGATTCGTGCTCTCAAGGAACTTAAGCAGCTTGGTGAGATTTACGGTTTTGATTTGAGCCGTCCTGCAGAGAACTTCAAAGAGGCTGTTCAGTGGCTCTACCTGGGCTACCTAGCAGCTGTTAAAGAGCAGAATGGCGCTGCAATGTCCATTGGTCGTAACACCACCTTCCTGGACATCTATGCAGAGCGCGATCTTGCTCGTGGCACCTTCACTGAGTCCGAGATTCAGGAGATTGTTGACCACCTGGTTATGAAGCTTCGTATGGTCAAGTTTGCTCGCACTCCTGAGTACAACGAGCTCTTCTCCGGAGACCCTCAGTGGGTCACTGAATCCATTGGTGGTATTGGTGTTGATGGCCGCTCTATGGTTACCAAGTCCTCCTTCCGCTGGCTTCGCACCCTTGAAAACATGGGTACCAGCCCAGAGCCTAACCTGACTGTTCTGTGGTCCACCAAGCTTCCAGAGGGCTTTAAGCGCTACTGCGCAAAAATCTCTATTACCACCAGCTCCATTCAGTACGAGAACGACGATCTTATGCGCGTCTATCATGGTGATGACTACGCAATTGCTTGCTGCGTCAGCTCCATGCGCGTTGGTAAAGAGATGCAGTTCTTTGGTGCTCGTGCCAACCTTGCTAAATGCCTGCTTTACGCAATCAATGGCGGCCGAGACGAGAAGACCGGCGAGCAGATTGGTCCTAAGTACCGTGCCGTTGAGGGCGAGTACCTTGATTACGACGATGTCTTCTCCAAATATATGGATATGATGCGCTGGCTTGCAGGCGTTTATGTCAACGCTCTTAATGCAATCCACTACATGCACGATAAGTACAGCTACGAGCGCATCCAGATGGCTCTGCACGATGAGCATGTTCACCGTTGGTTTGCAACAGGTATCGCAGGCCTTTCTGTTGTTGCCGACTCCCTCTCTGCAATCAAGTATGCAAAGGTAAGGGTTGTCCGCGATGAGACTGGCCTTGTTACCGATTACGTCACTGAGGGCGACTTCCCTAAGTATGGTAACGATGACGACCGAGTTGACACCATTGCTCATGACATTGTTGAGATTTTCATGAACATGATTCGTCAGAACCACACCTACCGTGATTCTGTTCCAACAACTTCTATCCTGACCATTACCTCAAACGTTGTATATGGTAAGGCTACCGGCAACACCCCTGACGGCCGCCGCGCGGGCGTTCCTTTTGCTCCTGGCGCTAACCCAATGCACCACCGCGATACCCACGGTGCCGTTGCGTCTCTAGCCTCCGTTGCTAAGCTTCCATTTAACGACGCACAGGACGGTATTTCCAATACCTTCTCAATCATTCCTAACGCTCTTGGTAAGGGCTCTGACGTCTACTTCCATGGCAGTGAGCTTGACCTTGAGCACATCGATTTCTCTGATATGAATCTTGATATTCAGATTGAGAACAAGATTGATTGCGCCTGTGAGGCAGATCCATCCGCAGCTGAAGGTGCTGAGGATCGTAAATAACAAGCCCTGGCGAGAAGATCTATCTACACGTTTCTTCTCGTCAACAAACTCGTAAGGAGAACCACATGAAGTCCAACGAAGTAGCTTCCGAGCAGATTGACAACCTGGTAAACATGATTGATGG
>JABZHH010000068.1:0-2606 GCA_015258925.1 Atopobium sp. | reverse complement strand
AGAATTAGTCACATTTATTGCGACAGGTGGCTGTTTCTTCTCCAACTGTCCACAAAAATGTTGTTATTCTTAGCTAGAGGGGAGGCTTTATGGATACTGCGGCATTAGAAAAACAACGTTTGCGAGAAGAACGTCTAGCAGCAAGAGAAGCTCTTTCTGAGCAAGAGAGGTCCGTGCTTGATGATCGCATTACTCAGAAACTCCTTGCAACCTCTGAATATGTAGAAGCAACTACTGTTTTAACGTATGTTTCTGTTTCATCTGAAGTTTCTACCAGGATGTTTATTGAGAGCGCTCTACGCGATGGGAAAACAGTGGCGGTACCTCGTTGTCTACCTGGACATTGTTTAGAGTTTGTTGCCATCGTTTCATTGGAACAGCTGGTAGCAGCACCATTTAACTTGTTAGAACCAGCAAAAGAGCTGCCTGCTTTAACTGAGGACCAGACAATCAATTCGATTTGCATTGTTCCAGCGCTTCTTGTTGATATAAAGGGGTATCGCTTGGGTTATGGCGCTGGTTTTTATGACCGGTTCTTGTCTACGTTCCCTGGTAAGAAAATTTGTCTTGCTTACCAGCAAAATTTGAGTCGGACAATGCTTCCTCATACAGCATTTGATGTTGCCGTAGATTTGGTGATAACCGAGTCAGATGTACTTACGTGTGCATAAAAAACCTGCTGCAATTTAGCATTACAGCAGGTTTGTGTTTCTCGCCAAGTGGTTATAAGCAATTAGCTATGCTTCATCTTTGAGATGAACCGCCATCAGTTGGATTGCTTCTCTATAGCTGTCAATTCCTTTACCAGCAACTGTAGCAAAGCATGCGTCTTTTATATAAGAAATGTGCCTAAAGTCTTCTCTGGTAGAGATGTCAGTAAGATGTACCTCAATCATGGGAATTTGCACTGCTAGTGCCGCGTCGAGCAGGGCAACTGAGGTGTGCGTATAGGCGGCAGGATTGATAATAATGCCATCGTAGCTGCCCAGGGCGTCCTGGATTGCATCAACTAGATCACCCTCATGGTTTGATTGATAACACACACAATCAGAGAAACCTTGAGAGAGGGCTTCTTCCTTACAAGTCTCTATGAGGGTTCTGTAGTCAGCTTTTCCATAAACCTCTGGCTCACGAATGCCCAGCATGTTGATGTTTGGGCCGTTGATTATGAGTAGGCGAGGAGCGTCGAGGTCATCCTCATAGTTGTCTTCAAAGTCTTCTGCGTCTAAGTCAGAGGCAAGGCTGTCAAAGTCTTCTTCGTCTTGATCAAGGGTATTTTTTTGAGTAAGCAAAGAGATTAGTTCATCCACCTCTTCGTTGTGATGAGTGGGAAGATCTACTCGCTTCTCATCTAACGAACAAAAAGTCTTTTCTGGCTCACCCAATATGTGACTAAGGGCATCATTTACTTGACGCACAAGATTGGGGCCAAAGACTACCTCAAGTCCGTTGGCGCCTTTTCCTACAATACCAAGAACACCAGTGGCTGTGGCCAGCTGTTCATGATCTATAAGCGTCATATCATTGATGGAAAGACGAAGTCGTGTCATGCACACTTCGTTGTGAGTTAAGTTTTTTGAGCCGCCTATTGCATTTAGGATCTCGTGAGCAATAGCATTGCCGTCCATTGGATATCTCCCCAGGCATGACCACATATCAAACACTTAACCGTTTGACTTGGTCTAGCATCCTTGTAGTCTTATGAATACACACCTACGAGGCATAAGTATAGGGGCTTTAACATGCCAAAATTCAAAATCTACAAACCATCCGGTGAACGGTTAAAAAATAACTGCGAACGCTTACTGTTATGCTTAAAGCGTGTCGAGAAGACCCTTGGCATCTGCGTCTGGACTACCGAGACAAGAAAAGGTTACGTCAGCCCATGCTTCATAGAGCGGAATACGTACTGCGGCAAGATTCTGAACACCCATACGTTCTGAAAGAGGTCTGCCGACAATAGCTAGGTCTTCAAGAGGGCGCGTAAGGTAGACAAGCTTGCTGTTTTGACGGAGGAGCTGGTAGTTTGAAGGTGTAACAACTACGCCACCTCCACAAGAGATCACCGCACCACTCATGCTAGAAATCTCTTGAATCACCTCATGTTCTAGACGCCTAAATGCTGCTTCACCGTGCGTTTGTAGGTAGGTTGCCGCTTCGCAGTGAGCTTTCTGCTTGATGAGAAAATCAGTGTCTATCCAGGGACAATTTAGGAGTTTTGCTAGAGCTTCTCCCGTAGAGGTTTTTCCAACTCCCGGCATACCAATAAGTACAATGTTTTCTTTTGAAGCATGGAGCTCACGCGAGATGCTTTCTATCTGAGAGCCTGATACATCCTGTCTCAAAAAGAGCGAGCTTGCTCTAGCTGCTTGAGCCACCAGCATTTTTAAACCATTTGCATTGAGTATTCCAAGACTTTCTGCATCTAAAAGAAGCTGAGAGCGCAGCGGATTATAGATAAGATCAATCACGCATTGGAGGGAAGTAAAAGCAGCAAGTTCCTCTTTTGAAAGAGGAGAAACACCAGCATGTGGGGACATTCCTACTGGCGTTGCATTGACAAGAAGATCAGCGTCATAGTGGGATTGAAGCTGGTCATACGTAAT
>JABZHH010000067.1:0-2710 GCA_015258925.1 Atopobium sp. | reverse complement strand
GCGGAACTGTCGAGGTTCTTGGATAAAAGAGTAAACAAATAGCCCACCCGGAATAACTGCCGGAGCCAGCAGGATGGCGTATGAGATTATGTATTGCCAGTCAAGGCTAGCGCCAGCGTCTCCAAACAGGCTATCAATAGGCATGTAAATTCCTTCCGTGAGCGCTGGTTTTCTCGCTAAAGCACCTAGTAAAGTAGCTCATGTGGCGAGAAACCCGTCTGCCAGAATTCTAACAAAGCGCCCTTGCGAAGCTGCCGAGACGCCTCTTCATACCATTCGGCATCGTTTGCATACAACAGAAAAGTGGACATCTGCCCTTTTGATTCGGTGAACGGTAACCGCTCGCCGACAAGCGTTGTTTCGCATCGGTCGGAGGTTTGGTTAACGGTATGTTAGCGTACACATTGTCTACGTGCGCAAATATCGGATATTTGCAAACCGCATTTCTCGCTAGCCTAAAATTCATGAAAGTCTGCTCAACCTTTCACGGTTTCGTTCTAGCTTTGCGCAAAAAAGTACTTGAAAATGTACTTTGCGAGTGTTCGTCGTTTTGTTGTGGAGAGGACCCATTTGTGGCCGCAACAACCAGGTACGCTCGTATGCGAGCTTTCGCAAAAACGTTTATAAGCCTCGTCAGTGTCACGCAAAAGGCGTGCTCCTCCACGAGGTAGGTAGTGTTTCATTGGTAAGAAACACAGATTTTAGGAGGGTTTTATGAAGGGTTATGCAATGCTCAAGATCGGCGAGTCCGGCTGGATTGAGAAGGAGACACCAAAGTGTGGTCCTCTGGACGCAATCTGCAAGCCACTTGCGGTCGCAATTTGTACTTCTGATATTCACACTCTGTGGGAGGGCGCAATCGGCGACCGTCACAACATGATTCTTGGTCATGAGTGCTCCGCAGAGGTTGTCGAGGTTGGCGAGTGCGTCAAGGACTTCAAGCCTGGCGACCGCGTCCTCGTTCCTGCAATTACTCCAGACTGGAACTCCCTTGAGGCTCAGGCTGGCTACTCCATGCACTCCGGTGGCATGCTTGCTGGCTGGAAGTTCTCCAACTTCAAGGACGGCGTCTTCTCCGAGTACTTCCACGTAAACGACGCTGACGGCAACCTCGCTCACATGCCAGAGGGCATGGATCCAGCAGACGCCTGCATCCTTTCCGACATGGTTCCAACCGGCTTCCACGCAGTTGAGCTTGCTGGCGTTGAGTTCGGCGACACCGTCCTGGTCATCGGCATTGGACCTGTCGGCCTCATGTCCGTTGCTGGTGCTGCACTTCACGGTGCTTCTCGCATCATTGCTGTTGGTACCCGTCCAGTCTGCGTTGAGGCAGCTAAGGGCTACGGCGCAACCGATTTCATCTCCTACAAGGATGGCCCAATCTGGGAGCAGGTCATGGAGCTCACCGGCGGCAAGGGCGTTGACCGCGTCTGCGTCGACGGCGGCGGCTGCGAGACCTTCGAGGACGCTGTCAAGGCACTCAAGCCTGGCGGAAAGATTGGTAACGTCAACTACCTCGGTTCCGGCGACTACGTCAACATTCCTCGCGTCGAGTGGGGCGTTGGTATGGGCCACAAGGACATCCGCGGCGGCCTCATGCCTGGCGGCCGTCTGCGCATGGAGAAGCTCTCCAGCCTGGTCACTTCTGGCCGCCTGGACCTTCACCCAGAGGTTACTCACCTCTACCACGGCTGGGATCACCTCGAGGAGGCTCTCTTCACCATGCGTGATAAGCCATCCGACCTCATCAAGCCAGTTGTTGTTATCGACTAGGTAATCAATTAGGTAGCGTGATTTAGTACGTTTAGGCTGGCGAGAAGTTCGTTTTTCTCGCCAGCTTTTTGCGCTGGTGGGCGCCAACGGAGTTTAGAAAGCGGTTGTATTCATGAAAATCCTTGTTGTATCAGGCTTTCTTGGAGCTGGTAAAACCACCTTCATTCAGGAGCTCGTGCGCCGGACTGGGCGTGATTTTGCTATCTACGAGAATGAATATGGCCAGGCAGACATTGATGCGCGTCGCCTGAGGCAGGACTCCGATCTCAAGGTTTGGGAGTCTACTGAGAATTGCATTTGCTGTTCGGGCAAGCAGGATTTTGCGACGTCGGTGCTGACCATTTCAAACACCATTGACCCCGAGTATTTAATTGTTGAACCAACTGGTGTAGCTAAGCTGCAGAGCATTCTTGATAACGTGAATCAGGTTGCCTGGGAACGCATCAGTTTGCTGGCGCCGGTCACCGTGGTCGATGCCTTTTCGTGGCAGAATCAGCGCACCGATTTTCCAGAGATTTTTGACAACCAGCTGAGCGCCGCCGCGAGCGTGGTGATTTCCAAGCTTGCTCCAGGTAGCGAGGATGCCGCCGAGCCCATTAAGCAGCTTGCGGCAGAGATGAATCCGCAGGCAGAGGTTATCGCTGAGTCTTCGTATGCTGATATTCCCGACGAGTGGTGGAATGGACTTCTGACTCGCGCACTTGATGGTTCTGTTCTTAAAGATCCAGCTAGCGAGAAGGACGAGGGGCCTGACCTGGAGACTATGGCGCTGACTCACGCTGAGCTTCCAAGTCCAACGCACTTGATTTGGCTTTTGGACGCAGCGTCGGCTGGCGTTTTTGGAAAGCTTGCGCGCGCAAAAGGAACGTTGCCGTGCGGTAATCAGTGGGTCAAGTTTGACCTGGTAGAACGCGCGTGGGCAATTACGGGTGACGAG
>JABZHH010000066.1:0-2734 GCA_015258925.1 Atopobium sp. | reverse complement strand
GTTGGACACCGTTCAGCTATCGAAATTTAACGGATGAGAGGACCGTTATTGTAGAAAAATTCAAAGATTCTAGTAAGTTAGTTGTTCAATAAACGAAATAAAAAAGCCCTCTGCGCCTGAACTGCCTCCCATTTCTTGGACATAAGAAATGGGAGGCAGTTCAGGTTAGGAGTTACTAGTCAAGTTTTGCCTTATGTAATTAAAGGCAGCCATTTTCGGGATAACGTTTGAATTCGACATCTTTGAATTCAGCCTTTAGTTCGTCTGGGGCTGAGTCTTTTACGCCGTTTTCGTCAAAAAAGTGCTCCAAAACATAACTAAAATCATATTTATCAAACAATGACTTAAGAAACGATCTATCAGGCAAATGTGTCATTATCAAATCTCCTTAAAGGCTAATTTGATCAAGAGTAAATTTATTTAACAAAGTAATTATATTCTGCAATGTCGACCAGCAAAAGTTATTTCCATACCTATTCTGTTCTCCTTTAGAAACTTGTATACTACTTGTCTTGTACCTAACGTATGCATGACTAATTTCTTACTCACTTCGGAGGACCTATGTCATTTGAGACAGGTGTTTTTCCGGTTTTAGTTTCTGAAGATGCGGCTACTGAGTTACTATCTCCCCAGGTCAGAGGAGGACTCAATTCGTCGTCCGCTACACCTCTTCATGTTCAGTTGTCAGATTTGATGCGCGTCAAAATTCTGTCAGAAGACTGGAAGGCGGGAACGTACATTCCGTCTGAGGCCGAATTTATGGCGCAGTATGGCGTCAGCCGAGGAACCATCAGAAAAGCTATTCAATCCCTGGTCAAAGAGGGTTTGCTGCTTACTCAAAAGGGTCGAGCAACACAGGTTATCTCTAACACCGTTCGTCATGCGGCAGGAAATACCGTACTTTCATTTGCAGCCGCACTCAGAGATGGCGGCTTTGAGTATCGAACCGAAGTCCTATTTAAGCAGGTAGTTCCTGCAGATCAAGCTGTTGCCGAGCACCTAGAGATTCCCATCGGCTCTGATGTACTCTTTTTGCGCCGTGTCAGGAGCGTCTCGGATAGACCTGTGGTATGCCAGGAATCGTGGTCTAACCTGCTTGTTTGTCCTCAGCTTGAAGAGGCAGACTTTGAGAATGAGTCGCTCTTTGACGCGGTCGAAAGAACTTCTCAAAAAGAGATTGCGCGCTCTCGCATGCGCTATCAGTCGCAAATTGCAGGTAAAGACCATGCCGACTACCTGCAGTGTTCTCCAAATGAGGCTTTGCTTGTACTTGAGCAGGTAATCGAGCTGTCCGACGGTAATTGCATTGAGTGGAGCCAGACTTGGCTTGCCCCGCATCAGAGTGTTGTTGGCGTATCTGAGCAGGTAGATGGCTCTATTGGGCCTCTGGACATCTCTTCTGTTCGCCAGTCAGAGCACGTGGGTGCATCGCTGACTTCTGCAGAAATAGACTCTGATCAGCGAAAACAGCTTGAACTTGATTTGCACCACGAGGCGCTGGCAGTGCGTCGAGGCATTATCGAGCTGGCACATCGCTACAGCTCAACGCCATTTCACATTGGCGGCGCGTGTTCTGTAGCAGACATAGTCTCCGTGCTTTTGAACAAGGTTATGCAGGTAGGCCACAGGGATTGCGAGTGGGAACTCAGAGACCGCTTGATTCTCTCTAAGGCTCACACATCGCTGGCTTTGTTCCCAGCTCTTCTACGTGCAGAAATGATCTCTCAAGAGGATATTGACCGCGGGGTCTTTGGACCCGATGCCGTACTCTTTAAGCATCCACTGCGAGACCCTCAGCGTGGCTTTGAAATTTCTGGTGGCAGCCTTGGCATGGGCTTGGGCTATGCCGCTGGCCTGGGGTTAAGCCTTCGCAGAAAAGATCTTCCTTCTCGCGTTTTTTGTATTCTGGGCGACGGCGAGTGCGACGAGGGCTCCATTTGGGAGAGCGCCGCGTTTATCGGCCACAACCAGCTTTCCAACGTGACGGTCATTGTTGATCAGAACCGCATGCAGCTGGACGGCCCTTGCGCGTCCATTTTGGATACCGGTTCAATTGCAAGAAAGTTTGATGCGTTTGGTTTTGAATCTGTCGAGGTAGATGGACATGATGTGCTTGCGCTGTACGACGTATTAAAGCAGCAAACTTCTAGGCCTCGTGCGATTATTGCGCACACCATCAAGGGCAAAGGACTTTCATTTGCCGAGAATAACGTCTCGTTCCACGACGCGTGCGTGACGGACGACCTCTATGAACAGGCATTGTCTGATCTGAAAGTTGCAGAGGAGGCATGCTCATGCTAGGCACATCTTTGCAGCCAGCGTGCATTTCGGCTGAAGAGTCGCAGATGCTTGCAGGTATGAATACAAAAGAGGTATTTGGTTGGGTAATGGGTAAGCTCGCTGAAGATGACGAGTTGTTAGCCGTTGCTGTTGCCGACTATGGTCGTCGTTTGAATCTGGATTGCTTTCGAGAGCTTCGACCAGACGGCTACATCCAGTGTGGAATTGCAGAGCAGAACCTTATTGAAGTGGCGTCTGCCTGTGCAAATGAGGGCTTTCATGTTTTTGCACCGTGCTATGCCACGTTTGTGACCTCTCGAACGCTGGATCAGATTCGCGTCAACCTTGGCATGATGAAGTCGCCCGTGGTGCTTGTAGGTGTTGCTGCCGGCTGCGAATCTGCAGCTACAGGACCCTCTCACATGGCTGTGGAGGACATTGCGGTCACCAGGAC
>JABZHH010000065.1:0-2979 GCA_015258925.1 Atopobium sp. | reverse complement strand
GTTTTCTCGCTTGCGTATGCTGTTGCTCAGCAGCTTATGGTTATTGGTCACTTTGAAATTAGGACGTACCAGGTCACCGACACAGAAGAAGTGTTTTCGTTTGGTGTGTATCTTGCGGCACGAATCATCACAACTGGTTTGATGATTGCGGGAATTATTATTTTTACCCTGCAGTCCCAGGGATTGAGCTACGAGGGAGTGTTATATGCCCTCATCGCTTCGCTTCGTTTATTTGATGTTGTAGAAGACGTTTTCCACGGCATGTTCCAACAACATGGTCGTTTAGATATTGCCGGCAGAGCGTTCTTTTATCGCGTGCTTGCAACCGTTGTTGGCTTTGCAGTAGGCGTGCTTCTTACAAAGAACTTGCTTGTTGGTGCGGCTCTTTCTTTTATTGCATCGCTGGTAGTTATGGTTGCGCTTGTTATTCCTCCTACTAAGCAGATGGCAACGCTTAAGCCTACCTTTAACGTTAAGCAAATTACAAAGCTGTTGGTTACCACCGCTCCATTATTTGCTGGCTCATTCTTGCTGACATACGTTGTTGGCGCTCCTCGCTATGCACTGGGCGCTTTGAGCGATCAGGCGCTTCTTACGTTCTTTACGGCATTAGCCATGCCTGCTATGGTTATCAATCTTTTAAGTAACTTTGTCTTTAAGCCGCTGCTTACTCAGATGGCTGAATATTGGAATAATCAGCAAGACAAGCAGTTTGTGGGCCTGATTCTTAAGGGTTTTGCCGTAGTTGCTTTAGCTACTGTTGTTTCTATGGCGCTGGCTTGGCCGCTAGGAGCTCCAGTTCTTGGACTTTTGTACGGCCTTGATTTTGAACCGTATAAGTTAGAGCTTTTGATGCTGCTCTTTGGTGGCTTGCTTAATGCTTTAACGGTTATCTTGTACTACGCGGTAGTAACCATGCGTAAGCAGGTTGCGGTGTTTGTGAGCTATGCTGCAGGTGCAGGTTTTGCTGCGCTTACAGGAGGATGGTTTGTAGGCAGCTTTGGCATTATGGGAGCTTGCATTCTATACGATGCCTCGCTTGCAATTCTCGCTCTGGTATTTGGCATTTTTTGCTTCTTGGGCTTTAAAGACCAAAAGAAAAAGTCCGCTGCATAGGCGGACTTTTTAAATAAAGCGCAGGTAGATGAGCATGCTGCCAGAGGACCGCCGCGTCGTTTACACGCGCGTACGCTGGTTAAGATCAGTTACAAAATCAAGGTTTTTCTCGTCACGTGCGTCTTTGTCGCGTAGGGCAAGTTCGCTTGAAAGCTGTTCAACCTTAAAAGTAAGCTTAGAAATTGCACAGGACTGATGGAAAATCCTGATAAGCATCAGCACAATAACAAGTAGCATGACAAAGTTTGAGGGACTCATAAAGCCAAAAAGCCCAGCAAAGAAATACGCAAGCTGGGGGATAAGCGCAAACAAAACGAGGATTCCTGCAGAAACAACCCAATAGACAGAGTCGGAGATGCGAATCTTTGATTTGCGGACGCTATTGATGACAATGCCCATGGCAAATAGGGCGCCAATAAGCAGCAGAATTCTGAGAACTAAAGTCATGGTGTCACCTTATCTAAACCACTGGAAGAGCAAAAGTGAGAGACACGTGCGAGCCATGTACATAATTGAGTTGTAAAAGCTCAAGTAGGACTCGCCACCTTGACGCTCGCGCATTTCAGTTTCAATCTCGACAACCTTAGCTCCTCGACGCATCAGCAACGAGATAGTGTCTGGCTCGGGGGAGAAGTCAAAGGAGCGCGCATACGTCTCAATGAGGCCGCGGTCGTACATACGCATGCCTGAGGTAGGGTCAGTAATGGTTTGACCAGTGCTTGTCTTAATAAGCCAAGAAATCAGCTTGGAGCCAATCTCTCGAGGAGAGTTTCCGCGAGCCTTGGTGACAAAGCGAGAAGCAATGACGATGTTTGCTCCCTCGTTTACCATTGCCTGGGCCATAGGAGCGATGTACTCAGGTCTATGCTGACCATCGGAGTCAAACTGCACCACAGCGTCATAACTATGTTCTTTGGCGTAGCGCATACCAGCCCTAAAGCCTGCAGAAAGGCCTCCGTTAACAGGTAAATTGAGGTAGTTAAATCCACGCTCTTTACAGATATCCAGTGTGCGGTCAGCGGAGCCGTCGTTGATTACGATGTAATCAACTTGAGGAGCTGCCTGACACAACTCTGTAATAGTTGAAGCAATGCAGGCTTCTTCGTTGTAAGCGGGAACGACTGCAAGAATTCTCACAAGCATCCTTTGAATTGCAAATTACACGTTAACTGCATGAATATCATAGCTCAAAAGATGTATTAATCTTGACTCGTATATAGTAGATTACCTAAAGAAATTGAAAGGTGAACGCTATGGAGTTTCCAAAAGAGCTTAAAAACCCTACTCAATCGGGCAATTTTACGTTTTATGACACCTCGATTGAAGGTGTAAAGGTTGTGGACGTAAAGCTGTACGGTGATGCTCGTGGTGGCTTTATGGAGACCTACCGTGAAGAAAACTTTGTTGCCGGCGGCATTGAGGCTTCATTTGTGCAGGACAATCAGTCTTATTCCGTTCAGGGCGTACTTCGCGGCCTTCACTTCCAGATTGAGCATCCGCAGGCAAAGCTTGTGCGCGTAATCTCCGGCACTGTTTTTGACGTTGCGGTTGACCTGCGAGAGGGAAGTCCAACCTGGGGTCAGTGGGAAGGCGTTGTTTTGTCCGCGGAGAATCGCAGACAGTTCTTTGTTCCTCGCGGCTTTGCCCACGGTTTCTTGGTACTCTCCGAGACTGCAGAGTTCTGCTACAAGTGTGACGACATCTATCACCCAGGTGATGAGGGCGGCATTATGTGGAACGATCCAGAGCTTGGCGTTGAGTGGCCAGCGTTTCTTGGCGAGAAAACCTTAGATCCTGCAAAAGTTATTCTTTCCGACAAAGATAAGATTCATCCAGCACTTTCTTCACTTAAGAAGTAGTAAG
>JABZHH010000064.1:0-3006 GCA_015258925.1 Atopobium sp. | reverse complement strand
ATTGACTTGGCTTCCCAAATGCCCACATAAGGAGCAAGAGCAGCTTTCTTCTCTTCTACTTCCTTCTGAGCGGCAATCTCTTCAGGTGATGGTAAACCAAAAATATTAGGGCTACACGCAGTAAATACAACACCTGATGAAAGCGCAAGGACCAGTGCACAGGTCAGCGCTAGTTGACGTCTTTTCATTAAGCATCCTTTCGATAGGTGGGGTGCAAAATTAAAAAATTTAAGACCGTACTATCCAATATGTTACAATAAATCTCTCAAATAGGATAATTTTTATATCCTGAACGGTTCTACCAGCTACAAGGAGGACGCTTTATGTCACTTCCAACTCCACCAGAAGCACCACAAAAACCCACTCATAAACAGGAAATTCCAGGTAACGTTTATCTTTACGATAAAAACGACACCTCCCCAATTCCTCTTACTTACGATGTAATTGATTTTGGTAAACCTCAGGGAGGCGCTAGTCCTCTTGTTGGTTGGGCAACTGGTGCATTTTTCGCTGTTGGCGGCCTCTGGAATTTCTTTAATTTAAATGGTGAGGGCACCATCTTTGCAGGAATTCTTTTGTGTGCCATTGGTGGCCTGCTTATTGCAGCTGGTTTCTTTATGAATGGCTATAGCATTATTGCTAATGCAAATGGATTCAGGTCTGGAACAGCCAATAGCGGAGAAGTTACCGAGTGGCCTGTTGATCGTGGTTACTTTACTGTTAAAGTCCGCATTGGTGCCAACAAAACAGCTCGCATGGCTATGAACAGTGCAACTCTTACTATTACTAGACCAGATAACCTTCCTCTTTCTGTTCAGCAGGTTACCTTCACTGGTTCTAACACTGCTGAACTTAAGCAGCGCTGTGAAGTACAGGCAGACCGCATTTGGAACTGGGCTGTTGCAAAGGGATATATCTTTTAACATGTTTTAAAGGCTCGTTTAACCGCGAGCCACAAATTGCTAAAAGGAACGCTCCTAGGAACTTTTGTTTCTAGGAGCGTTTTGTTCTAGTTAAATTTCTTATCACAGGTTACTACTGCAGTTTCTTACACAGGCCAAGAGCAACAAGAGTAGTGCCGGCTGCTGCAACAATACCTGCTACAGAGCTTGCGTCACCCGTGTTAGGAAGAACGTTCTTCTCGCGCCTTGGTGCTGACTGCTGGACTGAATCGGACGCAGGTGCAACTGGTGCAGGCGCTGGCTGTGGTTCAGGCTCTGGTGCTGGTTCAGGCTCTGGATTTGGTGCCCAAAGAGGAGCAAAAAAGTAATAGTAAGTTGTTGTGTCATCACGCAGGTCATCGGTAACGGACCACGAGGTAATATCAGCAAAATTCACGTGAACAAATCCATTAGCATCAACGGTGTAAGGCATCGACTGGTCCGCAGTTGCATTATCCCTTTGATCATTTGAAAGCAATTCTGACGAGTAACCTACCAGCGTGTAACCATCTCGATGAATATTTCCATCAAAAGTGAAGCTCTTATGGTCGTCTGAAATCGTTGCAGGAATATAGGCATTTCCATTGTATTGAGTGCCGTATGCACCGACAACAAGGTTAATTCTAGTATTCCAACCAACTTCAGGATCATAAAAACGAACAATAGTTGCGCCATTGTCATCTGTTGAGGTGGTGCTAGCAGCAGCCTCAGTTGAAGCGACTGCTTCAGTCGCTGCGGTTGTCTCAGTTGCGGCAGTTACAGCAGTCGTCTCGGTTGTAGCAGACGACTCAGTCGAGGCAGTTGCCTCAGCTACATCGGTCGTAGCAGTAGTTGCAGTTGCTTCTGTTACCTGCGTACCTTCAGCAAGCGCAAGAGAAGAAAGTGCTGGCGAGAAAACCAATGCTCCTGCAAGAACACCAGAAAGAATGAGAAGCTTTGTGTTGTTGTGAAAATACTTAGACATAGGGATTTATTTCTACTAGGAAGCGACTATTTACTGCTGCATTTTCTTGCGGATACCAAGTGCAACAAGAGTAGTACCAGCTGCTGCAACAACACCTGCTACAGAGCTTGCGTCACCGGTGTTGGGCAGAACGCTTTTCTCGCGCCTTGGTAGTGACTGCTGGACTGAATCGGACGCAGGTGCAACTGGTGTAGGCGCTGGCTCTGGTTCTGGCTGAGGCTCTGGTTCTGGCTCTGGCTCAGGATTTGGTGCCCATAAGGTAGTTAGATGATAGAGACTCGTAATAGTGTTTGTATCAATATTGTCGGTAATGCTCCAGGCAACAATATCATCCAAATTCATATGAACATTGCCACTCTCATCGATAGTATATGGTTTCGACATATCTGGTGTTGCATTGTTCACTTCCTCTTGCGAAAAATAACCTGTTGAAAAACCTACCAGTGTGTATCCCTCACGCTGAACATTGCTGCTAAAAGAAACACTCTTAAAATCATCTGAAATAGTTGGTGGAATATAATCTTTTCCGTTATAAGTGCCGCCATCTGTTGAGACTGAAACGTGGATTTCACGCATTATGCCATCGGCACCCATATAAGATCCAACAGCCTCTGCATCACTGTCATCATCTGTTGAGGCAGCAGTGGTCGTCTCAGTTGTAGCAGTCGCTTCGGTCGTAGCGGCAGCCGCCTCGGTCGTGGCAGCAGTCTCTGTTGTAGCGCTTACCTCAGCTACCTCAGTACCCTCAGCAAGAGCTATCGCAGAAAGCACTGGCGAGAAAACCAGCACGCTTGCCATAATGCCTGCAATTGCGAGCAGCTTTACGTTGTTGCGCAAATACTTTGACATTTCATATTCCTTAACTCGTGTATTTCAAGAAAAACTATTGTTTTTCTTATTTGAACATATTTCAACGGATTGGTAAGTATATATGAAAAGAAATCGCAGGTAAACTGCTAAAATACCCAGCTATAGATATTCTTCAAATATCTATAACTGGGCTATAAAAACGTTTTTACTAAAAGAGGACGTGTTGTAAATAATTCACGACAAGTTTTAACTTACAGCTTTAATGTTTCGATTGAGCTTAAGTCCTTTGTG
>JABZHH010000063.1:0-3187 GCA_015258925.1 Atopobium sp. | reverse complement strand
GTGCACACCAGGGCGAGAAGTTCTCTTCCCACAGGTCAACGCCGATGTTTACGAGGCTCACGCCTTCAGGTACCTGAACGGGGGAGTTGTCGGCCACGTCACCCAAGAGGTAGACGACAGGGGCTCCAGCTACAGAGGACATCTGCGTGTGGATGGAAAGTCCGGAGATGATCGTTTTTCTCGCCACAGGGTTGGCGGGGCGTGTAGCAATGTGGTGGGTGGTAGCCGCATCGGCGGCGTGGTGCGTATCTGGTGTAGCGCTCATGCTACTCACTCAACGTCATTTGCAGGTAGTAGACGTTTTCGCGCAGGTGAGAGGCAACCTCGCGGTCGATGACACCCTCAAACTGCAGGCGCGAAATCTGGTCCAACTCAATGCGCAGGGCGTTTTCTGCCACGTCGTCGGCGTATTTTCGAGCGTCCGCAATCTGCTGCCTAAAGTGAGGCGACATCTTGTGTGAGCTCAGGTTGTAAGGCAGCAGGTAGGAGACTTGGGTGGTGCTGGAGTCATGCTCATCATTGATGTTGATGCGGCCCCAGATGGACTCAATTGCTGACTCGTGGTCGATCATCAGATTAGATGCGATGACCGCCAGCTCCTCATCGTCACCATTAGCAATGCGCTCCAGGTCATCAAGCTCAGCGTATTCCATCTCAAGTGCGTATAAACACGCCTGGTAGTAGGACTGGTCTGCGTCCTCAAGGTGCCTGATTTCGCCGTCGATGATGCGTTGCGCTGCCAGCTTAAGCTCGTGAAGGGCAACGGCAATCCGCGAGCGGTGGTTTGTTGTTGCAGCAATGTTTGCGATGGGTCCGTAATAGCCTACTGACCTGCGGATTGAAGTAATGTCATCGACAATTTGATCCCACGGAATGGGATTGTGCGTTTTAATATGGCGCTCGCGTAGCTCCTCGAGGCATTTCTGCTGGACTTCTGTCTCGTGAAGAACTAGCTTTTTGACAAGTTCGCCCGAGCCAGGGACAGTGATGCGAGAGGCAAACAAGCGGTTGGTATAGCGCGTGATAGTCAAACGAAGCGCAGGTAGATACTTTGCTTTGGCGTTTTCTGACTGTAACATGCTCCTGAGCTCGCCGAGAGTTGCCTCAAGAACGGCAATCTCTCCCTTGTGGAGACGTTCGGGCAGGTCAGAGTCTGCCTCAGGGGACTTTGATAGCACGGGTAACAGATTGTCCGCTAAAAGTAACGTGGCGAGAATAACGCCGGCGGCGATGGTGATCAGCAAATCCCTCTGCGGAAATGCTGCTCCGGACTGGGTTGTGAGAGGCAAGGTGAGGATAATCGACAACGTTACCGCACCTTTTGCGCCTGCAATAGTGGTAACCAGCACGTTCTTGATGAGTTCGGCCGACGTGATTGAGATGGGCTTTATAGCGCACGTGGGTTTGGGCTGCTCAGCGATCTGCTCCGAGGTTTGCTCTGAGCCCAGTTCAGCGAGCGGCTGGTCGGGTTTCTCGCCGTTGGAGCTGCTACCTGCGAGGTCATTCTCGCCGTCGACGGCGTCTTTTCCGGTGCAGAGATGACCGCCCTTGTGGAGCTTGTAAGTTTCCAGCGCGTAGAGCCACGCAAAGCGAACACCGTGCATGAACAGGGTAATCACGACAACAATTCCTAGAATTTGCAGGATATTGAGGCCGCCGTTGGTGCCAGGAAGCACGGCGAG
Organism: Atopobium sp.; assembly: GCA_015258925.1. Classification (GTDB taxonomy): domain Bacteria; phylum Actinomycetota; class Coriobacteriia; order Coriobacteriales; family Atopobiaceae; genus Lancefieldella. The sequence continues at coordinate 1,505 of JABZHH010000063.1, read as the reverse complement.
GGGGAGCTGCATTCCTAGGAAGACAAAGATGGTGCCGTTGATGAGGAAACTAATGACTTTCCACGTGGAATCTGAGACCAATTTTTGCCTTGCAAATAGCGCATTATTGCTCTGCCTTCGTGGGAGCGCAATCACCAAGCCGGCTGCTACAACAGCAAGTACGCCAGAAACGTGGAAGGTTTCGGCAAGAAGATAGACAAGAAACGGCGTCAGTACTTCATAGAGAACGTTTGCGACGGTGTCCTCGTAACCCAACCTACCAAGCATTGCGTTGATGGCAGAGAAGGCAAAGCCAGTGACAATTCCCATTGCCACGCCGCCCACAAAAAGCACCGTGAAAGATCCCGCTGCGTCTACCAGCGAGAACGCACCTGTTACGGCCGCAGCTACGGAGAACTGGAATGCAACGACGCCGGATGCATCGTTAATCAAGGACTCTCCCGAGAGAAGCGTTTGCTGGCGATGGGTCAGGTGGATGTTGGACTTAAGCGCGGTGACGGTGGCTGCATCGGTTGGCCCCAGGGCCGAGGCCAGCGCAAACGCCGCAGCTAAAGGGATTGAGGGGACCATAAGGTGGAGGGCGTAGCCGACCGAAAGCACGCTGACAACTACCAGAGCAATCGCCAGCGACAAAATACTGTTCAGGTTGAGGAGAAGTGCACGAATGTTGGTTTCTCTCGTCTCGTTGAACAGGAGTGGGGCAATAAAGAGCAGCATAAAGAGCTCGGATTCCAGGTGAACCTCCTGGACGCTGGGCAGCACGAGCGCAACAAGCAGGCCGATAACAACCTGGATAACGGGGATGGAGACGTTGACAAACTTGTCGATAACCGAGGAAGCCGCGACGCAGGTCAAAACAATGAGCACAAATTCGAATGTCTCCAACAGGCTTCCTTCCTGGTCGTAGGTGGTAACGACGGCGAGCGTCGAGCGACGGTGGGTCCGCGATGAGCGGGCGTCGGGTCCGCAACGAGCGGACGTCGGGTCCGCGATGAGCGGGCGTCAGGTCCACGAGGGTTCCGAGCACACGGGGCTTCTCGCCAGATAACGCTTCATTCGAGTATATACGGTTTTGCGGATCTAGCTCGACTTGGCGCAGATAACACATGGTTTCTGCGGTGATTCGTGAGCTCTATCAGTGAGGCTTGGAATTGCGAGCCTGAAAAGTGCATGAAGTCTGTGTAAAACAGCTCAGACATGACGAGAAAAACCGGCAAATAGCTCAGACTTGGTGAACTTTTCCGGCAATTTATTCAGACATGGCGAGAAAATCAGGCTCCATGGAAAGGCGAACTCGGACGCACTTTAAACTCTGCCTGGAAAGCGAGCCTGAAAAGCGAGCCTGAAAAGTGAGCCTGAAAAGTGAGCCTGAAAAGTGCAAAGAATCTGTATTTTGGATACAGATTCTTTGATGAAATCAGGCAAATCCGGTCGTGTCCCGAAAAGTGGTGTAAGCAAGCATTTCAGGTGTTTAAAAGAAGTGCGGTTATTTCCTAAAATATAGT
>JABZHH010000062.1:0-3501 GCA_015258925.1 Atopobium sp. | reverse complement strand
TCGCTTGACGCTAAGCAGACAGAGCCGCCTGCTCGCTATAGCCAGGGCAAGCTTATTCAAGAGATGGAGAAGCGAGGCCTTGGTACAAAGTCCACGCGTGCCTCCATTATTGATACGCTTTACCAGCGTAAATATCTCAAGAATGATCCTGTTGAGCCCAGTCAGCTTGGTATGGCAATTGTTGATGCGCTCTCGCAGTTTGCGCCACACATTACCTCGCCTGATATGACGGCAGAGCTTGAGTCCGATATGACAAGCGTTGCTGAGGGCAAAGATACGCGTGATGGCGTTGTTACACACTCAAGAACCCTGCTTGCAGGCATGATTGATACGCTCATTGACCACAAAGAAGACCTGTCTGAGGCCATTGCTGATGCAGTTACTGCTGACGCAAAGGTGGGAACTTGCCCTAAGTGCGGCAAAGACTTGGTTGCTAAGAGCTCTCTGAAGACTCGTGGAAGCTTTGTTGGCTGCATGGGTTGGCCAGACTGCGATGTTACCTATCCACTGCCGCAGGGACGCGTTGAGCCACTTGAGGGAGAGGCCGGTGTCTGCCCAGAGTGCGGTGCTCCTCGCGTAAAGGTTCAGCCGTTTAGACAGCGTGCGTATGAGACTTGCATTAATCCTGCTTGTCCTACAAACGCAGAGCCAGATCTTATTGTGGGTGAGTGTCCAACCTGCAAGGCCAATGGCAAGCACGGGGACCTGGTGGCCCACAAGTCAGAGCGTACGGGCAAGCGTTTTATTCGCTGCACCAACTACGAGGAGTGCGAGACCAGCTATCCTCTGCCTGCTCGTGGAAAGCTCGAGAAGACCGATGAGGTCTGCCCAGATTGTGGCGCTCCTATGGTGGTTGTTACTACCCAGAGGGGTCCTTGGAAGCTCTGTCCAAACTACGATTGCCCTGGTAAAGAAAAGAAAACTGCCTCGCGTAGAGGCGCTCGTAAGAGTACTAAGAGCACCAAATCCACCAAGGCAGCAAAAAAGTAAACGTATGACGGTGCATCGAGAGGTGCACCGTTTTCGGAAGAACGAGCGTCCCTCTCCAACGCCCGCTCCATACGTATTTTTACCCATTTTTGAGCACTTTTCATGTGGAAATGCGCAAAACCTTTAGAATATTCATGGCGAGAAACACAATCTGCCTGTATCGTGAGATAGTTAAGAGGGAGGGAAGCATGAACAAAGACGCACGTACATCTCAAGGCTTGTTTATCACGCTTGAAGGCGTTGATGGCTGTGGTAAGTCAACACAAGCTTCTCTTCTGCGAGAAGATCTTGAAGCTCTTGGCTTTGATGTGGTCTTTGTTCGTGAGCCTGGCGGCACTGCTATTTCTGAGCAGATTAGAGGCATGGTACTTAATCCAGAAAACGGCATGATGTGCGATGAATGCGAGCTGTTGCTCTATGAAGCAAGTCGTGCCCAGCTGGTAGGAGAGGTTATCCGACCAGCTCTAGCTGCGGGCAAAGTTGTCTTGTGTGATCGCTTCTATGACTCCACCTTTGCCTATCAAGCAGCTGGTCGCGGTCTTGATACAGACCTCGTTCATCGTGCAAATCGCTTGGGAAGCTGTGGGGTTTCTCCTGATAGAACTCTTGTTTTTATGCTCGAGCCAACAGTTGCGCATGCGCGCGCTACTCAAAATGACGCCGATAGACTAGAAGCAGAAGGTGTTGCCTTCCAGGAGCGGGTTTTTGCTGGTTATAAGCAACTTCTGCAAAATGAGCCAGAGCGCGTAAAATCTGTAGATGCAGATGGCACAATTGATGAGGTTCGTGCACGTACTCGTCAGCTGTTAGCAGATCTTATTCCTGGTATTTGTGAGCTTGGTGAGTGACGCGTTTATGACTCAAGAGAGCACACATACTACTCAAAACACCTATCCACTTCCTCAGGCACTTACCCGTCTTCAGGATCAACCTCAAGTTCAAAATCTGCTTGCACGCGCACTTCATGAGCACAAGCTTGGTCACGCCTATCTGTTTGTAGGAGCTCCTGGTTCCGGTAAAGGTCTTGCAGCTAAAGCTTTGGCGCAGTGCGTGCTTTGCGCTCAAGGCGGTGACGCTGCCTGTGACGACTGCATTCGTATTTCTCGCGGTACTCACCCTGACGTGCACGTACTTACTCCAGCTTCCGCAAATGGCTACCTCATTGAGCAGATTCGTCAGCTCATCGCTGATGTTAGTCTGGCACCTATGCGCTCAACTCATAAGATTTACGTGATTGACCGCGCTGATTTGCTCAGAGAAAATTCTGCAAATGCACTGCTCAAAACTATTGAAGAGCCACCTGCAGACACCATCTTTATTCTGTCTGCACGTTCTTCTTCTGCGGTGCTTCCCACCATTGTTTCTCGTTGTCAGGTAGTTGCGTTTAGAACACTCACTGACGCTGCTGCTAAAGCCGCTATTATGCGAGAGATTTCCGCCACAGAGCAGGAAGCTCGTATTGCGCTTGCAGCAACAGGAACCCCTGGTAGAGCTGTGGAGTTTTTGCAGTCTTCTACACGAAAAAACATTCGCAGACAGCTCATTGATGTTTTTGGCAATCTGCTCAGAAATGACTCGTGGGATGTACTCACTTCCGCAAAAGAGCTGATAGAAGCTGCAAAAATTCCTCTAGGGGATGTAAGACGTGCCCAAGAAGAGGCGCTTGCTCAAAATGAAGACTTTCTTACCAGCGCTGCGTTGAAGCAGGTTGAGGCGGCAAATAAGCGAGAACTCACAGTGCGCGAGCGTTCGGGTATCATAGAAATGTTGGCAATTCTGGAATCGCTTCTTCGCGACGTACTTTTATGTTGCGAAGCGGTTGATGAAGAGATAGTAAATACGGATGCAGCAGGCATTATTGACCGCGTTGCATCTCAAACTCATACCCAGGGTGTTTTGGGGGCTCTTGCTGCGGTGCAAGAGGCTCAATACAACCTGGATCGCTCTGTTTCTCCCCAGCTAACCCTTGAGGTTATGCTGCTGCATATCAAGGAGGCACTTACATGCCCACCGTTGTCCCGGTGAAATTTGAATACGCCGCGCGCGACCTTTGGTTTGATCCAAAGGAGTCCGGCGTTCTTGAAGGTGACCACGTTATCTGCCAGACCGAGCGCGGTCTAGAGATTGGTCTTGCTGTTGCTGATCCTCGTGAGATTTCTCAGGAGGAGTTTGAGTACAAGACAAACAAAGCCGAGCTCAAAGACGTTGTTCGTGTAGCAACTGACGAGGATCTTTCTCGCGCAGAAGAGCTTGCCGCTAAGGGCGAGGCGGCGCTTCCTGTATTCAGGAAGTTTGCTGTTCAAGAAGAACTTGAGATGAAGCCTATTGGCGTCGAGTACCTTTTTGATGGCGAGAAGGTCGTGTGTTACTTCTCGGCTGATGACCGTGTGGACTTTAGACAGCTTGTTCGCGAGCTTTCTCATGAGCTTCACGAGCGCATTGACATGCGTCAGATTGGCGTCAGGGAAGAAGCAGCGGTTATTGGTGGCTACGGTCATTGTGGACAAGAGC
>JABZHH010000061.1:0-3578 GCA_015258925.1 Atopobium sp. | reverse complement strand
CTCAGGTACCTGCGCCTGCTCCAGCACCTGCAGCTCCCGTTGCACCAGCGCCAGAGGCGTCATATCCGATGCCTTGGGATGAGCCTGCGCCTGGCAGTGCGCCTACTGAGGCTCTCGACTACGATCAGGTACCTTACAGCGATGACGATGTAGCTGCAGTTTTGGACAGCTCTGTTGAAGACGCTGTTCCAGCTCCAGTTGCACCTGCGCCTGTGCCAGCAGCTCCAGCTGCACCAGCGGCTCCAACTGCACCTGCACCCGCACCAGCGCCTGCACCTACAGCGCCTGAACCCGAACCAGTTCCGGCTCCAAAGCCAGCTTCTGCACCAGCCTCACCAGAGGACATCGCTGCTCGTTCTGCGCTTCCTCCAGAGCTCAACAGCGTAGCAGACATGCTTGAAAAGGTGTTTGGACCAGCGGTTTCTTTGTCGGTAGAGAAGAAACTGGATGCCGAAACTCCCGTAGACCCTGCAAATAACTAGAACTTCTCGCGATATTCTCGCGATATGACGCTTTGGTGCATGGATCCTCATGCGCCAGCGCAAAAAGCGCAACTTGTCTAAAATAGATACGACGATAGGAGAACATATGGCACGTGGTGGATTTAACATGGGCGGTATGAACCGCAATCAGATGATGGCTCAGGCTCGCAAAATGCAGGAGCAACTTTTGGAGGCCCAGCAGAAGGCTTCCCTTATGCAGGCAACCGCAAGTGCTGGTGGCGGCGCTGTTAAGGTAACCGCATCCGGCGACCTGCGCCTGACCAACATCACCATTGATCCTGAGGCAATTGATCCTGAGGATATTGAGATGCTCCAGGACATGATTCTGGCTGCTGTAAATGATGCTCTTGAGTCTGCTGAGTCTCAGGCATCTGCCCAGATGAGCGCAGTAACTGGTGGACTGAATATTCCAGGACTGTTCTAATCCATGGCGTTTGATACCACAAATGATGGTCGCGCGCTGCAGCGTTTGCTTGACGAGTTAGGTCGACTACCAGGCATTGGTCCAAAGTCTGCTCAGCGCATAGCCTACCATCTTCTAGAGGTTGATTCCGAGGAGGCTCGCCGGTTGGCGCAGGCTATCTTGGAGCTTAAGCAGCAGGTGCATTTTTGCCCTATCTGCTTCAACTATGCAACGCGTGACGAATGCGACATCTGCCTGGACTCTTCCAGAGATCGCAGCAAAATCTGCGTGGTCTCCGAGCCTAAGGATGTCTCGGCAATCGAGCGTACTGGCGCGTTCCACGGCCTCTACCACGTTCTGGGCGGCGTAATCTCGCCCATGGACAAGATTGGTCCCGAGCAGCTCCACGTGCGCGAATTGCTGTCCCGCTTGGCCGACGGCACCGTAACTGAAGTAGTTCTGGCAACTAATCCGGACGTTGAGGGAGAAACAACCGCAACGTACCTCTCCAGAACTATCAATCCGCTTGGAATGACGGTTACCCGACTGGCAAGCGGACTTCCCGTAGGTGGAGATCTTGAGTACGCAGATGAGGTAACATTGGGACGTGCAATTGAAGCACGTCGGGAGGTTTAAGCATGGCAAACCACATGAGAACAAGTTCATCTGGCGAGAAGACCCCTGAGGCTTCATCGGTTGACTTGAAGAACATTTCAACGCTTCGTGCAGGTCAGGGCGCACAAATTCCTCAGAGCCCACGACAGGCCGATAACACGCCAGAACCTCCAAATAGAAAATCGGTCATCATTTTGGTGGTCGCAGCTATTGTTGCGCTTACTGCTCTGTTCTTTATTGTTCGTTGCGCTACAAGTACTAAGAGTGAATCTGCAAGCCAGCAGCCAAAGCAGACCCAGTCCGCCTACGCTGACGAGAAACAGCAGGATGAGCAGGCAGTTGACGGCTCAGTTACCTTCCACGGCATGAAGTACTCCCTGGAGAAGCAAAGCGACGGCAAAACTGCTGTTGTTCGTACGAGTGACTCGGGAACTAAGAGCGTCCTGTTTGAGGTTGAGGGAACTCCTACCAGCCTGATTCTTTTTAACGACACCATTTTGGTTCCAGAGAATCGCGATTCTGGCTGGGATGTTGTGGCATGTGCTCTGGTAGACGGCTCGCTTCCAACCCTTATTGCCGATAAGGACGGCAAGGCTGTTGGCGGAAACGGTACTATCACTGCAGCTACGCTTGACGGAACTACACTTAAGGTAACTGATTCTACGGGAAACACCACCAGCGTTGCCCTTCAGTAGAATTGTCGTAAGGAAGTTGTGGATTTCTAGTGAGCGTTCACGCTTCTGAACTGCGGTTATTCTCGCCAAGTGGTTATTTTCAAGAAAATTTTCAAATTCGTTGAAAATAACGCTAGACAAGAATAAAAGTTCCCTGTATTATTTCAATTCGCAACAAGGCGTCCGGGGTATTAGCTCAGCTGGTTAGAGCGCCGGCCTGTCACGTCGGAGGTCGCGGGTTCGAGCCCCGCATATCCCGCCATTGCATGTTCAAGCCCTCTTCGGAGGGCTTTTTCATTAGTAAAAAAGTCCAGCATAAAAGATTTAAATTACATCTTTAATTTATTGAAACCAAGTCAGAAAATAGAGCATTGTGTGATATCTTTACATCAGAATGTGTCTAAGTGCTTCTGCTACAGAAACATTTAAAAGCAGAGGTAAAGTGAGGTGGATTGTGCGGAATCAGAATACTTTGGATGCGCTGTCGCAATGCGATAGTGCAAATTCCATATCCGCAGAATCTGCTAACACAGAATACACTTCAGATTCAATCAAGAAAATTGCTGTTTTTGATTTTGACGGAACCGTCATTTCTGGACAGTCAGGACTCTTGTTCTCTGCGTATTTGCTCCGCCGTCATCTGTCTTCAATTTCACGTACGCTCAAGCTTGTGTGGTGGGGAGCTCGCTACAAGCTGCACCTTCCTCAAAGGCAGGAAGAGGCTCGTGAGCTGGTTGTTGGCGCACTTACGCAGTATAGCGTTGAGTTTGCAAATGCCGTCATGCACGATTTTCATCGCGAGGTAATTGAGGCGATGTATCGCCCTCAAGCGCTGGAAGAGGTGCGTCGTCGGCAGGCAGAAGGTTGCTGCGTGTTGTTGGTTTCAGCAACGTTTGAACCTATCGCGGAATTGGCCGCCCAGAAGCTGGGAGTGGACGCGTTTCTCGCCACAAAGATGCAGGTGGGAGCAGACGGGCACTACACCAGCAAAGTTGACGGACCCGTGATTGAGGGCGCTCAGAAGCTGGTCTCGGCAACTGAGTGGTGCAACCAGCGTTTTGGCCAGGGCAACTGGGAGATTGCGTACGCGTACGGCGATCATTACTCGGACGCAACGCTTTTGTCGGCAGCTCAAACGCCGTGCGCCGTTTGCCCTGGTCCAACGCTTGCCAGACTTGCAAACAAGCGCGGCTGGAAAATTTTGAACTGGTAGCAACGATAGAGCAAGAAGCAATAACTGAACTAGCAACGATAGAACTAGCAATAACTGAACTAGCAACAACTGAACTGATAGTAACTGAACTTGTAACAACGATTAGCCTGGTCACAAGCCAGATAAGTGAGAATAGCAGTCCCTCAAGCGGACGCACGAGGGGTACTTGG
>JABZHH010000060.1:0-3663 GCA_015258925.1 Atopobium sp. | reverse complement strand
CAATACCAAACTTCTGAGCAAGCTCCTTGGCCAGGGCTGATTTTCTCGTACCAGCAGCAAGACCGGCCTCTATTGCATCCTCAAGCGAGAGCTGAGACTCTCCTTCTGCCTGCGATGATGCAGAGGCAAGCTCTTCTTCTGTGGGAGCTGCGATGACCAAAACACACTCGCCTTTGAGGTTTTCTTTTGCAGCAAGTGTCTCAACAAGGCAAGGAGCCACATCGCGCACCACTTCTTCGTGCAGCTTAGTAAGCTCTCTGACAAGAGCCACCTGCCTGGTTGGAAACACCTCGGCTATGGCCTCAACGGTTGCGAGCACCCTAAACGGAGACTCATACAGCACAATAGTGCCAGGAATTGATGCAAGCTGCTGTAAGCGCTGAACAATCTGCCCATGCTTTCTGGGCAAGAATCCTTCAAAGAAGAAATGATCACTTGCTAGACCTGATGCAACAAGCGCACAGGTTACCGCAGAAGGACCCGGAATAACTTCCGTTGCAAGGCCTTCTGAAAGCGCCGCGTCTACCAAATGCTGACCCGGATCAGAGATGCCTGGCATGCCGGCATCTGACACAAACGCAACACGCTGACCCGCACGAAGCCTCTCAAGCGTTGGCTCAATTTGCGACTCAATAATATTTTGATCACAGCGCTGCAGTGGCACATGAATGTCAAATGCCGAGAGGAGCTTTGAGGTCACACGCGTGTCCTCACATAAAATAACATCTGCTGCTGCAAGCGTTTCTTTAACGCGCGGTGACGCGTCCGAAAGGTTACCAATAGGCGTGCCCACAATAGACAGTTTACCTGCTAAAAGAGTAGATCCTGTCATTACTCGAGCATTCCCCTCTCAAACGTTGCAAGCGCAACGCGTGCGTCCCATGCAGCCAAAAATGCGGAGGTCTTCCAGGTCTGGAAGAACCATGCAGGACACGTATTGTACACTTTGAGCTGGCCGGAAGTGTAAATGCGCTCAAGCGCAATTCTTCCCTCTGCCGTCATAGCACCGTCAATGCTTGGAAGTGATGCTGACCACTTACCCACCATGACCGGCAGACCGCCTGAAGCAGAAGTCTTCAAATACGCTTCGTTTTTATCAATAAGCTGCTGTACACCGCGAGGACCCGAACAATCAATTCCCTCGCAGGGTTTATCAAGGTGCGCATCAAGCCAAACGTTTTGATAGGCCTGCTGGCTCATAAAACGCCTAAATCCCTGAGGCCAGCCACCATCTGGAAGAATGACCACAGGCTCTTCTCCTGCCACAGATCTAATGGTCTCATAAGCACGGCGATAATAGTTTCTAAGCGAGTGACCAGGAATACCATCTGTGAGCTTAAAGCCCTTGCGCACACGAGGTTTAACCTCATCGGCTACCTCAATGCCATAAAAACCGCTGCGGTGAGCGTAGTGAAGGGCAAGCTTATGCAGAATAGAAAGAGATTTCTCCCCAGAAATTCTAGTGCGCGGAGCACCACCTGGCTGGTCATTCAAGCCATCAGGCAAACCTGGATTTACTGCCAGTACAAAAATAACGTGCAGGCCAAGTTCTTCTGCCCATTCAAGAGCTCTATCAAGCTCGGTAATGCAGCTAACATATGGAGTCCCTGCAGCTTCTTCATCAAAAACGTACCAAGGCACAGAAATTCTTACCGCATTAAAACCACGTGCAGCAATACTGACAAAGTCAGAACTCTGGATAAATGAAGAACGATGCGCTTTAACAAGATTGTGGTAGTCCTCAACGCCCAGCGCTTTAATAAGCTGAGCCTCATCAACGCACCCTGTGCGTGCAAACGGCTCAGGAGTTACCCACGGTTCAAGCGTAAGCCAACCGGTTAAATTGACACCCCGCAACGCTCCGTGAGCCATGAAATTCCACCTCGATAAAAGATAAAACCTCTACATACGTAGAGTATACCCATCGAGGTTACGTTGCTCGCACGAGCTTTAAAAAACAACAGGTTACTTCATATTTTTTGAATATATGGCGCAATTGTTAGGGGTCTCATCAACCTCAACGGAAGAGACGGGCAAACCTTCTGACTCAAGTTGCTCAAAGAGATACTTAGCCAAGTTTTCTGCTGTTGTTCTAAACGGCAAAATAGTGAGCGAGAAACCCTCTTCTTTAAGACAGGCCAACGTCTTTTCAGAAAGAGAACCCTCCTCAATCAAAAACGTATGATCAAGGGAATCACATAGCGCTCGGACCTTGCGCTTAAAGACACCAAAGTCCATAACCATATCTTTTTCTGTACCAGACTCACCAAGCTCTGCAGTTGAAATGCAGGCAGTCACATGCCAACGATGGCCATGCAGATTCTCACACTTGCCGTAGTAGTTTGTAAGAAAATGCGCTGAGTCAAAGGCATATTCAGTCTTAAGCGTATACATTACTCGTTGTCCCTCGAGCCGCGACCGCGATCATCGCGTCCAGCTCTTCTATGTCTACGACGTGCAGCGTTTTGTGGCTGAGTGTCTCTAGATGCAGCGGTAGGCGCACCATTAGAACCAGAAGTATTCTGTGGAGCGTTCTGGGTCTTCATGCCCGCCCTATCACCTGGACGACGAGTCCTCTTTGCACGAACTGGTGCCTGTGCCTCATCAGCTTTCTGTGACGTCTGAGGAGCATCTGTCCTTCTAAAACGCTTACCCTGAAGCTGTTTTTGTGCAGAAGCTGAACCCTGCTCATTTTTCTGAGGAGCCTGAGTATGTGCAGTACTCTCTTCTGTTGCGTGATGACGACGTCGGGTACGGCGAAGCGTATCTGTCGCAGCATCAAAAGTACTAGAACCAGGATTTACCTGAGCATTCTTTGAAGTTCTTACACGACGAGTGCGAGAAGAACTTTGAGCTCCCTGCTCTTCTCGGGCATTTCTTGCACCGGAATTCTTGACGTTTTCCTGCCTATTTGAAGAGTTCTGCTCGGAGCGATCACGCTTGCGCCTTGGAGTCTCTGTGACAAAGAGATCAGGGTTAATCTCTGGCTCTTCATCAACAATCAGACCATTTGCCCTATCAAGCTCTGCCAGAGCCATCTGAACCTCAACAGATTCAAGGCGCTCAAGTGCAGCGCGAGAAACGCTGTCTGGCCTGCAAGAACAGCCAAGGTCTTCCGACTTCTGCTGAGCCGCAGGAGATGTGTCCATGTCAGCAAGAGGAATACGTACCACCTTGCCACTCTCAAGACGAAGCGCAATCTCCTCTTTTGGCGTGTTGTACTCAACAATTTTTGCCATGCCTAGAGGAGTTTCAATGACAGCATTGCGCTTTGGAGCACGGTTCTTAAAGTCACGATAGGCTTCAAACTCATAGCGCAAGCAGCACATTAAGCGGCCACACGCACCAGAAATCTTAGTTGAGTTCAGAGGCAAATCCTGCTCTTTTGCCATGCGGATAGAAACTGGCTCAAAAGAGAGACCAAACCTTCTACAGCAGAGCTCTTGTCCACAGTGACCGTAGCCACCAATAACCGCTGCTTCTTCCCTGACACCAATCTGACGCATATCAATGCGCTCATGAAGCTCATGAGAAAGATCACGAACAAGCTGCCTAAAGTCCACACGATCATCAGCCGAGAAGTAACACACGACCTTCTCGCCATCAAAAAGGTACTCGACACCAATGGGCTTCATCTCAAGTTCTTCTTGAACAGCAAACTTC
>JABZHH010000005.1:0-48518 GCA_015258925.1 Atopobium sp. | reverse complement strand
CCCTTAAAACAAGCAATGCTTCGCCTTGTAGGAGCGGTATGTATCAATCAAAACGAAGAGTGGTTTGTAGCAACGCACTTCATGGACAAACGCTCTCTTCTCTTTGAAGAACCTCCTAAGAGAGGGTCATGTACACAAGAGACCATTAACCATCTCATACAAGTAATTGATAGTGACTTTAAGGTTTGTAAAGAGGTGGCATAATGTAGGTTAGAAGGCAGTAAGGAAATAGCCTTACACCACTTTTTGAGACGTGACTATTTGAAGCCCAACTAAACGCAATTTTTACCATAGTTAAAAGTTTTTCCTGGGCAAATGCGTATGCAGAAAAATGTAACCCCCAACTAAACGCATTTTTTACCACTTGGCGCTAAAGCGGAAGTGGGAACTCTACAAAACACCAGGATAGACATACGACGGGATAGTTCTGCGCCGCACATACGGTGACTTTGGCAGCTTGGTTGCTTTGGCGGCCTTACACACGCCACGCAAAACAGGCTCCTGGTTTTACCAGGAGCCTGTTTTTAGTCAGCTATCAGCGAGTTCGAAAAGCCTGGCTATTAGCTGTTCTTCCTTCTAAGAGCAATACCAAGACCACTCAGGGACAGAGCTGCAGCTCCAACGATTGAAGCAATACCTGAAGCGTCGCCAGTATAAGGAAGACCTGGCTTCTTAGGCTCTGGAGTAGTAGGTGGCGTGGTTGGAGGAACAACAGGAGCAGTGTTGGTCACTGTGAAACCGTCGTCCTGATTACCTGTGATCTGAGTTGTATAACCAGAGATAGGAGTCTCGGAGATGGTGTATGCGTACTCGTGACCATCAGTCTTGTCGTAGAACTCAAGGTTGCTGAAGGTGTGCTTCCAGTCGTCAGCCTTGGTGATGGTTACCCTATCAACCTCGACACCATCACGATACAGAACAATCTCAGCAGAATCACCTTCCTGGTTCTCCCAAACCTTGGTGACCGGAATGTCGCGAGTCTTCATGTTAGTGTTAGTTACTACATAGTTGGTAGCGTCGCCAGTAATCTGCGTGGTGTAGCCATCAACTGCATCCTCAGTAATGGTGTAGTTGATCAGTGCGCCATTGTTGTACTGGTTAAGGTTGCTGAACGTATGCTGCCAGTTGTCTGCAGCAGTCAGAGTAGCGCTCTGAACCTCAACGCCGTCAGCAAGCAGGTGAATAGTTACGCTATCAGCAGGTGCACCAATCCACTTCTTTGTTACTGGAACAGAAACCTTACCTTCAATGGTGTTGGTAACTGTAAGCTCAGTAGCTGAAGAACCAGAGTAGGAAGTGGTGTAGTGAGCAATTGGGTCTTCCTTGACGGTGTACTCAATCTCGTGACCAGCGGTATAACGTGGCAGGCCGTTGAAGATGTGAGACCAGTTGTTACCTGCGTTCAGGTCAAACTCGTCAACCTGAGTGCCGTCTGCATAGAGCCTGACGTGAACACTAGCAGGGCGTAGACCCTGAGCATTATTGTCGTCAACCCAGACCTTCTTAACTGGGATACTCAAAGCCTCAGGAGCATGCTGGTTTGTAATCTCAAAGCCATTGATGCTTGTGGTGTAGTCAGGTACAGCGTCCTCAGAAACGGTGTAGGTAATCTCTGTGTTGCCACTGAACTTAGGCAGGTCAGAGAAGGTGTACTCCCAGTTATCTGCAGCGGTAACAGTCTTGTGCTGAACCTCAACACCATCTGCAAGAAGCCTGACAACAATGGAAGCTGGACGCTTACCGTCGTTGTTGTTAGAGTCGTCCCAGAGCTTCTTGCCAGAGACGGAGACCTTCTCCTGCTGCAGCTGGTTGGTAACACTCAGTGCAACGGAATCGTTTGGTGAATTCTCATCTGCCTGACCAGAAGTAGCAGTTACCTTGTACTTCTTACCATTGTAAGTGACCATGCCATTAGCGTCTGTGCCTACCTCTTCAAGAGTGTAGACGATAGGAGTCTTTGTGCTGGTACCATCGTTGTGAGTTTCAACGGTGTACTTACGAAGGTGTGTGAACGAAGCAGTCCAGTTATTAGCCGCGGTAAGGTCAAGTGTCTTACCAGTATCAACGCCGTCGGCAAGAAGCTTTACGGTAATGGAGGTAGCATCTGGCTGAGCAATTGCGTTGCCGTCAGCGTCAAGCCACTTCTTCTCTACCTTGACATCCATGATATCAACAAGCTGGTTTGCGACCTTCTCGGTACGACGCATAGCAGCTTCGTTGTTGTAGATAACGCTCATGTCGTTGTATGCAAGAGCCTCGGAGAGGTTTGGATCATACAGTGGTGCCTTCATGGTAAGAACAGCAGACAGAACGGTGTATGGAGGCAGAATAGTGCCATCCTTACCAACAATCTTGATTGCCGTTACCTTGGTGTAGTCAGCTGGAGTCTTAGTCCATTCTGGGCTGTTAATCTCGTTGATATCGTTCTGAGCTGGGTGTTCATCGGTGCGATAGTAAATCTCGTACTGGGAGCTGACATCAGTTGAACCAATCCTCAGATCAATAGGACCCTGAAGTGTATTGCTGAAAGCAGAGTTTCTGCCGTCGCCCACATATGGCAACACGTCGTACATAAGAATCTTATTCATTGGCGTGTTGTAGTAGTTACGAATGCTCAGACGATACTGGAAGAGTCCGCTGGTATCAGTGACGCCAGCAAAGTCAGTCATGATAGTAGCCGAGGTAAATGCCCTACCGTAGAATGTACCGCCGCCAGCAATATTTGGCTCAAGACTACGGATGTGTTTATCAGACTGGATACTCTCAACGTTGTTGCCAAGAACCTTTGCAGTTGCCTTCAGAATAGTCTCGTCAGTGACACCATTCATATTGATGTCAAGATTATCCCGAACAAAGTTACTGGCGTTATACATACCAGAGAAGTCATCTGGTGTGCCGTGAGTCCAGTTTGTGGCGTAGAAGTAGACGTCATTATTGTTGTTCAGAACGTCATTCTCGGCCTTAGAAGGAATGATGTCGTCGTTGATTACCAGGTTCCTAATCTCATAACCCATGGTTCCATACTGATACACGTATCCAGATGGAAGGGTAATCTTGATTGCATTGCGACCGGTCTCGTTGTAGTTCCTGATGTACTCAACCTTCTCAGGCTGCAGCGAGTCAGCAATTGGTGAAACCGAGGTGTTCGCGTCATAAGAAACGCCTGCAGGGAGAAGATCAACGAAGGTTGGATTCTTCAAATAACGAGCAGGTGAAAGCTCTGACAGTGCAAAGCCAAAGCGAGCACTGAAGCGCTCGTTTGGCATACCAACGCGCTGGTACCAAGAGGACTTGGACAGCCAGACCTTCTCGCTAAATGGAGTAAAGCGAGTATCCCAATTTGCGGAGAAGTTCATTGGGGTCTTGGTACCGTCGGTATTAACTTTGTTGGCATTGACCTTGATGATGTTGGTAATAGGTCTGTCACTGTAAACCTCGCCAAATGGATTCATGAACATCATCTGGATGTTGAAATCAATGTTGCTGGTTGGCTGCAGAGTTACGTTCTTAAAGTAAATACCAATCTTCCTGTACTGAGGAGACACAGCGGAAGCATTGGATGGATCAAGCGTACCCTGGTTGATCTGGTCCAGATAGGACTGCAGCTGCTGCTGGCTTGCCGAGTTCATGTCAGCACGGTAAAGCCAGTTTGCACCGTTCTTCCTGGTAGGAATGATGTCGTAGCTGCCGTCTGCCTTGTAGCCACGGACCTCAATCTGGTCCATGGAGAGTCCAACTCGCTGGCCAACTGCAACAAGATTGCCGGTCAGCGCAGTCATGAAGAGGCGGTTGTCGGTGTTGGCAACATCCTCGATGAACTCGATGTCGGTGAGTGGGGTGTCCAGCTTGTTGACCAACTTGATAGTGTAATCAAGCTTCTTAACAGCAAGACCGTTCTTGTCGTACTGGATGGTAACGGGACCGCGCTTGCTAAGCATGCCGTTACCGCTGAAATCATTACCAGCAAGGCGGAACTGCTTAGAGTCGTCATCAAAGTTGTGCTCGTTGCCTGGGACTTGGCCAACAGTCTCTTCTGCTGCACTTGGGTTGTAAGGTATGCCCTGAACCGTTGCAGTGTTGTTGAAGATTACGCGATTAGTGCCGTTGAGGTAGCGAGCGCCCGGGAAGGAAAGCTTGAGCTGGGAATATGCAGGAAGGTTATCTCTGATGTAGTCGTTAAGAATGGTGGTTCCTGCAGGAATATCAAATTTGAGGGTTACGGTACGTCCATCTGGGCTGAGCGTCCAGTTAGGGTTCTTAGCTGGGTCAAAGTGAGCGGTAACGGTCTGACCTGCTGCGTTTACGTATGTAGGAAGGGTATCAGTAATGATGATGGAGCGATAAGCACGATGATACTGGTAAAGCCTAAAATTAAAGATGACGTCTGAAGTTTTATCGTTGGAAAGCGCGGACGAATCACCTGGGGCGTTAATACCACCATACAGGAGCTGATCGTTGGTTTCTTCACCTGCAACCTGCTTCATAAGCCAAGGCTTGTCGTAGGTGATGGAGTATGTCTGATCAGGCATGTTAGCAAGCTCTGTGCCGTCTGCATTGTACACACGAACAACTGGCTTGAGCTGGAAATCTGCTGGGGTAACCATATCTCTGAAGCTCATAACGTAAGGGAGCTCCAGCTTAACGGTGGTATCGATAGTGTTGAGGTACAGGCGCTTAATGGTCCTGCCATCAGGGGTAACGATGGTCTCCTCGCGCTTGATAATAGGCTGAGTAGCTGCTGCTGGGGTAGCAAAGTTATCAAGGTAGGTGTTAGGAGTAATGTTGTTGGTGTTATTGACGTTTTCAGAGGACTGCTTGGTGTTTACCTCAATCTCCAGGTAAAGACCGTCGATTGGCTTATGAAGGCCAGTTGCGTCAATCTCGATACCTGTAGAGATGTTTGCATTGTCCTTAACGGTTGTGGGTGAAGTGGGCTTAAGGTTAACAGTAAGTTCTCCGTCAGCGCCAAAATCAATGTTCTGCGACAACGGATAGGTCACTGCCTTTGCAACAGTGCTTGTACCTAAAATAATGATACCAGTGAGCATCATTATTGCTGCAAACATAGTTGCAAACGACTTCTTAAAGTTGCTCATATCAACCCCATCTTTCCTATCGAACGTACCCCTGGAGCTATACAAAGCTCCACTAAACATACTAATGGTTTTTGACAAAATATTTAAAGAAATATCGTGTTCAAATAAATTTTTTTATTTCAATCTTGGACAAAGACTTTGAAAACTGACTAAATTGCGCTCAATTAATGCTACAAAGTGCGTAGATTTAACTTCATTACTCCTGGCGAGAAAAACGCGCACACCAAGCCATTCTTTTTTCCACTTCTTTTATGCTCCTTCAAAAAACTGGCTGGCGTATACGCGTCAGCCAAGAATAATTCTTCGATCAGTTCTTTCTGCAAAAAATGATACTGGAATGAGTACATATCAACAATAAACAGACATCCCTATGAATAAATAATCAAATTAACTCCACAGTTTTCTTCACTTTTGAGGCTGGGAGCGGTCTTCACTTTTGGGGCCGGGAGCGATCTTCAGCGAGCTACCAAAACCGTAGGGTTTCTCGCCAAAATGTTGTGGATACAACAAATGAGCGTAACAAACAAACGTAAAATAGAGTTACTGCTAAGCAATCTGCAGGTAAAATTAAACAAACTGCTGTTGGACACTATGGGAGAGTCGTGCCAGAACGAACCTACATTTCCAGATCAACTCACCTGATGGGCGCGACTATCACCATTTCTTTATTGCCACCCTCCAATGATTCGCAGGCGGAGTGTCCTGCAGAACAGCTACTTGACGATGTCTTTAAACTCCTTAACATCTATAACCAGCGGTTTAGCGCAAACGACGCCAATTCCGAGCTTATGCAGATCAATCATGCAGCAGGCAAGCATCCTGTCCCCGTTGACCCCGAGCTGTTTGAGCTCATTCAAATTGGCAAAGAACAAAGCCTTATACCTGCAAGTCATTTAAACATTGCACTTGGCCCCTTGGTACAAACCTGGCGAATCGGCTTTTCTGACGCTCACATTCCAAATAACGCCGAGGTCACGCACGCGCTGTCGCTTACTGATCCACAACTCATTGAATTGGATCCTCTGAGCTGCACCGTGTTTCTCGCCAAAGAGGGCATGAAGCTGGACCTGGGATGCTTGGCAAAAGGCTACATCGCCGACAAAATTGCAGATTATCTGGAAAGTCAGCACGTCACTTCCGCACTTATCAACCTTGGCGGTAACATTAAGACAATTGGCACCAATGTGCTCGCGAATAGGCCGTGGCAGATTGGCATCCAGAATCCGCGACAACCGCGAGGCACCAACCTTGCTGTGCTGCCTATTTGCAACCAGTCCGTGGTGACCTCCGGTACCTACGAAAGGAAACTGCAGGTAAACGAGCACACCTATCACCACATTCTTGACCGCAAGACAGGCTATCCAGTTGACACGCAACTTGCGAGCATCACGATTATCTCGGACAACTCGCTTGACGGAGAAATTTGGACCACGCGTCTTTATGGCGAGAAACCCCGTCAGCTCCTTGCTCGTGTGGAACAAGAAAAAGACATCGAGGCGCTCATAGTAACCACTGATAATCGCGTATATTATTCGTCGGGAATCTCGCCTGAGTTCCTTGCGTAATTCAGAAAGGAAGTTTGATGCTTAACTTTGTTGGCCTCATTGGCACCAATTCAAAAGAGTCAAATAACCGAAGACTCCTGCAGTTTATGCAGAAGCATTTTGCCGAAAAGGCCACTATTGAGCTGGTGGAGATCGACAACATTCCCCTGTTCAACAAGCCCGCAAAGATGAAGGTCCCCGAGGTTGTCTCAGAGCTTGCAAAGAAAATTGAGGCCGCCGACGGCGTCATCATCGCAACTCCAGAGTACGACCACTCCATTCCAGCGGTCCTGCAAAACGCGCTTGCTTGGCTGTCTTACGGCATCTTCCCTATGGTCAACAAGCCAGTCATGATTGTCGGCGCATCCCTGGGCACCCTCGGATCTTCTCGCGCACAGCTTCAGCTCCGCCAAATTCTGGACGCTCCCGAGCTCAAAGCCGCAATCATGCCAGGTTCTGAGTTCCTTCTTGGTCGCGCCGCACAGGCCTTTGACGAGAAGGGCAGCTTAAAGGACAAGGCTACCGTCAAAAAGCTTGACCTGCTCTTTGACGATTTCCGTCTGTTTGTAAAACTCAACGAAAAAATGGCCGCATCGCGCGAACTTCTCCGCAAAGAGGCCGAGAACTTTGACTGGGAAAACCTGTAGGCCTGGAAGGAACTACCACTATGAAATTTGTCGGAATCGTCGGTTCAAATGCGGAGATTTCCTATAACCGAAAGCTTCTGTACTTCATCAAAAAGCACTTTGCCAAGCAGTTTGAGCTTGAAATCCTTGAGATCGACAACATCCCTCTGTTCAACCAGGACCTCAAGTGGGATGAGAACTTCCAGCTCCGCCTGCTGTACAACAAGATTACCCGCGCTGACGGTGTCATTATTTCTACGCCCGAGCACAACCACACCATCTCACCTGCGCTAAAGAGCATCATCGAGTGGCTCTCCTACGACGTGCATCCGTTTGAGAACAAGCCTGTCATGATTGTTGGCGCTTCTTACTACGACCAGGGAACTTCTCGCGCACAGGTGCATCTGCGCAAGATTTTGGACGCTCCAGGCGTTAACGCATATGTTTTGCCTGGTAACGAGTTCCTTCTTGGAAAAGCTAAGCAGGCCTTTGACGAGGACGGCAACATTATCGACGAGCGCACCGTCGGCTTCCTGGGCCTTTGCCTGGATAACTTTGTCAAATACGTAGAGGTGGTCTCCAAGTTGAAGAAGCCAAAGCCAATCGCACCAGAGGATCTGGACGTAACCAACTCAATTTCCACCACTATCCAGGGCATTGATCCCGACGATCCTGATTGGGTCGAGAAGGCCGCCGAGCTTGTGGGCGCGGTCTCGGGCGACACATACGTTAAGCTTGACCACGGCATTTTGACGGTCAATCAGATTGACATGTTCCTGAAGGCAATGCCATTTGAGCTAACTTACGCAGACGATAACAACCAGTTCCTTTACTACAACAACGCTCACGACAATCCAGACACTATGCTGGCAAAACGCGTTCCTGAACAGTCGGGCGACCGCCTTTCCACAGTTCACAGCTCTCTTCCCGAGGGTCGTATGAAAAACGTTGAGTTTGTCATCGGCGTACTTCGCAACGGCGACAAAGAGTATGTGCGCACCATTGTCCCAGGTACACCAGCCGACATCATCAATACCCACAACTACCAGGCAATGTACTATCCCGATGGCTCGTATGCAGGCATCAACGAGATTGTCTTCAACTTCAAGCCATGGTTGGACTGGTACCTTCAAACTACTGGCCAGCGTCTTGTAAGCGCTAACGGCGCAGTTGTTTCACCAGCTGGCGCTCCCGCCCCTGCTGCTGGTGCTCCCGCACCAAGTGCAGGCGTAGATGCTACCTCGGGTGCAAGCGCTTAACGTGCAGCTACGCGCGACCGCGACGCGCTGCCGCGACGCGCTTGACGCGCCTATGTGCGCTCGACACCCCTACCTGCGCCTACGTGCGATCAGGCGCAATAAGGTGAAATGCAAAGCGTACCTGTAGCGCAGAAACGTGTACTTACAGAAATACGATTTCCCCTCGCCTTCCAGAAACAAGCCTCTGGAAGGCGAGTTTTTGTGTTAAGTTGCAAAATTTTTAGTTCAACGAGAAATGTATTCAATTCTATGAATATCTATGCGCAGATATTCAATTTTGTGTATCACTCAATTTTCTGACCGAAATTTAAGGGGCCAAAAAGGTAAAAAATCCGTTTAGTTGGAGATCAAAACTTTAAAAAGTCATTTTTATGCCCAACTAAGACGATTTTTTACCACCATTGCAATTTTTTATCTGCGAAAACTCGTTATGCAGAAAAATGAAACTCCAACTAAACGCATTTTTTACCACTTTGGATAGAATCAGCACTCGGCATTACTGGACATACCTCAATTAACTGGGCATCTTTCAGTCCACTGCTCAGCGCTTAATTTGCCGAGCATCTCTGAGCATTACCCAGCATCTTTCGACAGTCACTACCCGTTGAACTTGTTGATCTTTCGATCGTAAGTAAGCAGGCCGTTTACCTCTTCCTCAACATCAGATACCTGCGTGTAAACGTATCCCGCAAGGCCCTCATCCTGCAGCGATTCCACCTCTGCAAGCAACTTTTTAACAGCAGCTCGCCAATCCTTGACCGTGGAAAAATCACCGTACCCATACGAGTGGTCAAGCGACGTATGACCTTGTGTCATCTGTGCGAGCCCGCCAAACTCGGAGATTACTGCTGCTCGATTCTCATGACGCTTCCCATGCCAACCTGCGCGCAACGGCCTGAAGTAGTTATGGATGCTCAGGAAGTCGCCACATTCCTGGTCGTACCAGCCGCTTGTTGCATCAATTGGTCGTGTTGCATCCAAGGCGCGAACAGCCTCAGTAGCAGCTCGCGCATCAAACTGTCCCCAACCCTCGTTGAAGAGCGTCCAAATACCAATCGAAGGATGCCCGTCCAGAAGCTTAACCATTTCCTGACAGGTTTCTGTCCACTCCTTGCAATAACCCTTATTACCTGCGGATAAAGCCTGATGATGTTCCGGAGTTGTATCATTAAATTGGTTCCAAGTAAAACTGAACAGCGTCGGCTTCTGACTCGTGTGCCAGGGACTATACGCGCTTCCACCCGAAACGCAATCCTGCCAAACCAGCATGCCGAGTCGGTCGCAATGATAGTACCAACGCTCGCTTTCAATCTTGATATGTTTACGCAACGTATTAAAACCGGCCGATTTCATAGCCTCTATGTCATATACCAGCGCATCATCGGACGGCGCGGTCATCAATCCGTCAGGCCAGTAGCCCTGATCCAGCACGCCGCGCACAAAATATGGCGCCCCGTTCAAGTGCACCCTTGGCACGCCCGCCACGTCTTTCTTTACCTCGACGGATCGAAACGCGCAATAACTGTGAGCTGCATCGACGACCACGCCATCTCGCTGCAGCGTAGCCTCCACGGCATAGAGGTGCGGGCTCTCCGGCGACCAAAGCTGCGGGTCATCCACATGCAGCTCAGCATGAATCTCCCCTGCCTCGTCTACCGGAAGTGTGGCGAGAAGAACGTCTTGTCCAAGCTCATCTTTGAGTGCCAACTCCAGCTTAAACGCGTCCGTTTGTACACCGGTCAGCCCGCTTGCCTGCACGTTCGATCTAACCTCAAGCGCACCAAACATATCACCCTTCAACGTCAACGACTCAAGGTGAATCGCAGAAACAATCTCGTACCACACGCTTTGCCAAATACCACTCTGAGCGGTGTACCAAATGTCGCCACGCGAGAGTCGCTGCTTTCCACGCAGTTGAGAGCCGGTATCGCTCGGATCCCAAACGCAAAGCACGAGCTCAGCCGTGTCCGCACTGTCTGCCGTGTCCGCACTGTCTGCCGTGACCACACTTTCTGTCCTCGCAGTAGACACAGCGCTCTCTTCCACTTCAGACGAGCCAAGTAAATCCGTCACATCAAAAGAAAACGGCAGGTAACCGCCAGTATGCGTACAGGCAAGCTTGCCGTTTACAAAACACGCGCACATCCAGTCGACCGCATCAAAATGCAAAATAAGTCGCTGGTTATCAGCCGGTTTTTGCAAGTCAATTTTGCGCCTGTACCACAAAAGCTCATGCGGACGCACCGTTCGACCAACCCCAGATAACGGAGCTTCTGGCGAGAACGGCACCACAATCTGCCCATCCCAACGGGAAGGAATCTCCTGTTGCGCGAGGGTTTCTGCGTCCACCTCGCCATCTACCGGCGCAATCGCATACTCCCACACGCCGTTCAGCATCACGTAATTGTCGCGCTGCATACGAGGACGCGGATGCTCAGGCAACACGTTCGATGTATCAAGCGCCTCTCCCCAAACAGTCGTCAGAGAATTAAGCGTCTCCTCCGTATGCTTTTTGGGCGCACTTGCCAAAACACGACGAATATCCAGCATCGCATATCTCGTTTCTCATGAAGCAGCAGGTACAAGCACTAACAAACTAGCATGACGTATACGAAGCAGGCACGACACAAGCATGCCTAGCGAACGTATGTATATCATAGCCGCTTCGTAAAAG
The DNA here is from genome assembly GCA_015258925.1 of Atopobium sp. Taxonomy (GTDB): domain Bacteria; phylum Actinomycetota; class Coriobacteriia; order Coriobacteriales; family Atopobiaceae; genus Lancefieldella. The sequence goes on along the minus strand of JABZHH010000005.1, from coordinate 37,319 downwards.
TATTTATATAGCGAGAAAATCAAACAAGCCCCAGCTCAACTATGGGACTGGGGCTCGGATAAAAGCAAATGGTCACGTTTATATTCACGTTAAACGTTAGCGCTTAGGAAACCACGGAATGCAGCGATTAACTCGCTTGCAGTACTCTTTGTACTCATCGCCAAATTGCTCGAGAAGCCACTTCTCCTCCGTGGCTTGCATCATCACAGTTAAAAGCGCCCAAAACACAAGCGGCAGCGGCAGTAGATAAAGGTTGCTTGAAAGCAAAGCGGCACCCGACATAACAAACGCAAATGCAGAGTAAATAGGGTTTCTGACCAGCGCGTATACACCAGTGGTTACCAGCTGATTTGCGATGATTTTCTCGCGAAGTTTTTCTTTGATGGCAGCGGAAACCCACAGCCAGATGCCCACAATCAGAAAAGCCGTGCCCACGGTGTGCATCACGCCGACCGTGGCTCGAATGCGAAGGTACGGAAGAAATCCCAGCTTAGATAGGGTAATGCACGCGATTGTCAGCACCGTAATGACAATCACATAAGCGGGGCCGACGCCAAGCACCGGAAGGTGATCCTTCTTCTCGTTCTGAGCAGGCATTAGGTAAACTCCGTTCAGTAGACATTGTTAGATTTATCTAACTTTTCTAAAAAGTTTACACCAAACTAAGACTTTATGTGGGGTTTTAATTTGATCGTACTAATTTGTTACCTCTTTATTTTTTGGAATAATAATACTAATACAAAAACGTAATTGACGAAGGCATGGTGCACACTGATATATCTCTACCATGCGGTAATTGTTTAGCTAATCAACAGCTGAAGATTTTGTGATTGAAGTAAAGAAATCAGCAGAAACTGGATATGGTGAATTTTTATCATCCACTCTGTAAATAAGGAGCATATCCTTTTCCTTAAAAATTACTTTTATATGTTCTCCTCTATGGAACACTGTTCCACTTTCATCTTCAGCATCACACAACACTTGATATTCTGGTGCATTTGCAAGAATATTCTGATTTAATTCACAGTCGCATTTTTCTGTCTTTTTCAAAAATTTTTTATACAGCACATAACTTCCAATAGCTACTACGGCTACGCCTACAAAAAAGCCTATAACTGCGCCTTCAGCTCTCATCTGTGCACATAAAACCTTTGGCCCTCCCACTTTATTCGATTCAATCACTATCCGTTGATAATCGCCAAGATTATTACTCATTTGTATCTCCTTCTACTTCACAGCTTGCTTCATTAATTTAACTAAATTACCTAAAACTGGAACTAAAACCGTTGCTGCAGGAGCAATAGACGCAGTAATTAAAGTGGCTCCTAAAACTGCACTTTGTTTGAAAGTTTCTTTCGAATCTGTCTTCAGTTCGCTATCTTCGCCACCAGTTGTAATTTGAGACTTTTCAAGTTCTGCTATAACCGGCTGATCAACGAATAACTGAATTATTTTTGCTAGGTCCTCATTTCTATTAACCACAATTTCATTGTTGAAAACTGCCCTAATGGCAAGATAGTGCATCTTTGTCATTTGAGTTTTTCCTGTTTCCAAACTACTAATAGTTTGTTTTGTGACTCCAAGCTCATTAGCTAGCCACTCTCCACTCCAGCCTGCTGCCTTACGAATAGTGGATAAATGTTCCTGCAGTCGTTTTATCAATTCCTCATCTGTTGTATTCATTTCTATACTCCTTACTATTTATCTTACTATGTCAATTATTTTATATAAAATCATTTTATTGTCAAATAGTATTTCAAAAATTTTTCTGAATACTTTTATTACAAACGCATCTCACATGAAAATAATCTTTATAAAGCAGCAGAGTCTATCAATGTTGGCTACACATACAATGAAAATTAGCTGTTTAATGCGATTCATTCCTATTGAAATTAGCCATCAAAGTGTCCACTGTACTGGACACTCAAAATCCTTTTTGAGCCTATGATTATTCAACGATAAGAAATTAATTACCTGATAAACAGCTGATTTTTCTCTAACATCTCTGAAAGGAATGCACCATGGAACGAACAATTGACGTATCTACAAATATGAGCACGCAAGTTCCGCCTGACACCATAAATGTTGACATCACTATTCAGGGAACTTCGAAGACCCGTGAAGAATGTACCGCCAGATATAACGCACTGCTTCAGACAATGAAAGATTCACTTGAGCAAAACGGACTATCCGCTTCAATTTTAAAAAATAACAAGTACTCGATTTCAGCTCACGAGATTAAGCAGTATCAAAAAGAAAAGTGGGAGCGTTATTACGTTGCTCATACGATTGTTGAAGGATTTGATTTTCGCGCTGAGTTGTCCATTAAAGAGCAACTTGAGACAAACCTTGTAGAGAAAATCTGGAAAGCGCTTAGTTCGTGTGGAGATGAAGTAACTTTCTCAGTTGAATTCGCAATAGAAGATGAAAAACATATTAAAAACAAGCTTTCTACTGACGCTATTATTACATGCCGACAGCAAGCTAACCTTCTTGCCAAGGCAGCTGGTGCAAAGGTTGTTGGACTGCAAAATGCGACTTATGACATTAAGGAAAAAGACTTTGTCTACACGGCTTGTGCTTGTAGTGCATATGACGATTACGAAAGTAAAAGCCAGGTACCCGCATTTGATCCATCGGATATTGACGTTAACTGCTATGTAAAAACTACATGGGACATCGAACTGCTGCCACCGGATGATTTGCTGTAGCTGCACAAACCACCGCACTTCAAAGGGTTTCTCGCCTAGCGAGAAACCCTACTTGTAGCACGTCATTTACTTTCAGTAAGCGGTCTCTGAGTACAAGCCGCCCGCTGCACGCACCCCGTTTACTGGTAGCGGAGCGACTCAACAGGATTGAGCTTTGAGGCTCGACGAGCGGGCCAGTAGCCAAAGATGAGTCCGATGCCAATGCAGATTCCCGAGGTAATCATCACGATGTTTGGGGTGATGATGGGTGTAATACCCGTCTCAAGCTGTATCATGCTGCCAAACGAGCCGGCCAGACCCCATGCCCCAGCGTAACCCAGGGCAATGCCAATCACGCCGCCCATAATGCAAATTAGGATGGACTCGCACAGGAACTGCTTGGTGATGTCGGACGCGCGAGCACCCAGAGCCTTACGCAGGCCAATCTCCCTAATGCGCTCCGTCACGTTGGTGAGCATCATGTTCATGATGCCAATACCGCCAACTAGCAGCGAGATACTTGCCGTAGCGGTAACCAGAACCTGGAACGACATCAGCGTGGCATTCATCTGCTCAATAATGGACGAGAGCGTCATGACCGTTACGCGGTCTTCTGCCTGCGCGGAAGGAATGTTAAACCAGTCCAGCAACCAGGACTTTGTCTCATCTGCAAGCGCCTTCATGTCAACGTTTTCGCGAGCGTAACCAAAGACCTGGCTGATAGTTTTGGTGCCCGTCAGGCGCGCTGAATACGTGGAATACGGGATGTAGGCCAGCAGTGTATCGCCTTGCCCGCCCCCATTTGGGCCACTGTCAACCACGCCCACAATGGTGTAGCTGTCGTTGTTGATGCGAACGACCTGCCCAATGGACGCGTCTGCGCTGCCAAAGAGTTTCTCGGCAGACAACTTGTCGAGAAGAACGTTTCTAGAAGTGTCATCTACGTCGGACTTTGTGAAGAGCGAGCCCGCTGATGCCTTGAGGCCCATAACGGTGAAGTAGTCGGGCGTGCAGCCGATGATTCGCGCGTCAAACTGCTTCTCGGCGGAGTTGACGCGGGCCATGGTGGAGTCGATGCCGGTCACAAGCTCGTAGCCAGGTACACTAAGCTGCAGCATGTCAAGATCTTGCTGCGTGACCTCGCGGTCTGGCCACGCGTATATCATGACCATACGCGACTGGTTGAGGCCCAGCGAGCTGACCAGCGAATACTTGATGCCGTCGATAAGCGCCGTCATAGCAATAACTGCGCTGATGCCAATAACAATGCCCAGCACCGTCAACAGGCTGCGGCCGCGGTTGGCGTTGAGTGCAGATAGGGTTTCTCGCAGCAGATCCATCAGCCTCATAGCGCGCCACCTCCTGTCGCGGGTCGTGCGCCAGTCGCGGTATGTGCGCCTGTCGCGGACTGCGAGCTCGTCGCAGCGTGTGCGCCCGTCGCGGCATGTGCGCCCGTCGCGGACTGCGCAGATCTCGCGGCATGCGCGCCTGTCGCGGACTGCGCGGCGTGTTGCTTCACAAACTCTTTTTCCTGCTCGTCCGTGAGCAGACGACCGTCACGAATATGCACCACGCGGTCAGCCCAAAACGCGGTCTCGGGGTCGTGCGTAATCAGCACGATTGTTTTACCACGCTCTTGCATGGACTTGAACGTGTTGAGGACCATCTCACTGGTTGCAGAATCCAGGTTACCTGTTGGCTCGTCGGCAAAAATGACCGCCGGGTCGTTTACCAGCGCACGAGCAATAGCTACGCGCTGCACCTGACCTCCGGAAAGCTCGTTTGATTTGTGCTCGTAGTACTCCTCGGGCAGGCCAACGGAGCGCAGCGCCTTCCAAGCACGTAACTCTCGCTCTTTTGCAGGAATGTCTGAGTAGATGAGCGGCAACATAACGTTTCGCAGCACTGTTGTGCGCGGTAGCAGGTTAAACGACTGGAAGACAAAGCCCAGACGCGTGGCGCGAATCTCTGCCAGGTCGTCGTCGGAAAGATCTGCAACCTCAAGTCCCTCTAACTTGTACGAGCCGGAAGTAGGCGTATCCAGGCACCCCAAAATGTTCATCAGGGTTGATTTGCCTGAGCCAGATGGACCCATAATGCAGAGAAACTCGCCCTTCTCTACAGTCAGAGAAACGCCACGTAAAGCGTGCGTCAAACCCGCAGCCGTCTCGTAAATGCGATGCAGCTTATGTACCTCAATTACCTTGGACATGCGTGTCGCCTACTTGGAGTCTTTGGAGCCCGTTGTGTCGGACGTTGAGCCGGACGTCGCACCGGACGTTGCGCCTGCCGGAGCGTCCATAGCCGCGCCCTGAGATGGACCGCCAGCACCGCCGCCAATCATCACCTCAGTGCCGTCATCAATACCGGCGCCCTCGATGACGGCCGTCGTAGAACTTTGTGCCTTTACGGTCACCGATACGCGCTTTACCTGAGGATAGCCTTTCTCGTCACGAGAAGTAACAACATTGACGTAAGCGCCATCCCCGTCGTCCATGACAGCAACAAGAGGCACGGTCAGAACGTTATCCATGTGCTGGATCATGATGTCCACGTTGGCAGTCATGCCCGGCTTGATGGAAGCGTCGGGACTACTAATAAGCAGGTCAACGGTGTAGGAAACAATGGAGCGACCAGGGTTATCGTAACTTGCACCTGCGTCGGCACCGTTGGAAGAAACAGCAGAAACGTGAGTCACCACTGCGTCACAATACAGGTCTCGCAGAGCTGTAAAGCTGACCTGCGCCTTCTGGTCAACGGCGATGCGAGAAATGTCCACCTCGTTGATCTGGACGTTCACCTTCATCTGGGAAAGGTCCGCGATTGTAATCAGAGGACCGGCGTTGCCAGCACCTGGCGTGGACGAGCCAACCGAAGCGCCGTTCACCGCGTTCATCACAATAACCGTTCCGTCACAAGGAGCGGTGACTACACGCTTATCTGCCTGGGCAATTGCATCGTTATAAGCGGAACGAGCCTCCTCAAGCGCAATTTGAGCACTCTCCAGATTTGCCTCCGCCGCTTCCACAGCAGCAGCAATGGATGCAGCGTTTGCCTCTTGTCCGTCCTCTCCCGCCTCGGGGACACCGTTGCGTGCGGACGCTAGGGCTGAGCGAGCCTTACTGACCTCGTTCTCGGCTGCTTTTACCTGCTGAGATGCCTTACGAACAGCCTTATCCAGCTCATCGTTCTTGATGGTAAAGAGCTTGTCGCCTTTATGAACGTACGTGCCCTCGGAAACCTGAACATCCTGAATAATGCCATCTACCTCGGGAGTTACCACAGTTGACGACACAGGCTTGATGGATCCAGACGCGGAAACAGAATCGCTGAACTCGCCGCGCGTGACAAACGTAGTGCTTGGCATCACGGTGGTGTTCTGGTTCTGTCCGCCTTGGCACATAGGCAAAATAAACAACGTGACGAGAAGAACAAAAACTCCAGCAGCTATTCCTGCCTTGATAAGTTTCTTTTTACGACGAGCTTTACGGTGACGAGCCAAACTCTCGTACGCCTCACGAGCCTCAGCATCTTCTTCGCTCTCACCTGGAGAAATGACGCCGATCTGGGAGCCTAAGTTAGCCGTATGATCAGCAACCGTTGGAAGCGTAGACGCAAAGGCTGCCTGCTGATATCCCTCAGGAGGTGTGGGGATGTTAGGGGCTCCGGCGCCTGTAGCGCCTGTAGTGCCCGGCGCACCTGTGGAGCCCGCATCGCCTGCAGTGTCCGCACCGGCCACATTTCCCTCGTTGGCTTCTTGCTTTGAACCGTGGTTGAAGTGAAGCATAGGCCCCTCCGAAATCCATGCTTAAACACACAAGCAATCTCAGAAGAAATCGATTTGACCTTTCAGTTTATATAAAATTTTTCAGCAAAAGTTAGTTTGCTTAAACAACTACGGCGAGCGGTATAAAAGCAGCGGTCTGTGTCAGCGAGCTACTCAAACACAAACGCGAAACCACGTAACTGTCCAACGTGTTTCTCGCCCCTATTGCACCACAAGCTCAAAGTTGTCATTTGATCGCTGAATGCTCCATTTTATCGATGTAGCGGAATCAACCAGCGAGAGATCATGTGAGACCAACAATAAAGCTCCTGGATATTCAGACAGTAAACGTTCAAGTGCTACGGTCGAACCAAGGTCCAAATAGTTAGTTGGCTCATCCACTACGATAAGCTCTGGTAATTCGAGCATTCCCAGCGCAAGCATAAGCTTTCTCATTTCACCTGGACTGGTTGACTCACCTGCAAGAACATAATCAGGATCTGAATTGAGTTGCGCCACAATAGACAACACTCTTCCACGTTGGGAGTTTGATAGCCCTTTGATTTTTCTTACTGTCTCTGTTTTCTGCAGTTCAGTTGGCTCCTGAGGAATATATAACATCCGCACATCGTCAGAAATACTTGAAATAATTTTCTTTATCAGCGTTGTTTTACCACAGCCATTATCGCCAACAACACCAATATGGTCCGTGTTGCCAATAAATAGCGGTGGAGTTTGTAGGCAGCTCTCTCCCATAAGAATGTTATTAGGTTCCATCCTCAACAGAACTTTTCTCTTACTTGCTTCACTATCCAGCCAGATATTGGAATCGTATTGTTTCTCAACCTGAATACCTGTGGCTTTACCTGTTGCCTTCTCAAGTCTATCCAACATGCGAGCAGCAAGCTTCCCAGCTTTACCGTCTTGACCTGAAACTATATAGCCCCGCTTTTTTGCGCGCGCATCACTGTCATGCTTGTCAATATTTCTTCCACTTTTGCGCGCCTGAACTCTAGAAGCCTCTTCTCTGCGCCGTTGGGCTTCTCGCTCAAGGCGAGTCTTCTCTTTTTGTGCCGCTTCCTTTGCGTGTAATGCGCTAGAACGTTCAAGCTCTACCTGCGACGATGCCTGAGAATAATTACCAGATTTCATGTTTGCCGTACCGTTAGCTACAAACAAACATTGAGTACAGAGCTTGTCCAGCAACTCCCTATCATGTGAAATAAGCACCCCAATACCCTTGAACTGCGACAAGGCCGCAAAAAGAGCATGTTTTGTTGACACATCCACATGATTAGTGGGCTCATCGAGCACAAGAACGTCAGGTGATGCCCATAAAGCACACGCTACCTGGAGTCGTTTCTGCTGACCACACGAAAGTGTCTCAAAACACCAAGGCCAATCTTCTTCTAACAAAAGCTCTCGCCTCAGCTTAATTGCCACATCATCATAGGCAACCGCAAAATCAAAAAGAGTAGCTGGTACCTCCGTTGCATTTTGAGCGCAATATGCCGAGAAAAGCGATGGACTTACAACTCCCCTGTCAGGTTGCAAGAGACCACATACGATACGTGCGAGGGTTGTTTTACCAGATCCGTTATTACCAACAAAGCCGGTCCATCCCTGTGGGAGTGTAATAGTCACATCATGTAAGGTGGGCTCTACAGCTGATGGATAGGTATATTCAATATTTGAAAGATTAAGCTGCATGATACCTCGGTTCTGCCGAAGACCACGCGGAGTAGCATGCAATTATGCACAGATAAATGACGGTGAATTAAGACATGATTAAGCAATACTACACCCGCGGTAGTGTCGTCAGCGACGTTACGTGAATTCGGGCTTTATGAGTATCGCTAGTTGTTCATGCACCTAATCCCTTCTCTTGCCAGTGCTTGCCAAAGGCTCCGGCAATTCAATTGAACTTATTATAGCTATAAGCAAAATCGTAGACAGCTGACATCTATCGTGATATTTTGTAAAAAAATATGTTACTGACAAAAAATAAGTAGCGATAATTTGGATTAGGAGTCTAAGTATGAGACATTTTAAGAATATTATTATTGGCTTTGGCAAAGCTGGTAAGACTTTGGCAGGGAGCCTGACAAGTCATGGCGAAGAAGTGCTTTTGATTGAAAAAGATCCAATGATGTACGGCGGAACGTGTATCAACATCGCATGTTTGCCAACTAAGAACTTGGTGATTAACTCTCAAAGAGGAGTTAAGTATGAAGAAGCTTTCGAAACTAAGGAAGCTATGACAGCAAAACTACGCAACAAGAACTACCACAAGATAGCAGACCAAGACTTGGCAACTGTGCTTGATGCAAGTGCTGAATTTATTGATGATAAGACAATCAAGGTAACTGATGAATCAGGTACAGAAGAATTAACATTCGACCGTCTTTTCATTAATACTGGTGCCGAAAGTAATGTACCAAATATTGATGGCCTAAAGATTGACGATAAGATATTTACTTCAACTGAAATGCTTGCTAAAAAAGAACTTGCTAAGAATCTGGTTATTTTAGGTGGTGGACCAATCGGACTTGAATTTGCTTCAATGTACGCTGGCTTTGGCAGTAAAGTAACTGTAATTGAACCAATGCCAAGTATCTTGGGCCGGTTTGAACCAGAAATTGCTCAGGCAGCTAAGGCTGATATGGAAGCAGATGGCGTTACCTTCATGCTTAAGTCTTCTTTGACCAAGGTTGAAGAAACTGAAGCTGGTCTTAACTTAACTGTTGAAACCGAAGATGGTGTTAAGGACTTGCAAGCAGACGTGATGCTTGTGTCAGTTGGCCGCCACCCAGCCACTGCCGCCCTTCACCTAGAAAAAACCAGTCTTGAAGTTGGCCAAAGAGGCGAAATTGTCGTTAACGATAAGCTTGAAACCAGTGTTCCTAATATCTACGCTATGGGTGATGTTGCCGGTAGCTTGCAATTTACCTACATTTCGCTTGATGACTGGCGGATTATGGACAATCAACTCTTTGGTGACAAGACTAGAACTAAGAAGAATCGTCCAGTTTTTGCTAACTCAATCTTCATTAAGCCAGCAATTTCTTCAGCTGGACTAACTGAAAGCGAGTTAAAGGCCCAAGGTAAAGCTTACAAGGTCTTAACAATGCCTGCAGCTGGTGTGCCAAAGGCCCAAGTCATCGGCAACCCAAGAGGCTCATACAAGGCTTTGATTGACCCAGAAACTCACGAAATCTTAGGTGCTACTATTTACGCTGAAGAAGCTTACGAAACTATCAATGTCATTACTTTAGCAATGCAGCACCACTTAAAGGCTGAAGACTTGCGTGACCAAATTTACGCTCACCCAACTATGACTGAAGCTCTTAATGACTTATTCAAATTCTAAAAATCACAACCACCCGCATAGCGGGTGGTTTGCTCTTAGGGTATAACCCTAAGTATACTTGCCCAGGACTCAAGTCCTTTGCCCTTCACTTCGTTCAAGTCACAATAGCAATGTAACACCGGCAGCCAGTTAAACTGGCTATCTAGCTAGATTATTTATCGAAGGGATTTTCATATTCCTTCAAACTTAATTTATCCTGAGCTATATCGGCGTTTTCTTGTTCTCGAATATATTTTCTTATTGTCGCCTCATTAAGACCTACGGTTGATACATAGTAGCTGCGGCCCAAAACTTTCTATTACCATACTTATATTTAAGGTTTGCATGTCTGTCGAACATGAGCAGTGAGCTTTTACCTTTTAAGTAACCCATAAAACTTGAAACGCTTATCTTAGGTGGGATACTCACAAGCATGTGTATGTGATCTGGCATGAGATGTCCTTCAAGAATTTCTACCCCTTTCCAGTCACAAAGCATCTTGAGTATTTCTCGAAGGTCTTCTCTGTATTTGTTATAAATGACTTTCCTTCTATACTTTGGTGTAAACACAATGTGGTATTTACATAACCATTTTGTGTGCGCAAGGCTATTGGCCTTATGTGCCATAGCTACTCCTTCCTTCTTGGCTATTAGTGACCTGAACAATCGCTATGCTAGAAGGAAGGATTTTAATTTGCAAAGCAAAAAGTATTCTCCACCCGCATAGCGGGTGGTTTTGTGTTTCGCGCGCTTCTCGCGCTCAACAGGCTAAAGCCTCGAATGAGAAACTCCTTGTATTCCAAGAAGTTTCTATTTCAGATGCTTTTATTGCTACTGCAGATAAACCAGTGCCCTATTTTCAACTAGCAGCGTCTACGTACAAAGACAAATGCACTCTTTCAGTCCGTACCTATGCGAGTGGGAAAAGTTTTGATTTGCTTTGTTCTGTTGTGGACAATATCTGTAGTGCGCTTGAAAATTTATAGCAATTCTTCAGCTCAAGTTTTGCTTTATCCAATATTTTGATTGCCGTTGCTGGACTTTCAGCCACAACTATTCAACCGTTACTGACTTTGCAAGGTTTCTTGGCTTATCAACGTCACAACCACGTGCAAGAGCCACGGAGCGCGCAAAAAGTTGAAAAGGTACCGAAGCAATGATTGGCGAGAAGGCATCTCTGACTTTAGGCACGTAGATGACATAGTCGGCATGCTTTTTGATTTCCTGATCACCTTCGGTCGCCACAGCAATAATCATGGCGCCGCGTGCTCGAGATTCTTGGATATTGGAGATCATCTTGTCGTATACCGGAGAGTTAGTTGCCACGGCAATGACAGGATAGCCTTTGGACAGAAGTGCAATGGGGCCATGCTTCATTTCTCCTGCAGCATATGCCTCAGCATGAAGATAGCTAATTTCCTTGAGTTTGAGGGCACCTTCGTAGCAAATAGCAGCTCCCATGCCACGACCAATGAACAAAGCATCATTGGCATCTTTGCAGGCCTGCGCGGCAATGTCGATAGCTTTTGTATCGCTGAGGACTTCTTCGACCTGCTCGGCGGTATCGGCAAGTTCTTTAAAGAGCAAGCGTATCTGAGCAATTGAGAGCTTTCCTTTTGCCTGCGCAAGAACCATAGCAAGAAGTGTTAGGCTCACAATTTGGCCAAGGAAAGATTTGGTTGAGGCAACGGCAATCTCCTTGTTAGCCTTAGTGTAGATAACACCGTCAGACTCACGGGCCACGGGACTACCAATAACGTTGGTGATACCAAAAACCTTAGCGCCTTTGATGCGGGCGTCGCGGATGGCAGCAAGAGTATCAGCGGTCTCACCGGACTGAGAAACAGCAACTACCAGCGTTGACGGAGTAATAATGGGGTTGCGATAACGAAATTCACTCGCAGCTTCAACTTCGACAGGTATGCGGGCCCAGCCTTCAATAAGCTGACGGGCGATAAGACCAGCGTGATAGCTAGTTCCGCAGGCAATGATATAAACGCGATCAATTAAACGGAGCTGTTCCAAGGACATACCCAGCTCATCAATGGAAAGTACGCCGTTGGTCAGACGTCCTGCAAGGGTATCGCGGATAACACGTGGCTGCTCATGGATTTCTTTGAGCATGAAATCGGGGTAGCCGCCCTTCTCGACAACATCAACATCCCAATCAACATGCATGACTTTAGGTTGAATGGGGTTTCCATCGACATCGGTATAGCTGATGCCATCGGGCTCCATAACAGCAAACTCGTTGTCACCAAGAACAGTGACATCTCGGGAGGCTTCGATAACCGCAATGATGTCAGATGCAACGTAGCTGCCCTTCTCGCCATGTGCAAGGACAATGGGAGAATCTTTGCGAGTAACTACAATGCGACCGGGTTCCTGAGAGCATATAACAGCAAGGCCATAGGTTCCTACTATCTGCGAGCATGCTTTAGCCACAGCGTCGCGAAGGTTGCCGCTGTAGGCTTCTTCAATAAGGTGAGCAACAACTTCAGTATCGGTGTCGCTGCGGAATTTGTGCCCGCGAGCTTCAAGTTGCTCACGGAGTTCGGCAAAGTTCTCGATGATTCCGTTGTGTACGACAGCAATTTTATTGTCGCAAGAAGTGTGTGGGTGAGCATTACGCTCGCTCGGAGCACCATGCGTTGCCCAGCGGGTATGTCCGATGCCACAAGAGCTTGCGTTATCGAGGTACTCCACCGCTTCAGCTAATCCCGCAACTTTTCCTACGCGATGTACGACCGTAAGTTCTTCGTTGGTAGCGTTTTGCAGAGCAATACCGGCAGAGTCGTACCCGCGGTATTCGAGACGCCTAAGACCTTCAATAAGGATATCTTTTGCGCTTTGGTGTCCAGTAAAACCAACGATGCCGCACATATATAAGCTCCAATCGTGTGCTTCTGAGAGTGTCACAGAAACGATTAGTTTTAATCAACCCACTCTATTTTAGCGAGTTATATAGGCGAACTTGTATGGTATTAAAAAGGCAGTTGGCAAATACTTATCAGAAAGCGAATAGCAGCTATACGATACAAACGGGACATAATGATACAAATGGGCTATTGACTGAGTTTCCGTGTGTCTATCCTTTATAAGTTAGATAGAGCTAACCGAAAGGAGACGCATTATGTCTGAAACACCCTCAGTCAAGAAAAAAGGGCTGCAACCGAAGGACCTTATAAACATCGGTATCTTCACCGCTCTCTACTTCATAATCATCATGGCTGTGGCAATGCTGGGCTACGTTCCCATATTCATTCCATTGCTCTCCGTCATCTGTCCGCTTATCGGAGGCATTCCGTACATGCTCTATATCACAAAAGTAAAGCATTTCGGAATGGTTTTCATCATGGGAACCATCCTCGGCCTCCTTATGGGTCTCGGTGGCATGGGCGTATATGCCTTTATTACAGGACCAGTATGTGGTCTTCTCGCCGACCTTGTCCTCAGAAGCGGTAACTATAACAGCGCAGGGCGCGCCATAATTTCACACGGAGTCCTGAGCGTATGGTTGATAGGCAACTATATTCCCATCGTCATGAATCGCGCGAGCTACTTCGCAGGTATCGCCTCTGGCTACGGACAGGAATATGCCAACGCCCTCTCCAGCTACATTCCTGACTGGAGCCTTCTACCTCTTGCTCTTGCTGCATGTATCGCAGGGTGTATCGGAGCCGTCATCGGCAAGAAACTCCTCCACAAGCACTTTGAGCGAGCCGGCATCGCATAATGAAAAAGGGGTTGTTCCTCTCAACTGCCAATAACCGAGGACTCGTGCTTGATCCCCGCACTAAAGTGCTTGCCACACTCGTCGTCTCAACAATTATGCTTGGGTCTTATAATGTGGGGCCTCTCCTTGTGGTTAAGCCGTTGCTTATTGCAACGCCTTTCATCATGCTAGCCCTCTCTCACCATTTCCGCTCAGCAATCACCTACCTCACGTTATACGGGGCTGCAAGCGCTGTGGCGGCAATCGCGGAATCATGCCTCACTGGAGTTGCTCTCTTTGCCACGCTAGGCATCTCGGGAATCGTAAGGCAGTTTGCCCCTGGTATTGCCATGGGAACCTGGCTAGTCACAACCACGTCAGTGAGTGAGTTCATGGCAGCATGCGACCGTATGCACATGCCTCAAGCAGTAGAAATTCCCTTTGTCGTAATGCTTCGATACTTCCCAGCGATAGCCGACGACTACCGACAGATAGCTGCTGCTATACGCATGCGCAGCAGCAAGACGTTCAGAAACCCCATATCCGCTATCGAGAATTGCCTGGTACCGCTGCTTGTCTCGGCAGTGCGAGGCGGTGAAGACCTCTCTGCTTCGGCGCTTGTGCGAGGGCTCGGCGGACCAACAGCTCGCACAAACATAAACGAAGCGCGCATGCGTGTACGAGACTGGATAGTAATCGCCTTTCTCGCCATAGCCACTATCTGCGCGGTGATCACACCATTGCTCTACTACTAGGATTGAAATGATCGAGATAAAAAATGCATGCTACTGCTATCAGGCAAGCGAGAAAAACAACCTCTCCGAGGTCAACCTTACCGTAGCTCCTGGTGAAGTAGTCTGCCTGACGGGTGCCTCAGGATCTGGAAAGACAACCCTAGCAAGGCTCGTCAATGGCCTCATCCCCCATTATTATGAGGGGAAACTCTCGGGGAAGATTGAGGTCTGTGGTCTTACACCTTCCAACCACGAGCTTTGGGAACTGGCGCCAAAGGTCGGATCAGTCTTCCAGAATCCTAAGACTCAATTTTTCTGTTTGGATACAACCGGTGAACTCTCATTTGCATGTGAGAATCAAGGAATAACACCTGACAAGATACGCACACGCTTAAAGGACGTCGCCAACGCGCTTGAGCTCACAGATCTTATCGACCGTAGCTGCCTCTCACTTTCTGGTGGAGAAAAACAACGCGTTGCCTGTGGCTCGGCCACTATGCTTGACCCAGATGTTCTTGTCCTTGACGAACCATCCTCCAACCTTGACTTCGCTTCCATAGGGCTTCTCCGAAAGATTGTTGCAAAATGGAAGGCTGAGGGCCGCACTGTGCTCATCTCCGAACATCGACTTCATTGGTTGGAGGGCATCGCCGATCGCATTATTGTGATGCGCTCAGGCAGCGTGGAACGCGAGATTGACTCCAAGCATTTCTATGCATCCACTGCTGCCGAGGCGCGAGCGCTTGGTCTGCGTGCACCAACCTTTGCGGCCATTGCAGCTGAACAGTGCTGCGCACGATGCGAGAAGAACGAGTTTGTAGAAATACGGGATATGAGCTATCACTACCCGCAGTCAAGCCGCGGCATCAACGTTTCTCGCATCGCCTTCAGGCGAGGAGGTGTCACTGCCATCATCGGAAGCAATGGTGCTGGAAAGTCTACCTTCGCACGCTGTCTCTGCGGTCTTGTGAGCGGTTGCAAAGGAACCATAGATGTTGGAGAAGGTCCTAGCCCATTCTCAAGCAGACCAAAGAACAGCTACTTGGTTATGCAGGACGTGAGCCATCAGCTCTTCCGAGAGAGCGTATTTGATGAGGTACTCGACTCCACGAGTCGTGCTGACGAGCACCTTACCCGTACTATACTTGCATCGTTGGACTTAACTGAACTGTCACAACGCCATCCGCTGTCGCTTTCAGGAGGCCAAATGCAACGCGTTGCCCTCGCTACAGCACTTGCATCAGGTCGTGATCTACTCGTGCTTGACGAACCTACCAGTGGACTTGACCTTGCCCATATGGAACAGGTTGCTGCAAGCGTTACCGCAGCAGCGGCAGAAGGACGAGCTGTCGTGGTTGTAACACACGATCCTGAGTTCATCAGGGCATGTTGCACCGACTTTGCCCGCATGGAAGACGGATCATTTGTAGACCAAGGCGCGCTCGATGATGCGGGCTGGTCAAAGGTGCTGTCATTTTTTGAGAACACTCTTCAGAGAAACGAAGGGGATTGGAGACACGATGGACATTGCTAACTATGCTGACATGGGTGGCAACGTCCGTCGCGTGACGCACGATACAAATCATTCTGTATGGAGGGCGGAAGGCACTGACGGACAGGGCATCATGACAATGCATGACGTCATGCCTGGAATTACCCTCATGTTCAATGACTTCACAAGCGTATGGAACCTTGAGTCGGGCTTTAAACTTACCCCAGGATCACGCATGCTCTGCCTAAACTATTGCCGAGAAGGAAGAATTGAGTGGGAGTCCGGGACTAACTCATGCCTGTACCTTGACGTGGGTGATCTTGGCATTGACGATCACGCAAGACATGAAAGTCTCTTTCGATTTCCGTTTGGACACTACCGTGGTGTCACCGTCTGTCTTGATCCCGACATAGCAGATAAATCGCTGCAATCAATGTTTCCCGAGGGTTTTCCTGTAAGCGTTAAGCAGCTCTACGAGAGATTCTGTTCAGGCGATGAACCAAGTGTGCTCCGTAGCGGACCGTCGGTCGAGCATATTTTCTGCGAGATATATAACGCTCATGACCGCTTTAGAGATGCTTACCTAAAACTCAAGATTATGGAGCTTCTCTTATTTCTCGGCAGTAATATTCCTGAAGGCGGACGCATTGGACAGTACGGTCTCACACGCGCACAGGTTGATAAGGTAAAGGAAATAGAACGAGCTATAACCTCTGATCTTTCTTCCCATAAGACACTCAAAGAGCTCTCACAAGAGTTCGAGTTCCCCTATGCCAGCATGCAGCGGTGGTTCAAAGAGGTTTATGGCACCAGTGTGCACGTATACCTCACACGCTATCGCATGGCACAAGCTGCGACACTCCTTCGGACCACCTCCAAGCCAATTGGTGAGGTGGCATTTGAAGTCGGATATACCAATGCCTCAAAATTTGCTTCCACATTCCGTAATGTCGTTGGCATGGCACCTGGCGATTACCGTGAAAGCGCTGGACAAGAAAGATAATCCACCCGCATAGATACACTTGGAGCTAGCCGCGACAATCGGGCTTTTCTCATGCAACGAGCTATGAATACAATTTGCTCATACTCGTCGTTTGGGAGGACCCATGGACCCTAGCAAAAAGAAAAAGAGCAGTTGGATACGGCAGCTTGCTTTATTTACACGCGGACAGCGTCTAAAACTTGGAGCCTCGCTGTTATGTGCTGTGACAGGTGTTGTTGGAGGCATTGTTCCCTTTTTTGCCGCCTACAAGTTGATCGCGCTTTCAATATCAGACACCCTTGCCATCAGTGAAGTTGGACACTGGGCACTCATTGCCCTTCTCGGAGTGGCAGTTCAGACAATAGGCTATCTAGCCTCAACATCGACATCACACAGTGTTGCCTACCATACGCTTGAGAACTTGCGAAACGCCGCTTGCAAACATCTTGCTGCATGCTCCCTCGGTGATGTTCAATCAGCGCCTTCTGGAGCACTTAAGAAAATAATCATTGACGATATTGAGCAAATGGAGCTGCCCATTGCCCACGTTATCCCGGAATTTACCAGCAATATGCTTCTTCTCATCTTGTGTTTTGCAATCGTGTGCTCAATTGATATCCGGCTCGCTCTCTCTATGCTCATCGCACCAGCCTTGTCAATTGTGCCCCTTTCGCTCCTTTTTAAAAACTTTGAACGAGACTATGCAGCGTACTGGACAGCAAGTGAGCGCGTTAACTCAACACTCGTCGAATACATCGATGGCATCGAAGTCATCAAGACTTTCAACCAAGCCGACTCCTCGTATGCTCGCTTTCGTAACGACATCTATGAATTTGAGAAACTAACGCTTGCCTGGTATAAGTCTGCTCGTATCCCCATGAACGCCATGTTTGCAATACTGCCAACGCTTCTTCTGGGTGTTGTACCAGTTGGATGCATTCTTGTAGCTTCGGGCAGTATCGACGTAGCTCAGATGGCTCTTGCATGTATGTTGTCAATCGGCGTCATTGGTCCTCTCACTAAAATTACGCAGTACACCAATATGTTTAAGGAAATCGAGAAGGTAATGGACAGCGTTAGTAAGCTGTTAGAGATGAAACCCTTGCCCGAAGTCTCCTCTCCCGCAATCATCACGTCCCACGATATCTCATTCAAGGACGTCCGATTCTCATATTCCAACGAAGAAGTGCTCCACGGAATCTCTCTTGAAGTGCCTGAAGGTACCTCGTGTGCTCTGGTGGGACCAAGTGGTTCTGGAAAGTCAACAATGGCCAAGCTCATTGCTCGATTCTGGGACGCAGGATCAGGAGCAATCCGCATCGGGGAAACTGACGTGCGCGATATACCACTTGATCAGCTAGCTGGTCTTGTAAGCTTTGTGACTCAAGACAATTTCCTCTTTGATCGAACAATCTTTGAGAACGTAAGGCTCGGACGTCCAGACGCCACTGACGCCGAGGTAGAGCGCGCGCTTGCCGCTGCGCACTGTGAAGAGTTGGCAGATAAGCTTGCAAATGGATTTGAGACCCTTTCCGGAGAAGCCGGAGGAGCTCTTTCGGGTGGAGAACGCCAGCGTATCTCTATCGCACGCGCCTATCTAAAAGATGCACCGATTCTTGTGCTCGATGAGGCAACTGCATTCATAGACCCAGAGAGTGAGGAGCTCATTCAACAGGCACTCTCAGAACTTGCACGTGGAAAGACGCTGATTGTAATTGCGCACAGAATCTCAACGGTACGTAATTTTGACAAGATAGTAGTCATGGATTCCGGAAACATCGTCGCTGAGGGAACACATACGGATCTCCTTGGTTCAAGTGATCTCTATCACCGCATGTGGGAAGCACATATCTCCAATGGAACTCATGAAGTGAGAAAGGAGCAGCGTAATGTTTAGTGCGCTTATAAAAGTGGTGCGTTGGACGGGCAACAAGAAAACGCGAATTCTCTTTGGCTTTGCATACTCTTTTCTTATCTCACTTGTTTCTGCAGCACCCATCGCTATTGCCGCCTGGGCCATGTGCGGGTTTCTCGGCTTATCAAATGGCGAGAAACCCGATCTTACAATTGCACTTACGGCTGGACTGGCCATTATTGCTTCGATTGCGCTACGCGCAGCACTTATGTGGTTGAGAGCACGAGCCGAGGAAACCGTAGCTGCAGAACGTTCTAACGAGGTGCGCATACGTATCGGAGAAGCGCTGAAACGCGTCCCTCTTGGTTACTTTGACAATCACCCATCAGGAGAAATTCTCTCGGCACTCACAACCGAGCTGTCATTTGTGGAAATCCATGGTATGCGCATGGTAGATATGCTTGGCAACGGATACATAACCGCAGCTGCAATGGTGGCGTTTCTCGCCTTCATGGATCTGCGGGCCTGTATCCTTGCATTGGCTGCGATTGCGGTAGCAACGGTGGTACTGGAGCTGATGTTCAAAAATTCCGCGCGTTTGTCGCCCGCACAAAATGACGCACGCGAGGATATGGCTCAAGCAACGTTGGAATACATCCACGGTATGCCCGTTGTTAAGAGTTACCGGCAGGTAGATGCTGCTGTTTCAGCAGTACGCTCTGCATACGCACGTTCCAGGAACGTAAATCTCAAGACCGAGCTTGCTTTCCAGCCCCTCAATGCTCTACTTCTGTTTGTAACCCGCGGCGCTTCGGTTGGCGTCATTGTTATCGTATGCATCTCTTTCCTGAACGGCACGATATCTCTTCTTAACTTCTGCACGCTGGTGATGTTCTCCTTTATGTTGTTCCAATCAATCGAGGCTTGTGGCGATGCTGCCTACGTAATTGGCCACATCGGAGAAGTTATCGACCGTCTTGACGCTATCGAATCCGCACCTGCAATCGATGACAATTGCATGGCTGTAAAACTTGAGCATCACAACCTAGAAATGCATGACGTTTCTTTTGCTTACGGAGATGGACCTCTTGTGCTCAACGGAATGTCTCTGACTATTCCCGAAGGAACAACTGCAGCTCTTGTTGGAGGAAGTGGTTCAGGTAAGACAACTGTTGCCAAGCTATTTGCACGTTTCTACGATGCAGCAGGTGGCTCCGTATGCATAGGAGGCCACGATGTACGAGAGCTTTCGTGCGACAGTATTCTTGCGGACTTCTCTATGGTCTTCCAAGACGTCTATCTTATGGATGACACGATTGAGCGTAATATTGCCCTAAGCAGGCCAGATGCACAGTTTGAAGAGATTGTAGAAGCGGCAAAGGCCGCACGCTGCGATGAGTTCATAAGTGCCCTACCTGAGGGCTATAAAACAAAGGTTGGAGAAGGTGGAGCGCGACTCTCTGGAGGCGAAAGACAGCGTATCTCTATTGCCCGTGCAATTTTGAAAGATGCACCTATTGTTGTTCTTGACGAGGCAACGGCAAGTGTTGACCCAGAAAACGAAGCGGAAATTCAGGCTGCCCTCACCCAACTCTGTAAGGGAAAAACGGTGCTTGAAATTGCACATCGACTCTCAACAATTGAGGAAGCTGATCAGATCTTCTTCCTTAAGGATGGACGTATTGCAGAACAGGGCACCCATGAGGAGCTTATCTTACATAACGGTCCCTACCATGACTTTGTTGAAGCTCGCTCGCGTATTGAAGGCTGGCAGATTTCTAAGTAATAGGCATGCTATATGCGAAGTTTTGGGACACATTTCACTCTCGGGTATGTCCACAGGTAATATGACTGAAACAGAAAAAGATTAGATTAGCAAAACACGTGTGTCTCAATTTATTGTATGGCCCCCGAGTATCCCCGATGTTCTTTGGGTTATCAGCAGCCATGGGGCTATCCTGTCCCATCTCTTGATTTTCTTGTTGCGAGGCGTCCCTTAGACAATTCCCGCCTTCTCGAAGTGCTTCTTCATGATCCTCAGCGAGACGAGGGCTCCCACCAGGCTCGTCGCCACCGTAAGAACGACCATTCCTGCGTACATGGAACCCGAGAACATTGCGACGAACTGCGCCATGGTCTCATCGGTAAGTCGCAGTATTTCTTGGCGCTCGGAAAGATACTGAGCAGCTGAAAGGTATATAGGAAGGGTGTAGAGCGCCGACTGCAGCGTGCAACCGACGACGTAAGCCGCAACGAGACCTTTCCTGTTCGAGTACCCAATCCGCGTGGCAACTACCTCCGCAAGGGCCCAGCCTGCGATACTGCCGATGACACCGAAGACATTTGCCGCCATCAGGCCGGGCAGCACGTTTATGGTTCCCATGATGAAGAAGGTTCCGGTCTTCCTGACCTTTGCGGCAAGGAGCAGATAAGCTATCGATGTGAAGAAGCAGACGATGGGTATGTTGGCGACTGTCCCCACGACGGTAAGACCTGCGACGCCTCCTACTACGAAGAAAATTAGGAGGGACAGCGCTCCGAAAACTCCAATGGATACGAGATCTCGAGCCCCTATGGTCGAGGTTCCGCCTGTTTTCATAATGAGTCCTTTCTTCCGTTCTGGTTTAAGACGTACAGGTTTGACGAGGCAAGTCTCGTCCTGAGCCCCTCTATTGCGGTCCGAATTGAAGCCACGCAAGTACTCCGGTTGCCAGGAGGGTCAAGGCGGCTGCCACGGCGTCTATTCCTCCAAAAGACAGGGGCTGCAGTACCGTCGCTTGGGTCTCGCCATCTAAGCCGCGGGCAAGCGCGGATGCCGCCAGCTCGTCGGATATCCTTACGCTCCTCATGAGGAGCGGAACTATCAAAAGCTCGCATGTGAGAGCTGGGTGTCGGAATGCGAACCCTCCTCCTGCGAGCACGCGCCGCGTTTTTAGACTTTCCATGAGATGCAAGGCGTCCCTGCGTATAGTTGGGAAGAACCGAAGAATGACTGTGCACGGAATGAGAACTACCTGCGGAGTCCCCATAGACTGCAGCGCAGCGAGAAGATCCTGCATCGAGGCCAGTTTAGAAAGGGAGACGCCCAGTAGAGCCAGAACTACAAACTTCTGAGCCATGTAGCTCAGCATGACCACAGCGGTCATAAGCGTTGTGCTTCCGACTCCCTCGGCAAGAGCCATCACGGCGGCTATGAGGCCATAGGCCGCAGATAGGGCGATGCACGACCGCCATGCCCCGGAGACGAGCGCGCATGCCGCACCGATGACGCATGCCGCATGGGCTGCTTCCGGTCGGTTGGAAAGCATTGCAGCAGTGCCCAGAAGGCAGATTGAGAGCAGGGCAGTTCGCGGGTCTATGCGTCTGTATGAGCGTTCCATTGCGCGTCTCCTTTCCAAAGCGAACTCAGGAGTCTCTCCCTCGTCGGACCGCCAAGAGAAAAATCGTCAACAATGAGCCCACCGCTCAGATGGAGAATGCGGTTACAGGTAGAGAGGAGGAACTCAGGATCGTGCGAGACGGCGAATACGACGCTTCCCGATTGTGCGAGCGATCGGATTGCGGAAGAGACTCTCTCCATGTTCTCCCTGTCCAAGCCGCTCGTCGGTTCGTCGAAGAAATAGGCGGCAGTCTCATCAACAAGGGCACATGCTATTGTGAGGCGCTGCTTCTGCCCTCGCGAAAGCGTTGCGGGATGAGCTTCCCTCATATCCCATAGCCCCAGCCTTCTGAGTGCTCGCTCACAGACATCGGCGTCTCTCCGCCCGCCCAATGAGAGCTCTCCCAGAACGCTATCGGAGAAAAGCTGGTAGTCGGGGTCCTGCATGACTAGTCGAATGCGCCCCAACCGCTCCTTTGGCGAAAGGGGCTTGCCGTCTAGAGACACGGTGCCCCTATCCTCTTTCTCAAGTCCGCAGCATAGGCGCGACAGAGTTGTCTTCCCCGCACCGTTTTCCCCTATGATTCCGATTACCTCGCCGAATCGGACGGAGAAGCTCAGCGGGCCGATGGTGCGGGGGTCGCGCGGTGTCGATCCGGCACTCCTTGTCGAATGCTGTGAGCCGTATGAAAACGTAAGATTATTTATCTCGAAGGCCGCATTCTCACACTTTGACAAGGCCGGCTTATGGTCGGGCATAGCGCTTAGCGCCGACTTCAGCTGCAAGTTCCTTAGACCCATATGGGCGAGCGTGGCGTCGTCGAGGGACAACGCACTGGCTGCGTCGTATACGTGGGATACGGTACCGTCTTCGATAACAATCATCCGGTCGATGAGGTCGGATAGATAGAAGAGTCGGTGCTCCAGAACGATGACGGTCTTTCCTTCGCGTTTCAGCTCAGATAGTGTCTTCCTGAGGGTCTCCACGGCCCCCATATCGAGGTTTGCAGACGGTTCGTCGAAGACGTACACGGAAGGCCCCATCGCATAGCAGGAGGCTATGGCCACCAGCTGCATCTCTCCGCTCGAGAGCTCGAATACGCTCCTATCCCGCAGGCGCTGGATGCTCATGCGCTGGAATGCGCTTTCGACTCGCTGTTCAACATCGTTGCGTGGCAGTCCCGCGTTCACGCAGCCGAATGCCACCTCGCTCGTCGTGTCGATCATGAAGAACTGGCTTCGCGGGTCCTGGAAAACCGAGCCGACCACCTTTCCGATGTCTCCGATTTCCATCTCGCGCGTTTCCGTTCCGCAGACTCTCACCGTTCCTTCCAGCTCACCCTCGTAGAAATGAGGAATAAGACCATTTATGAGCCGTGCGACCGTGGTTTTCCCGCAGCCGCTTCTTCCTGTCAGGAGTACAAACTCGCCTTCATGAATATCCAAATCGACGCTGTGGATAGCATTGCTGCTTTTTCCCGAGTATCGGAACGTCGCCTTACCGAGAGCTACATGCGCAGAGGCGTTCATGCTCGACCTTCCGTCTTGGCCCCCTGCTCCCAAAGGGTCCGGTAGTAGCCTGCGTTCTCCTCGAGAAGCTGCTCGTGGGTGCCCCTCTGAACGATTTTCCCCTGCTGCATCACGATTATCTGATCGGCAGAGCGAATGGTACTTAGATGGTGTGCCACCACAAGCACCGTACGGTTTTGTGCCAGCGCAGAGACTGCCCTCTGCATGAGCACCTCGTTGACCGGGTCTACGTTGCTTGTCATCTCGTCAAGGACGAGGATGGGGGCGTCCTTCAAGAATGCCCGCGCGACGGACAGTCTCTGCTTTTGGCCGCCCGAGAGACCTACACCGTTCTCCCCGATAGGTGTCTCGTAGCCCTGGGGGAGCGACATTACGAACTCATGGATGCAGGCTTTCTTGGCCGCCTCCACCACCTCCTCATGCGTCGCGTTCACCTTTCCGATGCGAATATTTCCTTCAATGGTGTCGGCAAAGAGCCGAACGTCCTGCATGACGACACTGATGGAGGCCAGAAGGTCATCGTAGGGGATGTCCCTCACGTCCACGCCGCCGACACTCACGCTTCCCGCGTCCACATCCCAGAACCTCAGCAGGAGGTTGGTCAGCGTGCTTTTGCCCGATCCGGATTCGCCCACGAGTGCCGTCATAGTGTGTTCGGGGACTGTGAAAGTTGCCTCGGACAGCTTGAACGAGTCCCTTCCGTAGGAGAAGCACGCCCCGTCGAACTCGATCGAGTGCGATAAAGGCACATGCGGCTCCTCGGGCTCTGGGACGGCAGGCGCATAGACGATCTTCTCTATCCTGCGGAAGCTGTCCCTCACCTTGAGGTAGTTCATCCAGTGTGACTCCATGGCGAAGAACGGCTTGTAGAACTCCACGCTTGCAACGATGAAGCCGATATAGACGAACAGGGGTAAGGAGCGATTCAGCATGAGCAAGGCGCCGCCTGCCGCCATGACCACGAAGGCGAGATCCGCCGTAAAGCTATAGGCGGACAGCACGAGCGCCTTGTTTCGCGAGGCTGCCTTGCTGCTCTCGCCGAAGTTCGCCACCGTTGCCTCGAGCCTGCGATCGAGAGCCTCACTTTCGGCAAAGGCCTTCAGCAGTGGGATGCCCTTCACGTACTCTACGAACAGGCTTGTCATGTCTGCTGCGTCGTCGCCACATTTGCCTTCGAGGACCTGCGCCTTTCTCAGTCCCGCCGTAAGAAAGGCCAGTGCTATTGGCAGGGTCGAGATCATGAGTAATGCCATACGCCAATCGACGACGATTGCAGCTGCGAGCAGGATAGCTGCGACGATGAAGTCAGCTGCCATTCTCGTCCAGAGATGCCCCACCACCATCTCCATGTTGTCAATGTCCTTGTGGACGATGTCGCCAATCTCTCCCAGGCGCTCTCCCGTGTAGAAGCCGAGGGAGAGCTTTTTCAGACGTCTGACGATGGCAATTCTGATTTTCAGCACGAGATTGAATCCCGCGCAATGCTTCTGCTTGTCGGCCACGATGCCGCTTGCCCCTTTGACAAGGAGAAGGCAGATAAGTTCTATCCAGTAAGGAATGAGGTCGGCAGATCCAGCAAGGACCGAATGGATTGCTGCGAGAACGACGAAGGCCATCGCCACACTTGAAAGCGCGTAGATCGAGAAGGAGACAATGCTTATGACCATCATGCGTCGGCCGACAGGAGTCATCTGCTCAAGAATCTCCCTTACCATGATGTAACCTCCTTGATGTCCCAGTTGTCCACTTGCTTTTGCTTGTCGACCATCTCCTGATAGAGAGGACATGTACGCATGAGGTCTTCGTGGGTTCCGGAACCAACCACGCGTCCTTCCCTCATCACCACGATTTGATCCACCTCTCGAATGGCGTTCAGGTGGTGGGCGATGGTCACGACAGTCTTATCGCGGGACAGGTCGTCTATTGCCTCCTGGATGAGGGCTTCGTTCTCGGCATCAACTGCGGCTGTCGCCTCGTCGAGAATGATAACGGGGGCGTCTTTCAGCATCACTCGGGCGATCGAGATACGCTGGCGCTCTCCACCCGAGAGCTGGATACCGCCCTCGCCGACAACCGTCGCGTAACCCTGCGGAAGCTCGGAAATGAAGTCGTGGATGCGCGCCCTCCGGGCCGCCTCGACGACCATCTCATGTGTTGCGCCCGGCCGGCCGATGAGTATATTCTCCTCGATACTCTGATTGAAGAGGAAAACATCCTGTTGGACTATGGAGAAGAGGCTCGATACCTGTCTTTCGGAAAGGCGAGACAGGTCTCGTCCACCCACAGTGATATGTCCGCTGTCAGGTTGCCAAAATCCCATGATTAGGCTCGCGAGCGTGCTCTTCCCGCATCCCGAGGAGCCAACGAGCGCGTTGGTGCTTCCCTTGCGGAACACGAGGTCGATCGAGTCGAGGGCCTGCTTCCTCTCGTTGCCACATCCATCGCTCTTTGGGTAGGAGAACGAGACTCCGTTTAGCTCGATGTCTCCCATGCGAGGCTCCTCAGAGTCCTTGATAGGGTCTGCGGCCTCAACGCCCAGCACTGATTCGATGCCTGTCATCGCCTGGTTGAACATGAAACGATAGTGCTGCAGAGTCGCCGTCTTGGCCACCGAGGAGGTGAAGGCCGCGGAGAGCACCATAGACAAGATGAGGCGTTCGATGGATATGCTGCCCGTGGAGAGAAGCCATGTTCCCACGATCAATACGAGCACCGTCCCAGATTCCATAAACAGGGCGATGAGTGCCATGGGGACAGAGACGTCGTTCATCGAGCCCGTCGCCCAACTCACGTAATCGCGTGCCGCCTCGATTGTCTCTTCCGTCTTGCGCTCTTCCTTTCCAAATGCTTTGATGACCGCTACGTTGGCAACGTATTCCATAAGACTGTTCTGCATACGGGAGGCGTACTGGGCTACTATCTCGAAGCCCCTCGCCCAAGCGGGGGCCGCTGCCTTCTTCACGAGCCACATGAGAGGCAGGCCCGCCAACATGCACAGAGCGAGCCGCCAGTCCACTGCGAGCATGAAGATGAATGCGGCGGCGGGAAAGAGGGTGGCCGAGGCCGTTTCAGGTAGCCCATGGGCAAGGTATACCTCCACTTGCTCCACGTCGTTGCGCATGACGTTCGCAAGGTCCCCTGGCCTTCTGATCTGAAAGAAGCCGAGAGGGAGCTTTTTCAGATGACGCACGATGCGCAGACGAATGTCCGTTAGGTACGAGTACGCCACCCGATGTGCCTTCCATGTTGCCGCGAACATGCATGCCGCTTTCCCCGCCACGCATGCCGCCATCGCTACAGCGGCGCAGGTGATCGCCAAGGGCGAGAGGGTGCCATCCAAAAACAGATGGACGAGGTAGATTACGAGAACCGTGGGCACGAGCCCAAGGATCACCCTGGTCAGAAGCATGGCATTAGAGAGCCGACTTTTCGCCGTCATCTCCCTGGCTAATTCCCCTTTGCCCTTCATAGAACCTCTCCTTCAATACTAAATATAGATTCGATATTGTAAGTAGATTAAGGCCTATCTCAGTTCGACTAGACTAACTATATCAATATTGAATTAAAATTCAATATTGAATGTCAGGGTATCTGAATGGGGTGACAGGAAATTCTGTCACAGGGAGTTTACTCCTTCGTAATAGCACTGGGCGATGAGCGCAAGCATCTCACGAGCTTCATTTTCACTGCTGTAGTGGCGGGCTACCTCCATTAGGCTCTCCACGAAATTGCTTGCTAGTACGTGGGTGAGCAAGTCTGGGTAGCGCAGAACTGCACGTTCGTTCATCATGTATCGGATATGCCGCTCGATGCTCTCTACGAAATCGTCCTTCGCATGCTCATAGGCGGTACCCTGGCTCTTGTCAATTAGGATAACCAGCAACTTGTGATGGGTCAGCATGTTGAGCAGGGATCCCTCGGCGGCAATCTGATACCTCTCAGAGGGCGTATCCGCAATGATAGATTCTTCTTCACGTGCAATCCGGTTGAAGTCGAAGGGAGCAGACAAAACAACGCCCTCGAATAGCTTTTCCTTGTTTTTGAAGTACGAGTACAGCAGGCTTACCGACACGTCTGCGAGCTTCGCGATGTCCTGCAACTTCGCGCTACGGAAGTCCTTCTCGTAGAACACCTGGACGGCGGCTGCAAGTATGCGCTCGCGCACCTCTTCCTTGAGAACCTGCATGCCCTACCCCTCAATTCCTCTTGCTGGTGAATTATAATTCGGTATTGAATCATTCTAAACGATGCCTAGAAAACGGCGAAGGGCAGAAACCGAGGCGTTTCCGTTCGATTATCTGGCTTGGCGAAAAGCATTCGTCATACTTTGACTTGCGCCGTGAGCCAACAAAACAGATTCGAGATGAAGTATTGATGAGAAAAGAAAACCACGAAAACTCGGATAAGCACGAATCAGTCAACAATCTCCCCTTCATCAAGAGACTAAAGAGCAGCGCATCGGGACTCGAATGGCTCGGAAGGTTGCTCAGGAACGACGAGGTGAGGAAGAGCGGGCGGGAAGTCCGAGAAGAGCTCGACGGCCTCATCTCGCTCATCGATGACTTCTACTACCTGCTGGGCAATAGGAACTGGGTATTCTCAGACGCGCTGGAACCCGAAAGGATGCGCGCGGTCGTCAGCAAGCCCACACCCGAGGAAGCTGAGCGAGAGCTCATCGAATATCTCAAGGAGGAAGAGGTTCTGCATCGAATGATCACCAGGCTGAACCGCTTTCCCGACATGCGCCCGCGCATACCGCTCCTGAAGAAGGCCGAACAAGACTACCTCCAAGGGCGTTACTACAGCTCGGTCCTCGTGACGGTCACCGTGATGGACGGATTCGTGAACGATGCTTTCCGGTCCGAAGGGAGGAAGGGCCTCCATGCGAGGGAGTCAGAAGAGCTCCATGCGGGAGACTGCGTCGCGACCGTGTGGGATGGACTCCCGTCCATCCAGAAAGCCTTCACGAAATCAATCCGCGCGAGGATAGATGAACCGGTTTGCGAAGTCTACCGTCATGGAATCATGCATGGGATGGTCACCGACTACGACAACGATGTGGTTGCCTCGAAAGCGTGGTACATGCTCTTCGCCGTTGGAGACTGGGTCGATGCCGAGATTAGGAAACGAGAGACTGAAGACGAAGATCCTCCTAATATCGTTCAAGTGCTCAAGGGCCTCTCGGATATGCAGAGGCGCAACGCAGAAAATGACAGGAAGCTCGAGAACTGGAAGAAGCACCGTGTGGATCTCGAGCATCCTGCAGATCCAGACGAAGAGCTCATCAGAGACTGTATGGGATTCCTCGAGGCTTGGAAGGAGAAGAACTACGGGGTGCTAGGGTCGTTCTTCCCTAATTTCGTAAACAGAACGACAGGCGCGCAAGCTGGCGAGGCGAGAGAGCTCTATTCTTCCCCTCCAATCGAGGAATACGAGATAGAAGAAATTATGAGGCCCGCACCCGCGGTCGCCAGCGCAAAGATAAGGCTCCGCACTTCGGATAGATCGTGGACCGCGGCGATTCGCCTCTCTCGACTGGAGGGAACCGATCCGGCTGCTGATTGGGAACCGGGCGCATGGAAGGTGATAAGATACGGGGTCGACCCCTTCGTTGATGCAGAGAAGAATGGGCTAGCAGGTGATGTTTCTCCGGCTTGATGGAAGACGCTATACAGCCTACCCGCACTGATGTCACAAAGCTGAAGAGATGTCGAGCAACTTGACTCGAAATTTCGAATCGTGAAACGAGCGAACGCCAGAACCCCGAAGCGGCCATTCAAGATCAGCCACATACAGGCGAGTATCGAAAGGAGGCATTGCCCTCCTAGAATGTCCTTCCTTCCTGCATGAACTCGGGGATGTTGGCATGAATGATGCCATCCCTTTGTTGGATAACATCGCCTCGCGTCAACAGGTACTTGGGATAGTTGTCCTTTATCTGGGCGAAGGGGCGATACTCGCGCTCCTCGGTGGACCGGTCGGCCATAATGGTCATTGCGACCTGAACGTATGCATAGCCCATCTCGGGGTTTCTGAGGATGAAGTCACATTCCAGCTTTCCGATGCGTCCGACACTGACCTTGCAACCCTGCGCGAGAGCGTAGCAATAAACGATGTTCTCGAGGACGGGCCCGTAGTTGATGCGGTTGTCGGTATTGAGGGCAAAGTAGAAGCTCAAGTCCGCCAGGTAGTACTTTTGCTCGCCCCGCAGTGATTTTCGGGACTTCAGGTCGAAGCGAGCGCACTTGCTGATAATCTTCGCATCTTCGAGAATCTGGAGGTATCTCGCAAGCGTTTCGCGCTTGACCTTCACACCCTGTTTGCTCTCGAGGTCGGATTGGATGTTCGCAAGCGACGTGGTGGCGCCGAAGTTGTTGATGACGTAGTCGCGCACATGGTTGAACACGGAGACGTTCTTAATCTTCACGCGCCTGCGGATGTCCTTTTCGAAAATCTCCTGGATTACCGCAGCAACGTAGGCGCGCTTGTCGGCGAGCCGAGGGTAATCCATCGCTTTCGGGAAGCCACCCTCGAGGATATACGCATCGAACTCCACGACCGGATTCGGGTTCACGGGTAGTCCCAAGAAACGCTTCATCTGGCAATACTCGCCAAAGCCCAGCGTCTGCATCTCGAATTCGATGTAGCGCCCGGTTAGCTTCGTGGCCAGTTCTCCAGAAAGAAGATATGAGTTTGACCCGGTAATGAAGATGGAGAAGCCACCCTCAGTGCGAAACCCATTGAGCACGTCCTCGAAACCATCGACGTTCTGTACCTCGTCGATGAAAAGGTACTTTGTCCCCGAGATAGCGAGCAAGGGCTCGATGAGGGCCTCAAGCTGCTCTGGAGCTTTGACGGATCGGTACCCGTATCGGTCTAGGTCGAGAAAGACGATGTGCCCGTCATCGACGCCTTCTGCCCTCAGCTCTTCGGCGATACACTGCATGAGGCAGGATTTGCCGCAGCGGCGGACGCCGGTAATGACCTTGATCATCCCTTCGTCATGGTAGAAGCCACGAATCTTTTTCAGGTAGTTTTCTCTAGGAAACAAATGCATACTGGCTCCAATCTTCATTGGAGCCAGTATATCAAATTATGGGTTTATTGGTGTATTTTTTATTTCAAAAACAATTTATACCCCCATAACTAAGGAATTTCCTTACTCCCACTCTTTCAAGCTCGTATGCCGTGGCGTCATTCCAGTTGATTCCAGTTGGTTCGTCGAATTTGACCGTCGTACCGCCGAATCCTACCGTGTGACTTCGCATAGGCGTTTGGGACAAATCCTGGGACAAATCCGCGAACTATTTTGAAACAGCGAGCCCGCAGTTTCATTTTTGTCCTGGGGACAAAAACGGGCTGGTTCTGTGGATTAAAATCGCCCGAAACGGATAACAATACAGCCGATTTTCCTCTTTGGCTCCTCTTTAGCGAAGTGAATCGTAGCCAGCGGCTATATTGTCTTGCGTTCCCGCAGGTCAGATAGAATGCGCGAGAGCGATGGCTGAAAGAATTGTCGTGGGCGGCTTTGTTTCGACCTTAAGTGCGACATTGAAGCGCTTAATTTAGCTCGCATGCCCCTGGCTGCAACCGCGGGAGCAGCGGCAAGTTCGCGCGGATCCCAGCAATGGACTCCCTCGCGCTCCTCAAGGCAGGTTTCCAGTCGATTCAATGGACGGCAGCGCATAAATGGAAAGCCACCACGGCGCTCACTGTCGCCGTGGCGTTGCTGGCGCTGGCGGCCCTCACCGTCCTGCCGCAGCCCGAGAGGAACCCGTACGGGATGCACGAGGTCGTCGCTGTGGAGGAGGAGGACGCCAAGGACGAGCGAGAGGCAGAGGGGCAAGCGGTCCGACTTCGCCAACGCAGCGGAGCTCAGCGCCTACCTCGGGGAAAAATTGTCCCGGCGAGGTCGTCCTGATAGAGCCGACGGACGTCGAGCAGGACTGAGTCTTCGTGACCTGCAGCTACCAGACGAGCAATTCCCACACCGTGGTCTATGCGAAGGAGATAAAGGGATGGGATTCGCGCCCTTCGGAATAGGGCTCCGCATGGAGCTTCTTACGCTCACGGCCTACGCCTGCTACGCAGCCGGCGACGACCGGGATTGAGCACGGAGCAAACAACAAGCAGCAACCGAACACAGCGCTCAAAGCCCCTCACAACGAGGCAACATCCATGCTTGTTGGCGTCTATAAGACGCGAACACCCTCTATCTGGTATTCGTCCGTCGCATACGGTAGCATAATTACAAACGAGGCAGATGCCACGCGATGCGTTCCCAACACCCCATGCAATATCGGATAATGATGTGGAGAACCACGAGAATATCGGAAGGAAATACAGAAATCTACCACCCTCCGGCATCCGAAGCGAACGACCTTCTCGACAGTCTCATAGACGCGTCGCAGGTTGCCGATTACCTTATACCGCTACGCCTTTGGTCCACTCAACGAGCGAATCGTAGCTCATCACCCCATCTGCAACACCCAGTATGACCTCTAAATAAGCTGTATGGTCAGGCCTGAAATCGATGCCAGACATCCTGAGGTAAGTACCAAGCAAGGCAGCACCCGTCCTCTTGTTGCCATCAAGAAACGGGTGGTCGGATATGATGCCGAAAGCATACCTACACGCCTTCTCAATAGCGCTCGGATACAGGTCCGCGCCATCGAAGGTTTGGAACGGCTGCGCTAGTGCCGAGTCTAGAAGTCCTTCATCGCGTAAACCTCTAAGTCCACCAAACCGCATGATTACAGCTGCATGGATGGCGAGAACTTCTTCTTTAGAGAAACTTAGCATACTCATTTAGCAAGTTCTTCGAACACGTCAGCATACTCATCCATAAAGTCAACAGCCACATCTGTGGCATTACCGATTCCTTGAGCTGGCTGAATGACAACCCAAGGCTTGTTGTTTTTTAAGATGGTGACAGACCTGCCAGTCCTATTCACCTCTGCCGTCACACGAGAGAAATTATTCTTGGCCTCTGCAAGACCCATTGTTAATGTTGCCATCTCCGACCTCCTTATATATTAGCTAGAATTATAGTCAATATATAGGCTATATCAATCGAGGATATAAACAGTCGATACCTGTAAGCCCGATTTGCGACCGCGAATCGGGAGCACTATAAATCGAACGGTTATTTAAGAAAATCTTTTTTAGCAGATCGAAAAAATATCCCGTTAATAGAGAGTTTTAGCTTGAAAGCTCTACTCCCACTCAATCGTCGATACTCAAGCATCCGTGAATTCAACACGTGCTTTGATCTGTGTATATACTTACTCTTAATAGCGCAAAATCGTCCCAAAACTAGAACTCACCTAGAACTCAGCACTAAGCTCCATTTAGCACGCGAAAGTGCTAAATGGTAACAGGTCACTGAGGAGTTAACTCCTGAACAGTAAAAACGCAAAATAATCTATTCTTCTGCTTCCCAACGTTCTTATCGCTTATCGCCATAAAAGACTTGAGCGCAGGTATACACTTCCTGCTTAAAATTACAAAGCAATATTTCACCTTGGCAAAAATCATATTCCCCAAACGGGAACTGCCTGAACGGTTCGTGTGATGAAGTACGGCTCTGGAGTTTGACAAATAACATGACCAAAACTTACCTCATAACCAGGAAGGTTTTCAAGGCAGGCAAAATTCTTCACAGCATCCTTTTTCACCGTCGCTGATACCTTTATCTCAACAGGATGTAGAATATGACCATCTTGAATAACGAGGTCAATTTCTCTTTTCTTGGTATCGCGGTAGAACCAGACATCGTGCAAACTTTTTCCTGAGTTCATAAAACTCTTAAGAATCTCAGAGACGATAAACGTCTCAAAGATGTGCCCCGCTGCTGCGCCATTTCGCAACTGATCAGGTGTCGTCCACCTGGTTAGATGACATACGAGACCGGTATCCATGAAAAAAATCTTCGGGGTCTTCGTCAGGCGCTTATCGATATTTGGCCAAAATGGCTCGATAACACGCACGATATTTGAGGCCTGAAGAACTGAGAGCCAGGCTTTGACCGTCTTATGATCCACGTCAACGGTGTTTGCAATATCAGAGGCATTCAGAAGCTGACCGGTCCTTGCTGCACATGCAACCATAAAGCTGTAAAACTTTGCTTCGTTCTTTACGTTAACAAGTTCGCGAACATCTCGCTCAAGATAGGCAGCTACGTAGTTAGTGTAGAAGAGATCCCAATCAATGTTGGGGTCTTGCAGCTCTGGCATAGAACCCCGGTGAATTAAGTCCCAAACGTCCGTCAAGGGCGAATTCAAAGAATCGACTATCACTTCTGGAACGTAAGGATGGGGACTGGAAGAATTACCGGAGAGTTCCCTCAGACTCAAACCGGGCATCTCTAGAATCCGTACCCTTCCCGCTAGGGACTCGCTCACACCCTTCATAAGATGATATGTTTGCGAGCGGGTAAGCACAATGCGACCCTTTTCCTCCGATTGATCAACAATCCATTTTATCGGCGAGAAGAGCTCTGGCACACGCTGTACTTCATCAATAATAAGTGGAAGAGTCTTTGATTCGAAAAAGAGAACAGCGTCCTCTTTGGCAAGAAGATAGTCCCTGGGATTTTCCATCGAAACATAGTTAAAGTCATTACCGAGATGCTGTTTGAGTACGGTTGTCTTTCCAACCTGGCGAGCACCGGTCACAAGCACAACTTTTCCCTGCTTTAGCATTGCATCAATCGTTGGTTCAATTTCACGCTTTATATACATACAAGGACCTCCCAGCAACAGGAGGTCATTTTCTCATTAGTATTCAATGTTGTCAAATTTGGGAATTATATTCCCAAATTTATCTTTCTCTTCTGGCTTTCACGGGTTTCTTTTCCGGAAGCTCAGCATACATACCATCCAGAAGTTCCAGAACAAGCGCCGTATCTTCAAATCTATCAAATACATGCATTAGTGTCTTTGAGCCTTCATACGGATAACGCAATTCTGAATTAGCAAGTAGCTTATCCGATGTAGGAGTTCTCTTCAAAAACAGTTCATTATCGCCAATATCGCCTATCAACTTGCCATTAAGGTACACAAGATATCCACCCATCATGGAACGTATAACGATATCGCCTGCTACAGAAAAGACTTCACGAACATATTCGTTGAATTCATTCACCTTGATTGCCTTTCATCAAATTTGAATTTGTACGACTCAGCCGAAGCCGTCTTAGCAGGTTTTATTCACAAAGCTGGATATCAATGTCCTCGGCCTCTATAAAAATCTGGCCGTTGTTCATATAAATCCCGAGCTTTCCCGGTTCTGGTTCTACAACCTCATAGAGCACAGTCGGCATAGCCACATCCAATGATAAAACGAAGTTACTCACCTCGTTTGCCCGGATGTGCGTCACTGTAGGTACGCCACTAAGATCGGTCGGCTTCCTAACTTCCGAATGATCTTCAATGATCAAATGGAAGGCCTTCTCCTCAAAACCACAGAAGCCCACGTTCAAATCATGGAACGCATCCACCTTGTCGAGAAGTTCCGCAAAGCTTTTCATCCGCTCTCCCATCCCGTTACTGCTTTGTTCACCTAAAAACTGGAGAAAATAATGACGCAAAAAATGTTAGTAGCGGAGGTTTTGAGTTGCAACTACTCCCACTCAATGGTCGCATAACCTGTTTTCATGTATTCAGTAGGGTGAATGACTGGGAAAATGAGACTTTCAACTCATCGGGTGGCTACATACCCATTGTTTATGATGAGGCTTCGTCATCGCGAGAAGATGAGTTTCAAATTTGCATACCTCATCGCAACAAAATCTCACTAATCTCACGCGCTCCTCAGAGATTGACTCTTTTCCCGATTATGCGAACAGCGTCCATGGCATCCACCACTGAGACCGCGGAGGCATATGGATTCAGACGCGTATACGCGCTCCATATGCGGGCAATTTCATCGGAGCCTTCAATCTCTCGACTAACAAGCTCATAGTCTTTCATCATGTCTGAAGAACCGCGATGCTCCGAGGTCCGCTGTACAGCCTCCCGCAGCGTCTCCCAGTCAATCGTCTGTTCGTATAGTCTTACGAGCATTGCGAGATCGTACAGATCTCGAGCACGCGTAGTAGCGACACCACGCTTCACTACCGCCTCGAACTTCTCTGCGATACACGTCTCTAACGGGTACGACATCAAATGAATCAACCTTTCCCCAAACAGGGTGGGGAACTGGTATTCAATCTCCCTCGGGGTGATGATGTCGCCCGTCGTGACATCAACCTTCAATGGCGTCCTCATACGCCCGAATGTCGCAGTTAGATGCGCACGCAATCCGCCGTAGTCGTCGTCCTTGCGGATGGGCTCTACTCGCTCGAACGCAAAGTCAATCCCATCTCCCAGGTTAATGGAACAAATATCTCGCATGGCAGCCGCAACTGTCTCTTCGCTCACCGTCAGAGCTCTAATAGTCGCGTCTAAATCCATGGTGGTGCGCTGGGCCACACCCATCATCGAGGAAAGAAGCAGCCCTCCCTTGATGATGAAGTGTTCACGGTACTGCGTCCTCTCTAGTCTCATAAGAAAATGCTCGAAGAAATAGCGTTGCATGATCTCCTGGGCCGAAAGGCCGTACTCCTTTGCCAGAGTCTTCGCTTTACCTCTCAGGCTTGCATCGCTGAGGATTGTCATGACAGCACCTCCAAGTACATCTGAATCTCTGCGGTTGCGTTCATGACCTTTGCATAGCGCATCAGCTGGGGCAAGTCCTTCTCGGGAGAGTCAAAGTACGCATTCATAGCCTGTCCGAAAAGTTGGGTGTCAGCCTCGCCGCGTCTGCGCGCCATCACGAGGTCACAGATGCTGCGTTCGCGGTCGTGAAGCAGCAGCGGTGTGCCCGCGGGAGACTCGCCTTGCGCCACACCCAAACCATAGAGCCCCTTGCCCTCATACGAAACAAGGCAGTTGGGAAACTCCCCTACTATGACATCTTCCTTGTATCCCCGGGGGAGCGAGATCTCGTACACACCCGGCACGATATCAGTCATGCCGTGGAGGTAGAGCGAGCTACTGCAGCGAAAGACAACCTTCGACCAGCGAAGCGAGATGACAGCGAAGTCATCTAGCGGTGTATCCGCGAGTGCAAAGACCCCACGGCTCTCCTTGACCGCTACGCCTTGGGAGACGAGCAGCTGTAACATGCTCGATGAAAAGCCCGCCTTACGTGCTTGTTTGGTGGTAATGCGACCGGCGCTTTCATGCATGAACTCTATGAGGTCGTCCTTCTTCGTTTTTTCCTCCAATGGTAAGACATACATCACTTATACTTATAATATAGTATATATTACCATAGTCTTAGATATGATTAGATAATTTAAGGCTTGCATAGGAGGGCGCAGAAAACATTTTAGGCGTGTTGATGTAGGCGCGCGTAGCTACACGGGAATTATTTGACATAAGCAAGCAGATGTTTTCTGCGCACTTTTCACTGTGCTACCGTATCTCTAAATGATCTTAATAGAGTAAGTTCATAACAATTATCATCAAGCTCTGATTTTGCACACATACAAACCGTGGTCAAATAACAACCGCCACCAGATCTAGTTCCTGTCTTTTTCAGATACAACGGACGTTTATGATAGTCTTTTGAAAAATTTCTGATCCACAATATTTATGCATATCTTCACCTGGATACTTTTCAGGATTTAATGCTTTACATTTGTCACCGAACCAAGCGGACTCAATTAAAAATGGACAATTATTCATCTTGAATTCTCATTGCTAGTGCAACAACAAAAGACAAGGTAGTGACCCATGGGTCTACAATGGCGCTTACCACAACGTTCATTGAAAGGATTTC
>JABZHH010000059.1:0-4281 GCA_015258925.1 Atopobium sp. | reverse complement strand
GCCTCGAGAAAGGCACAAACTTAGTTATCTTTTTGTACAGCCCCTGGGCAAAGAACATTCCCTTATTGTGGAGCGCTCCTAATAAACCACAGATAAAACCGACGATAAGAACAAATGCAAAGTCGACATGAGGTAATGGCGCTACGTAAGGAAGCTGAAGGACAGGCTTCATACCAAGGACGTTAGAAACCAGGAAGTCAGCGCCTACTGATGCGGTCATTGCCGAGATAATCAGTGGAGCATGAAACTCTTTCTGAATCTCTTCGATAGCAAAAAGTGTGCCGGTGAGAGGGGCATGAAAAGCGGCTGACATACCCGCAGCTGCGCCACAGGTTACCAGAAGACGTTCTTCTCCCCTTTTGCGTTTAAGGAATTTTGAGACCGCTTTACCAGAAACAGCGCCTAACTGGACTGCTGGGCCTTCTCGACCCATAGAAAGGCCACCAAAGGCAACTAGAACGCCCTGGATAAACTTAACAGGAAGAACTCGATACCAAGGCATATCGGCAGATCCCATGACCTCAGCATTGGTCTGAGGGATTCCAGAGCCAGCGGTGTAGGGTTCAAACTTCATAAGCAGACAAACGGCCACCATAAGAATGAGCAGAACACCAAACCAAAGAGCCATATAAGGCCAATTGCCTGCGATTGATTGAGTAATAGAGCGCATTTGAGCTTCTGCAAAAGAAAGACAAAGGCGATACAGCGTGACAACGCCGCCACCCATAAGGCCAACAAGCAGGCCTTCTCCAATAAGGGCTACCTGAAACCTACGAGAAAAATGACGCTCAATAACGTTTGTCTTATGTTTGAGATGAAACGCCACAATCTCCCCTAGCAGTTTATGGTTAATAAAAAGCACGTAAAGCGTACTTAAAACATTGTACGACTTTACGTGCGTGTAGTTAAAACTTTGTACAGAAATTGTACGTTAGCCGGAGAATGGTCCTCCACCATAGCAAGCATAAACAGGACCCTCGATAACACCGACAGACTCGTTAGCTGCGTGGATCATACGACCACCGCCGATGTAGATTCCAACGTGCTCATAGCCTGCACGGGTAAAGACAATATCGCCATAGTTGAGCTCGTCTAGGGAATCATGCCAGTTACCAGCTGCGCGGATAGCACGACCAATGGTTCCTGCGGTACCTGCACGGTAGCCGAGGAAGCAGTAGTAGATCAAGCCACCACAGTCAAAGCCGGAAGCAGGAGAAGCTCCGCCCCAGACGTATGGATAGCCAATGCATGCATAAGCTGTAGCAACGCCACCGCCTGCAGCTGGGTAGCCACCGCCACCGCCGGAGTATGATGATCCGCCGCCAGAGTTAGAGCTACTACTGGAGCTGCTAGAGCTAGAAGAGCTTGAGGAGCTAGAAGAGCTGGAACTTGAAGAGCTAGAGCTGGAATCGTTAGAGGAGCTATCGTTAGACTCTGAGCTGTTAGAAGGAGTCTCACGAGTAACAGTCTCAATTGCATAAGCAACGTTGTTGTTAGCTGATGCAGCCTCCTGAGCAGCAAGCTGAGCTTTTACCTCAGCATCAAGGGAGTCATAGTAAGCCTTAGCCTCTGCAACCTGGCTCTGAAGACCATCTGCGGTGGTCTTCATCTCAGCGACCTGAGCCTGAAGGTTCTCCTGCTCAGCCTGAAGCTCAAGCTGTTGAGCCTGAAGCTGGTCACCAAGAGCCTTGACAGTATTGATGGAGTCAGCCTCCTGCTTGCTGGTGCGGTCCATATAGTAGACGCGGCTGACAAAGTCCTCTGGGCTAGATGCTCCAAGGAGAAAGTCTAAAGTCTCCTGTGGGCCTGCCTTATAAGCACTCTTCATTGCTGCAGAAAGGACAAGACGCTGCTTATTGAGCTGGTCTGTAGTCTCTGCAATCTGCTCCTGAACCTCACCAATCTTGTTGTTGGTAGCGTCAAGTGCATAGGTTTTCTCGTTAAGGTTATCCATGGCCTCTGCAAGAGCTGCACCAAGTGAGTCTAGCTGGGCAGATGCGGCCTCAAGATCGCTTTGTGGGTCTGCGAATAGCTTGGCTGGGGTAAGCAGCGTAGTAGCTACACCAAGACCTGCAAATAAGAGAGCGTCTCGTCTTGTGAAAGATCGGCGCTGTGACATATAAGCTCCTTCCGCAAAGCACGAAATCAATTGGGCAACGTGTTGCTTTGCTTTGCCATCTAGGATAGCTCATTTGATAAAAAATCAAAGTCAACTCGCCGATTTCTTAGCGAGAAACCCTTGTTATTGGGAAGCTACCCTATCGAGTATTTGAATAGTTTACCCCGAAAATGACATTTCATACAAATTTCAAAGACTATTTGTGCAGTTATATAGCATGGAGCGGACAAATATCATTGTATAAATTTATCTTTGACCTGCAATTATGGAGAAATTCTATGTATTGCAAACAAGTTTACTGTAATTAACAAAATGCTTATGTAAATAAGACAAATGGCCGACAAGTACGTAGTCTTGCCAGCCAAAATTGTCAGGTTAAAGTAAGTCTGATGTAAGTGATTAAGCTTATTGAACCTTGATAAGAGTGTAGACCTCTTGGTCAAAGCACTTACCAATAATCTCCCTTGGGTGCAGGTAGCAAAGCTCAAGCGCAAATGCAAAGCCAGCTACTTTTGCACCGGCCTTCTCGGCAAGTTGAGCACAAGCAACGCAGGTGCCGCCAGTAGCAACCAGGTCATCAGCAATAAGAACAACGTCGTCTGGGGTAAGAGCATCGGTGTGAATCTGAAGCTCGCTGGTACCGTACTCCAGGTCATAAGCCTGTGCGTAGACCTCACGAGGTAGCTTGCCTGGCTTACGAGCAGGAACAAAGCCTGCGCCCAGTTTGTAGGCTACAGGGGTTCCAACAAGAAAACCACGAGCCTCAGCACCAATAACCTTGGTGATTCCCGCATCAGCAAAGTGCTCTGCAATGTCATCAACAACTGCGTGGAAGCACTCAGGATCTTTAAAAAGTGGAGTTACATCTTTAAAGATAACGCCTGGCTCTGGATAATCAGGAATGCTAATGATATGACTCTCATAATCATACGTAGACACAATGTCCTCACATTCAAAATCAAAATCAATGAATAGTTATATATACCTAGATTACTCGTCTAGATGCATATCCTTAAAAGATTCACGAACTAATTTAGTGATAAGTTCATTTCTAACCGCATTGGTGAGGCCTAACATGCGGGTCAGAGCAGCCATAAACTTCTGACGAGTCTCGTCAGTATGGTCAACTTCAACTCCCCCGCCTTTTTTAGCGTATACGACAAGCGACTTGGCAAACATACTAGATTCTCGGTTCGCGGCCATAACGTATTGACGCAGGTTCTTGGGCTCAAAACCAAAGTGACGAAGTTCACTACAAAGGCGAATCAACGTAAGGTCTTTGCCATCCACAAGGTC
This sequence comes from Atopobium sp., assembly GCA_015258925.1. Lineage (GTDB taxonomy): Bacteria > Actinomycetota > Coriobacteriia > Coriobacteriales > Atopobiaceae > Lancefieldella. The sequence goes on along the minus strand of JABZHH010000059.1, from coordinate 866 downwards.
TCTACCGTGTGGAGAGCGCTTTAAAGTAATGACGCCTGCTTCAGAAAGCTGGCGAACAAAGCCTACAGAGCATCCCACAATTTCTGGGATGCGGTCAATAGCGTGATATTTTTGAACAACCTCAGGGTCATCTACAGGTACCACAATGGCATCAGCATGTGTGGCACCAAGAATTGCCTGAGACACTTGCTTTCCATCAAGCTGAGGTTGAGCCTGGCGAGAAGAACTTTGAGCTTCAGGTGCATCCTGAGCCTCAGCTCCAGTTGCCTCGTCAGTCTGAGCTTTGACCTGTTGTTCAGCTTCAGGGTTTTTATCTTGCCTATCAAGCTCTTCTCTAATAACTGAGAGTGGCATAAAACGGCTTTTCTGCAGATACAAAATAGTCTCAAGTCGCTTAACGTCTTTTTGGGAATACAGACGATAGCCACCAGCAGTTCTGGTAGGAGTAAGCAAACCTTCATCCTGCAGATATCTGACTTTAGAAACACTCAAGTCAGGATAGAGAGTCTGTAATTTCTTGACTACTTTACCAATGGTAAGAAAGCCTGAATCAGCCATAAAGCTATCCTTTAACCTTAAGCTGAAACTCTGCTGGTATGGAAGACCATGCGGAAGGTACCAATCTGAATCGTTGAGCCCTCGCGCAGGGTAGCCTTGTTAATAATGGCACCATCAACCCAGGTACCATTGAGAGAATCAAGGTCTTCAATAGTTGCATAACCAAGAGCAAGATTAGAGAGATCAATGGTGGCATGATTTCTGGAAACTGTCATATCGTTCAAGAAAACACTGCTCTTTGGGTCTCTACCAAGAGAAATCTGAGGTAAATTGAGCTCAAAAGTTTGACCAGTCTGTGGTCCCTTGAC
>JABZHH010000058.1:0-4425 GCA_015258925.1 Atopobium sp. | reverse complement strand
GAAAGAGACGTGATAACCATTACCTCTTCATTAGTACTGACATTTCCATAAGGCTCAATAACAATGGTGTAATAGAGCGATCCTGGAGCAGCTTCAACGCTGGTAACCTTGCCTAGAGGAAGTCCCTTAGGGAATACACCGCCAAGGCCACTGGTAACTACCGTATCGCCTACAGCAACCTTCTGGTTGGTGTTGATCAGGTTAAGGGTAATCTGCCTTGAAGCAGAACCCATAAGCATACCCTGAGCTCGGCTGCTTTGAACCATAGCAGCCACACCGCTCTTCTCGTCAGTGATAAGACGAACGGTAGAAGTTGTAGGACCGCACTCAATAATCTGGCCAATAACGCCGCCGCTATCAACAACAGGCATGCCAACAGCCAGTCCCGACGAAGTTCCCTTGTCAATCACAATGGTGTTATTGAACGAGTCAGTAGAGCCAGAGATAACACGAGCACCTGTGGACTGCAGGTTATAGGTATTTTTAAGGTCGAGAAGACCCTGCAGACGCTGCGTGGACTGATTTGTCTCTTCTAGCTCTGCATTTCTTGAACGCAGCTGCTCATTTTCTGCCTTGAGGTCAGAAAGCGTTTGCTGATCTGCTGTTAAGTTACTAAAAATGTTACCAATGCCCTGGAAAGGCATGGCAATAGCAGAACCCGCCATTCTAAAAGGCATGGTAATAGTAGAGAACCCGCCTCGAACCATCTCGAGCGGTCCTTCTGTACCCATACGAGCGCTGACCGTCAATAACACAATTGAAAGCAACGAAAGAATAATAAAACTACGGCCGCCCGTATGCTTATTATTGTTAGATCCAAGGCCTGTTGAAGCACCCTGGATCTGATGAGACAATGGCATATTTATTGGCCTGCACTCTGAACAAATCCACCGGACAATGCGTTAGCCTCAAGAACCTTTGCACAACCGGTAACAACATTTTCTAACGCGGTTGGGCTTACGTTAACGGGAACGCCAGTCTCTTCACGAAGTCTCTGGTCAAGACCGCGAAGCATTCCGCCGCCACCGGTAAGCAAAATACCGTAGTACATAAGATCGGAGGCAAGATCTGGTGGAGTCACATCAAGCGCATCTTTAACTGCCTTAGTGACCTCATCAAGAGGACGATCAAGAGCGCGACGAATCTCTTCTGATTCAATACGAACTGTCTTTGGAAGACCACTCATGACGTCACGACCGTTTACCTCAACGTCAAGCTCTTCTGCAAGAGGAGCTGCTGAGCCAACCTTAATCTTGATGTCTTCTGCGGTACGCTCACCAATAGAGAGGTTATACGCATCACGAACATGCTCAAGAATAGTCTGGTCGAACTCGTCACCTGCAGTTCTGATGGACTGCGAGACAACAATACCGCCCATGGAGATAACGGCAACCTCGGTAGTACCGCCACCAATATCTACAACCATAGAACCTGTAGGATCCTCAATTGGAAGGTCTGCACCAATAGCTGCAGCCATAGGCTCTTCAATCAAGAATGCCTGACGTGCACCTGCCTGAATAGTTGCTTCAAAAACAGCGCGTTTCTCGACAGATGTAACGCCAGAAGGAACGCAAACAACTACGCGTGGACGTGGTGACCAAGGATATTTGCGCTCACGGGCCTTCTCGATGAAGTAACGAAGCATAACCTCAGTAACATCAAAGTCTGCAATGACGCCGTCTTTAAGAGGGCGCTCAGCAATGATGGAGCCAGGAGTACGGCCAATCATGCGCTTTGCATCAGCGCCAACAGCCAGAACGCGGCTCTCGCTTTTATCGATTGCAACAACCGATGGCTCATTGATGACAATACCCTGACCACGAACTGCAACAAGGGTGTTTGCAGTTCCCAGATCGATGGCTAGGTCTCCGCCATATTCTCCGAAGAGCGAATCGAAGATAGACATGATATCCAATCAAACGTGCTACGCGTGTGCGTAATTATCCTGCAGAAAGAACGGTTAAAACAGTTTAGTACTAGTTACCAGACTTTGAAGAGCTGGAGGAACTATTAGAGGAATTTGAGGAGTTAGATCCATTAGTTCCAGAAGTAGTTCCCGAATTGGAGCCGTTAGTACCAGAAGTTGTGCCGGAGTTCTGGTTATTCTGGCTTACGTATGAAGTGGTAACGCTTGCCACCTTCCAGCCAATACCATCACGAACAAGCTCAATGGTGTAGTCAACATTGCCGCCATTAGAAAGACTGACAGAAGCGTTAACTGTAGAGTGAGTCATGCTCTGGTCAACACCGTTGATGGTAACAGCGGAGCTTGTTGGCAGGCTGTTGGAAATCTGCTGAAGCGTTGTGCTAGAGACAGAGCTAGAGACATAGCGACCAATATCGGTACCCTGTGCCTTAGCGTTGAAAATATCCTGAACAACAGACTGCTGGGTTGGCCATCCATAGCCACGATAGTAAGCATAACCAGCGCCGCCAACAGCCAGGATAAGCAAAATAAGAATAGTGATGAAGACCTTAAGGCCGGTATGGCGATGCTTGCGCCTAATCTTCTTGTCCTTCTTATCCTGCTCAATAATCTCCTGCTCAGTAATCTGGAAGAAGCCAGTGTCTTCTGCAGAAGGAATGAGCTCGCCGGACATACCTGTAGGATCCAGTGGATCATAGGCACCATAGCCAGCTGCCTGAAGGAAGGCATCAGTCTCAGATGGCTTGCCAGAAGTCATTGCAGTAATAGCCTTGCGAGCTGCATCAAAAGCAGACTGCTGCTGATTAGACAGAACAAAGCTGCCGTCTGCAGTAGCGTGGGTAAAAGCGTCAACTGCCTCAGACATGCGATTTGCTGCAACGTATGCAAGACCAAGATCTGCATAGATCTTATTGGAATTATCCAGAGGATTAGCAAAATCAAGAGCAGTACGATATGCCTCAACTGCATCAACAGGCCTGTTCAGACCCATGAAGCATGCGCCTAGGCTGCAAAGTGCTGATGAAGGATTAGGGTTCTTCTCGTCAACTGCAGCGTTTCTGTAAGCAATGCCGGCGTTGCGAATATCACCAATCTTCTCGTATGCAGAACCAAGAGCAAGCTGTGCCTTATAAGGAGTTGCGTAAGAGGCGTCCTGGACAGCGTTAGTAAGAGCAGCAATAGCCTCCTGTACCCTACCAGCAGCCAGAAGTGCGCGGCCCTGATTAGTAGAGAGAGCACCAACCTTGCCGTAGGAAGCGTCAGCAAGAGCGGACTTGTAAGCAGAAGCTGCGGAATCAAACTGTCCGAGCTTCATATAAGCGTTTCCAAGAAGGTGGTCAATCTGACCGTTTACCTCGCCTGGCTCTTTAGCCACATCAAACTGACTGATAGCTACAAACCAGTCGCCCTGATCATATGCAGATTTACCTAACTCAAATGCCTGTTGATTCACAATATCCTCCAAGAGTCTGTGCGACTTGGCTTTAAGCGTTTTCAATTCTAATGGAATTGACGATATCGCCAACCTTTAACTGGGAAATGACATCCATTCCCTCGATAGTTGTGCCAAATACGGTGTATCCAGAATCCAAGCCATGCTGTGGACCAAGACAAAAATAGAACTGTGAACCTGCGGAGTTTGGATCCTGAGAACGAGCCATAGCAAGGGCACCGTCAACGTGGGAGTTGTTAGGATTTGTGGTGAACTCCTCTTTGATGCGATAACCAGGACCACCAGTACCAGGAATTCCGTCAGGACCAGGGTTACCAAACACAACATCCTCAACACTCATCTCACGAGTGTTTGGGTCTCCACCCTGAAGAACAAAGCCAGGGACAAGACGGTGGAACTTGGTATCGTCATAGAAGCCAGACTCTGCAAGCTCGCAGAAGTTTGCCACATGAATAGGTGCGCCCTTACCGTCAAGCTGAACCTTAATGATTCCCTTGTTGGTATCAAAGACGGCAACCTCAGTACCAGTAACCTGGCGCTCTGGTGTATACAATGGATCAAGTCCAAACATAATTCCTCCAAGCTTCTTTACATCTAAGAGATGAAAACGCGAGAAACCCTTAGTAATAAAGAACTTCTTTTCTAACCTAATTATTTTACCAGTATGATGAGATTTTTGAAATTAAAGCAGCTGAACGGTAGAGATTTACTGCTTTTGTGGCTTCCAATTCACGTAATTTTCATCAAAAAGTTTCTGGTATGAGCTGGAGCCGCTGGAGTCTCTGATGTTATCAACTGGCGCCAAGATGTTGTCTTTGTCCTGAGAAGGATTGTTAGAAGCAACTGAGCGTTTCCATCCCTCACTCAAAGCATCGGAGCGATTACGAAGCCAGTTACCCAGTTTAGTGAGATTTTCAATAGTCTGACGATAGTTTCCGTTGGAGTCATCAAGACTAGAAAGGTCAGAGATAACATTACTAATATCCAGCGAAATCTGCTCTGCTTCCTGTTGAGCATCAGCGCGCTCCTGATCAGAGCCAGTAAT
>JABZHH010000057.1:0-4456 GCA_015258925.1 Atopobium sp. | reverse complement strand
GAATAAAACGTCAAACGCTCCAGTGAGCTGTTAAATGCAAAGTAGCGAGGAATTCTGTTCAATGACGCGCTCTTCAGAGACTCCGTTGCGCCATGAAGGTGATACCCGTCTTGCTCAGCAAGATAAATGAGTGCACCGTAAGCCTCGACAGTCTCTGAGAGCTCTTCTAACACGCGTTCAATAAGCTGACCCATATCTTCCGAGTCGAGCGTGTCCAAAACAATCTGAAGCGCTCCTGAGAGCCTCTTATTGGCTCGGCGAAGGTCCAACACCATTCGTTCATCATCGTGCATAGGGCTAGCCATGTCACGAAGCTTAGACGCTGTCAAAACAATAGCCTGCGTAGGTGCGCCAACATAATCTGCACGCACGCTCAGCACCTGCGATGTGCCGTCTTGCGCAGGAGCAGCCACCATAGACGTAGAGCCATCAATCGCAAACGGCAACGACTCTACAGAAAACGGTTTCTGCAAGTTCTCTTGGTTTGCCGGTGTAAACAAAAAGCGAACATCCAGGCCGGCAATGGTGCCGTCTTCCTTAGCAAATAGGCTTTCGGCCTCCTCATTGGCGAGAAGAACTGTGCCCTCCATATTAAAAACGATGACTGCATCGCTGGTCAGTCGTAGCAACTGAGACAGAGTTGCAGCAACGGTTCCGTCGACAACTCCCTCGACACGTCTTACGCTCAGCTTGTTATCTGCCACAGCCACTCCTTACCAGCAAGGACAAAACAATCGCACTGCCTAAGTATACGAAAAAGGCGGACCTCCGAAGAGATCCGCCGAAATTTCGTGGTGTCGGAGGCGGGACTTGAACCCGCACAGCCGTTAGTAGGCCACTAGCACCTCAAGCTAGCGCGTCTGCCAATTCCGCCACTCCGACTTGCTTTGCAGCGAGGGATATACTAACACATCTTCAAGCAACTTTACTGAGAAAATTTAAAAACTTTTCTCAAAAGAACTTTGCGAGAAGATCGCCTTGTCCCTTGCTTACTTCTGCCACCCAACAATGGTTGAAGGTACGCTCAGGAAGAGTGATGGACCAAAGTTGGCAAGACCCTTCTTAACAACGTAGCAGTCTGGACCAGTGTAGACAGGAAGGTAAGCATAAGTCTGCATCATCTTCTTCTCTGCCTGGTTCATGAGCTTCATGCGCTCATCAAAGTCCTTGGTAGAGACAACCTTTGCAAACATCTCGTCGGTCTCTGCAGAGCCCTGCTGACCAAAGTTGGATCCAGACTCAGAACCATAGAGCTGACCGCCGTTGTTGTAAGAAGTTGAGGAACCAACCCAACCAAAGAGGCAGACATCCCAAGAGCCAGAAGTAAGAACATCAGAGAACTCAGAAGATGGGTGAGAGTCAAGGGTAAGGTTGATGCCAGCATCCTTGCACATCTTCTGGATTGCAGCAGCACGGTTCTTAACAGTAGTACCGTCACCGAACAGAGTGTAGCTAAAGGTTACCTGCTGACCGTCCTTCTCGTAGTAATCACCATTGAGCTTGTAGCCTGCATCCTCAAGAGTCTTCTTTGCAGCAGCCTTGCGCTCGTCAACAGATTTGAGGTTCTTGATATCGTCTGGGAGGTTGTTGTCATAGCCAGCTGCCCAGTAAGGCCAAAGCATGGAGCCTGGAGCGTCCTCTTTCCAGTTAACACCCTGGAAGACGATGGAAACGATAGTTGCAGGGTCAACGACCTGGCAGAATGCCTTACGAACTGCAACATCCTGAAGAGCACCGCGAGTAGAGTTAAGCTCGATAACAGCAATAGACATACCAAGACCACGACGAATCTGAGCCTTATCACCAAGACCGGAGAAGTTAGAAAGAAGCTCAGCAGAACCTGCGACGGAAGAACCGGTAGTGTCAGTCTCTTCGTTCTTGAATGCGTTAATGGAAGCCTGGGTATCCATCTGCTTGTAGACAAGGGTATCAAGCTTAGGAGCGTCACCCCACCACTTTGGATTTGGCTTGAAGGTTACAGCAGAATCATCGAAAGAATCAACAATATAAGGACCAGAACCAAGCTCGTTGTGTGGCTCATTGTTGTAGCCATTGTTAAAGAAGTCTGGATCCTGAAGCTTTGGGTGCAGAGCATAGCTCAAGATGCTCTCGATTGGATAGACTGGCTCCTTCATAGTGACGACAGCGGTCTTAGCAGTATCGCCCTGCTCAACAGACTCATACTTGTCATAACCATCAGTTGAAGAAACCGCAAACTTTTTATTCTGACCACACATAGTGATGAATGCGGTCTGAATTGCGGTCCAATCAATAGCGGTACCATCGTTGAAGGTAGCCTGATCAGTGAAGGTAAGGGTAGCAACCTGCTTGCCGTCCTTCTCCTCTACCTTGAAGTCCTTGATGTAATCCTTGTTTGGCTCATACTTATCGCCATCAGCATTGCTAAGGAACAGGTCACGAGGGTTGATAAGACCGTGAAGAATGTTCATGTAAGAGGTATTACCAGCAAGTTGGTAGTAATTCCACTGTGGACCAATCTCGTTGATTGGCTGAGTCAGAGTACCGCCATCCTTAACCTCATCGCGGGTCTTAGGATTGTTGTACGTCTTGCCCTTCTCTGGGATTGGAAGCTGATCCAGAGGAGTGTTTGCAGGAGAGCCGTCCTGTGGCTCAGTACCAGTGGTGGTAGAGCCGCCCTGATTATTTGATGGAGCACAACCGGCAAGGCCAAGGCCTGCGGCGGTGATACCAGTCAGAGCAAAGAACGAACGACGGGAAAAACTGTCAGCCATATGATCACCCATTTCGTTAAAGGCCTACAGATATTCACTTAACTATACGAAATTGCCTGAAAATACTCCATAGCAGAAACATTCCCGTAACAACCTCGTTCACGATTTGTAACAAAGAAAACCCGCACCTGGTTTTAAGTGCGGGTTTTCAAAAAATTTATTGAATCTTTGTTACTCGTTAGAAATGTGAGTAGCAGGAACCAGCTTACCGTCCTGATAAATCATGCGCTCACGAGTACGCTCAATCTTTGGATCAGGAATTGGAATAGCCGAGAGAAGCGCCTTGGTATAAGGGTCTTGTGGATTAGTAAAGACGTCTTCAGTCTCACCGTACTCAACAATCTTGCCAAGGTGCATAACAGCAACCGTGTCAGAAATATGACGAATAACAGCAAGATCGTGAGCAACAAAGAGATAAGAAATCTTCAACTGAACCTGAAGATCCTCAAGAAGGTTAATAATACCTGCCTGAATGGAAACATCCAGAGATGCAATTGGCTCGTCCAACAGAAGAATCTTTGGACTTGTTGCAAGAGCACGAGCAATAGCAATACGCTGACGCTGACCACCAGAGAACTGGGAGGGGAAGCGGTCAACATAGTCTGGGTTGATGCCAACCAGACGCATGAGCTCGCCAATACGAGTATTAATATCCTCTTTGTTCCAACCCTGGGCCTGGAGTGGCTCAGCCAAAACGTCATAGACAGGCATACGTGGGTCCAGAGAACTCATTGGATCTTGGAAGATAACCTGAAGATCTTTACGAAGCTCTCTACGCTGTGCAGCGTTCTTAAGCTCAGCAACATCTTTACCAAGGACCGTAATACGACCATCCTCAGGCTTCAGCAAATCCATAATCTGCATCAGAGTTGTTGACTTACCAGAACCGGACTCACCAACAAGCGCAAGGGTTTCTCCCTCATGGATCTCAAAGCTTGCTCGGTCAACTGCAGTCATAGTGCCCTTGCTGCGCCTAATAAAGCCCTTACCCTGAACAGGGAATGTCTTGGTAAGGTTTTCAACCTTAAGTACAACAGGACGCTCATTACGAGGGACATCAACCCACTTTGGAAGGATTGGCTCAAAGTCTGGATACACCTCAGCGTAAGTGAGGTTCTTCTCGCAAATCTCCTGAAGGTGGTGGCAAGATGCCAGGTGGCCCTCAGCAGCATTTGCAGGAAGCAGCACTGGCTCTTTCTTGGAGCATTCCTCGGTAGCCATAGGACAACGTGGGTTAAATGGACAACCAGTTGGAATAGCAGCAAGTGATGGTGGATTGCCCTTAATAGGAACAAGCCTATGCTCTGCCTGAAGGTGAGGTTTTGGAACAGCACCCAGAAGGCCCATGGTATAAGGATGGCGAGGCTCAGCAAAAAGCGTATCAACACTTGCGCGCTCTACGCCACGACCTGCATACATAACCATAATGTCATCAGCGGTACCTGCAACAACACCAAGGTCGTGAGTAATCAGAACAACTGCTGCGCCCGTCTCTTTCTGAGCAACCTTCAAGACGTCAAGAATCTGAGCCTGAATAGTTACGTCAAGAGCGGTGGTTGGCTCGTCTGCAATGATGATGTCAGGATTGTTTGCAATTGCAATTGCAATAACAACACGCTGACGCATACCACCAGAGAACTCATGTGGGAAAGAATCCAGACGATTCTCTGGATCAGTAATACCAACAATGGAGAGAAGCTCAA
>JABZHH010000056.1:0-4477 GCA_015258925.1 Atopobium sp. | reverse complement strand
GTTGCGGGAACCGCTCAGGCTATCAACGCTTACTGGGCTATGACCGAGCGCGACCCTCGCCAGGGCTTTGTGGCGCTTGGCTCCAACGTGGGTGACCGCGTGGGTTATCTGGCCCGCGCAACGCAGCTCATCGATGAGATTCCGCTGACCTGTGTTGTTTCTCTCAGCCACGCCTACGAGACCGAGCCTGCATATGGCATTGCTACGCCCGTGGTAAATGCCGTTGCTGAGATTAGAACCGAGCTCCATCCTCTGGTACTGATGGACAAGCTGCTTGAGGTTGAGAACGCTCTCAACCGCACACGCAAGAAGGGCGAGGAGGGTCATGGACCTCGCACTATTGACTGCGACCTTCTGTGGGTTGAGGGTGAACAACACGCAGGTAAACACCTCACTTTGCCTCATCCACGCATGGGCGAGCGCGATTACGTGCTTGTGCCTATGGAGGACCTGATGCATGATCCGGTGCGCTTCTTCTCGCACGGCGGCGTAGAGATTGCCCCTCCTGACCAGCGTGTTGGTCACGTAACCGAGGACTTGGGAGTCATTACGTGGGAGTAGCACAGGAAGCTTTAGAGCTAGCGCGCGGCGGTGCGCAAACGGGTGAGTTTGTATTCCGCATCTCTGACGTGCAGAAAGCTGCCGCGTCTGACCAAGACGCGTGCTCTGAACTGGCCCTCGACCTAGCGTCCGCATCAGCGCACCCATCATCTGGCGAGAAACCCTTTGAGGTTGCAACCGTTGTGTACCTTGGTGTCTCGATGCCGTATGTACCAGCGGTTCCATACGTTGTGGCGCTGGGGCTCTGTCAGTTCTTGCGTGCAAAAGATGAGAGCTTCGGTATTCGTTGGCCTTACGACATTTGTTACAAAGACCAGGTAGTTGTCTCAATTAAGGCCACTGCTGGTTATCAAGAGGGCATGTTTGCTGTGGTGAGTATTGCAGCAGATTCTGGGGCGCTCTGTTCAGCGCTTGACGTTGCAGACAACATGGAACTTCTCGCCAAAAAGGTCTCTGAGATGGTAGTTCAGAGCGTAAGCGCGTGGGAGCAGCAGGTTAAACGTGCAAGGAGCTTTGCGGGACCCATCGCACTAATCTTGAGCGACTACTTTGATATGGTTCCTTTGCTTGGACAGCAGGTCAATAAGGTATACCCCAGTGGTAACGTTGCGCTGACCGCTCGATTTGGCGGTATTGACGTGTGGGGTCATGCCATCCTTGTTGACCAGGACGGTAAAGAAATCCTTGTAAGTGAGGAAGAAGCCTCTGTAGTTTCAGCGGTTTAACTGCTGGTTTAACTGTGGTAACGCGGCTGCAACGTAGCCGCAGCATCAGCTATTTGGCGGCTTGAGTGGACTGCTTCCAGATCAGATAAATGCCACGCATAGTAAGCTGCGGATCAACCACGTCAAAGACATCTGTTGCTTCGCTGACGGTATTTGCCAGGCCACCCGTTGCAATAACAGTTGCGCCTTCAATACCAGGCTCTTTGAGTGTTCTGGCAACCAGACCCTCTGCCTGAGCAGCTGCGCCTACTACAATACCCGCCTGAACAGCGCTTTCTGTAGTGTTGCCCAAGACGGTCTCGGGAGCCTTGATAGGAATGCTAGAGAGCTTAGCTGCGCGCGCAAACAGAGCGTTTGCAGAGATCATAATACCTGGTGAAATAGCGCCTCCGCGGAATACGCCGTCCTTATCAACAACGTCCAAATTGGTTGCGGTGCCAAAATCAACCACAATAACGGGATAGCCGTAGCGCTCAGTTGCGGCAACGGAATTTGCTACGCGGTCGGCACCAACAAGCTCGGGGCGGGGGATATTGAAGCGAATCTTATCTGTGGAAAGCGCGTTAATGCGGGTCAGAGGCTTGTTAAGCAGCAGCTCAAAGCAGCGCTGCCAAGCACGTGTGATAACAGGAACCACGCACGAGAGTCCGCCTGCCTCAACGTCGTCTAAGCTCAGTCTATCTTTCTGGAAGAACGTGAAGAGGCGGCCGTGCAGAATGTCGGAGGTGTCGCTTTGATCGGTAGGCATTCTCCAGCCGCGCACCATAGTGTCTTCGCTGTCAAATAAACCAATGGCAGTTTGCGTGTTACCTACATCAATCGATAAAAACATTATGCCTCCGAGGGCTGTAGACCAGCTTTTTATGACGTATTGGATTTTAGCCCATTGGACACATCTCTAAAGTTGTCGTGTGCAAGAAAAAAGTTGTTTCGCAGTTGTTTTGCAGTTGCTGCACAGTTGTCGCACACGAGAATTGTCTGAACAAAATGTGAATTTCTCGCCAAGTACTTCTAGCAACAGAAGGGTTGTTCTGCTATACTTTTTCAGCTTATTGTCTTGATTGAGCACGTGCTCATAAAGACACCCCTGCTCTGGTCGGAAACCAGAGCCGATGTAAGGAGTCCTGCATGAAGCAAGGTATTCATCCAGAGTACGTAGAGTGCACCGTTCGCTGCACCTGCGGAAACACCTGGACCACACACGCAACTGTTCCAGAGATGCGTCTTGACCTCTGCGACAAGTGCCACCCATTCTATACGGGTCAGCAGAAGCTTGTCGACACTGGTGGACGTGTCCAGCGCTTCGCCGACAAGTTCGGTGGCGCAGCAAACGCTGCTCTCGAGGCTGCAAAGGCTGCCAAGGAGGCAAAGGCTGCTAAGGCTGCTGAGCAGGAGGCTGCTCGTAAGGCTGCTGCTGAGGCTAAGGCTGCTGAGAAGGCAAAGCGTGCTGCTGAGTTCGCAAAGAACGCACCAGCTGCAGAGCCAGAGGCTGAGGCTGAGGCCGAGGCACCTGCAACCGAAGAGGCTGCAGAGTAGCAGGTATTTGCTCGCGCAAAGACCGCAGAGTACAGAATCGGGGTGGCTTCGGCTGCCCCGTTTTTGTTTGGCGAGAAACCCTCTCAACTCAGAGGGTATACTTGAAAGTGAAAAATCTGCCGTCGGAGGACGAATGGAATCACTGTATACAAAGTATCGCCCGCAAACGTTTGAGCAGGTAGTTGGCCAGAAGCATGTGGTCGGCACCCTTGAGCGAGCGGTCTTGGAGCAAAAGCTTAGCCACGCATACCTGTTCTGTGGACCCCGCGGCACAGGTAAGACCACTATGGCTCGCTTGCTGGCAAAAGCTATCCTCTGTCACGAGGCGCCTGGTCATCTGCCCGACGGCACTTGCGAGGACTGCCAGTTGATCGCTGCCGGTCAGCATCCAGATGTCTTTGAGATTGACGCCGCTTCTAACACCGGCGTTGATAACGTGCGAGAAGAGATTATTTCTCGCGCTAGCTACGCTCCTGTGCGTGGCAAGGGCAAGGTTTACATCATCGACGAGGTGCATATGCTTACCTCGGCGGCGTTTAACGCCCTGCTCAAAACGTTGGAGGAGCCTCCTTCGCACGTGACGTTTATCATGTGTACCACCGATCCTCAGAAAATTCTTGCAACTATTCTGTCCCGCGTGCAGCGCTTTGACTTCCGCTCCATTGCCGCTGACGAGATGGCAGAACATCTGGTCAACGTCTGCAAAAACGAGGGCTTTACCTACGAAGACGCAGCTATTGATCTTATTGTCCGTCATGCGCGCGGTGGTATGCGCGACGCCCTCTCTTCTCTTGAGCAGCTCTCCGTTTATGGCGGCGGCGTAATTTCTGAGCAGACGGTTCGAGACGTTTTGGGTCAGTCGTCCGGCTCTCTTATTAACAATGCCGCGATGGCTCTGGCTCAGCGCGACATTTCTTCGCTCTTTACCACGGTAAACACGCTGTTTGAAGGCGGTAAAGATCTGCTGCAGTTCACGCGTGAGCTTGCCGTTCACGTAAGAGATCTCTACATTGCTGCAGCTGTGGGCGTTGATTCTCCAGCGCTGGCAAATTCCACCGCTTCGACCGAGCAGCTTACCAAAGAAGCTCAGGCCTTTGGGTCGGTTGACCGACTTTCCAGAGTTTTGACCGTTCTGGGTGACGCCGCAAATCAGATGCGTACCGCCGTTAACCAGCGACTTGTTCTGGAGGTTGCGTTTACCAAGCTGGCGCGTCCTAACACAGAGCTTTCATTGGAAGCACTGGCCGATAGGGTGGCAGTTCTTGAGCAGCAGCTTGCAAACGGTGTTGCTGTTGCTCCAGTTGGCGAGAAACCCGCAGCTCCCGCACCTGCTCCGGTTCCACAGCCGGCTCCTGTTGCCGCGCCGGCTCCCGTCCCTGCGCCAGCTCCAACACCGCAGCCTGCACCAGCACCAGCAGCGGCGCCAGCCCCAACACCGCAGCCTGCACCAGCACCCGCAGCCGCACCAGCTCCGCAACCGGCACCTGCGCCACAACCTGCGCCTGCGCCTGCGCCAAAAGAAGTTGATCAGTCCGACGCTCTTCTCGTCAGACAGTGGAAAGAAGTTGGCAAGGTTTGTGCGTCTAAGAACGCTGCTCATGCAGCACTGTTGGTCAGCTCAACGCTCGAGTCCGATGATGGCTCTGAGCTAGTAG
>JABZHH010000055.1:0-4490 GCA_015258925.1 Atopobium sp. | reverse complement strand
TTTCTCGCCATGTCTGAGTAAATTTACTCAGACATGATGCACTTTTCAGGCGGGATGAAAGTAAACGATCTGATAGCACTGCAAATTCTCTGCAAGCAAAAAGCCCTTCTCGCCAGATGACGAGAAGGGCTTTGTTTGTGCGACGATAACGTGCGCTGTTAAGACGCGTTTACGCTCGGCGAACGCACGGCGACGTCCGCCAAGGACGCGCGTGCTTACTTCAAGAAATCCTTAACGGATGCAAGGACGCTCGGGGTATCCAGGCCGTACTTAGCAAGAACCTGAAGTGCGGGTCCGGACTCGCCATAAGTGTCCTGAACACCGATAACCTTAACGGGAACAGGAGCGTTCTCTGCAAGAGCCTGGCAGACTGCACTGCCCAGACCACCGATAACGGAGTGTTCCTCAATAGTCACAACCTTGCCGGTTTTTGCTGCAGAAGCGGTAATCAGCTCAGTATCCAGAGGCTTGATGGTGTGGATGTTGATGACCTCGGCGTTGACACCCTCTGCTGCTAGCTGCTCGGCAACCTCGAGAGCCACAGGGACCATTAGGCCGCAGGCTACCAGCGTAACGTCAGTACCCTCCTTGAGGACAATACCCTTGCCAAGTTCGAAGTGGTAGTCAGAGTTGGTGTTGAAAACAGGAACAGGGAGGCGACCAAAGCGCATGTAAACAGGACCATCATGGTCGTAAGCGGCCTTAACAGCAGCCTCAGCCTCAACAGCGTCGGATGGAATAATGACCGTCATACCAGGAATGGTGCGCATAACAGCAATATCCTCATTGCACTGGTGAGTAGCGCCGTCCTCTCCTACCGAGAGGCCTCCGTGGGTAGCGCCAATCTTGACGTTGAGGTGAGGGTAACCCACCGAGTTTCTGATCTGCTCAAACGCACGGCCAGACGTGAACATTGCAAACGAAGTTGCAAAGACCTTGTGACCCGTAGCCGCAACGCCGGCTGCCATGCCAATCATATTGGCCTCAGCGATACCGCAGTCCACAAAGCGATCAGGATACTCCTCGCCATACTTGCCGGAACGAGTTGCCTCTGCCAAGTCAGCATCAAAGACGAGAAGATCGTCGTGCTCTTTACCAAGCTCTACCAGGGCTTTTCCGTATGCCTCTCTGGTGGCAATTTTCTGTACGTCTGCCATGTTATGCCACCTCTCCCTCAAGCTCTTTAAGTGCCTGCTCGTATTGCTCCTGGTTAGGAGCCTTGCCGTGCCAGCCTACCTGGTTCTCCATGAAGGAGACGCCCTTGCCCTTTACGGTGTGGGCAATGATAACGGTTGGCTGCCCCTTAACGGTACGAGCCTCAGCAAATGCAGCAGCAAGCTGTTCAAAGTCGTGTCCATCTGCTACATCAATAACGTGGAATTTGAACGCCTTGAATTTCTCGTCAATTGGGTTTGGTGTGTTGATCTGATCAAGCGAGCCGTCAAGCTGCAGATTATTGTTGTCAACAATAAGCGTGAGGTTATCAAGCTGGTGGTTGCCAGCAAACATGGCAGCCTCCCAGACCTGGCCCTCTTCGATTTCGCCGTCGCCCAGAAGTGCGTAGACGCGGTAGTCCTTGTTGAACTTCTTGCCAGCAAGCGCCATACCAACGGCAGTTGAAACACCCTGACCCAGGGAGCCGGTACTCATGTCAACGCCAGGGGTGTCGTTCATGTTTGGGTGACCCTGAAGGCGCGAGTTGAGCGCGCGGAAGGTTTTGAGCTCCTCCTTGGGGAAGAAACCGCGCTCAGCCAAAACGCCGTAAAGTGCAGGAGTAACGTGACCCTTTGAGAGCACAAAGCGATCCCTGCAGGGGCAGTTAGGCTTGGTGGGGTCTACGTGCATCTCCTTGAAGTAGAGATACGTCAGGATTTCTGTTGCAGAAAGCGAGCCACCGGGATGGCCAGATTTGGCCGTAAAGACCTGCGTGAGAATGCTTTTGCGCACCTCACGAGCAACCTGTTTAAGGTCGACGTCCATGTAATTTCCTTTCACGTATTGCGTGCGAGAAACGCAGCAGGTCGGCGCCACGCGCGGGCCGGAGCTGCGTGCGAGTCAGCGCCGCGTACGAGTCGGAGCTGCGTGCGAGTCAGCGCTTACAGACCGAACTTCTCGGTAAGCTTTTCCTTCATTTCATCCTTATCAAGGATGTTGGAGAGAACGATCTTCTCGTCTTCTGGAATGCCGGCGATAAAATCCTCAAGGTCGCGAGCAACAATAAAGAGGTCAGCTGCGCCAGGAGTAACGTCGGAAACGGTTGAGTGCTCAACCTCGACGCCGCTCACGCCCAGCTCGTTCAGGACGTCCTGGATCTGCATCTCAACCATAAGGCTGGAGCCAAGTCCACTTCCGCAACAGCAAAGGATCTTCTGGATAGACATAAGAACTCCTTTCAATTCACCACGCGTAACCTGTGGGTTTACGTGGGTTTTCTGAGTTAAAAGTCGGACCCCATCCAAGGACGAGGCCCGACCTAGATACCTAGATTCTACTCGCATTTTCTGCAGCAACTGCGATGTTTAGCTGCAATTCTGTGAGCGGATGTTATTCGGCCTTCTTCTCCTCTGCCTTCTTAGGAGCAACAAGGTTGAAGAGAATTGGGAGGCAGAAGCAGACAACGCAGATGCCCGTGAGAACTGCACCCTGGACGTTCAGAGCAACGTTACCAAAAATCAGAGCCATGATGGAGAAGTCAGCATCGGAGAAGGTAGCGGAGGTGAAGCCCATAAGGGTGAAGACTGGCATGCACAGTGCAGGCAAGAAGGTAATAAGCAGGCCGTGGACAAAGGAGCCAGCAATGCAGCCCTTGATGCCGCCCTCTGCGTTACCAAAGACACCTGCGGTTGCGCCGCAGAAGAAGTGAGGAACAACGCCTGGAAGGATCAGAGCAATAGCTGCGATCTGCGCATTAATGACACCCAGAATAAGCAGACCCAGGATGCCGCCGACGAAGGAACTCAGGAAGCCGATGATAACGGCGTTTGGAGCATAGGTGAATGCGATTGGGCAGTCAATTGCAGGCTTTGCACCAGGGACAAGCTTCTGAGCAATACCCTTAAATGCAGGAACAATCTCGCCAATGATCAGACGAACACCGGACAGAATGATGTAAACACCGCCAGCGAAGGAAAGGCCGCGGGTAAATGCCCAGACAATCCAGTTAGTGGTGGTCTCGGTACCAATGTTCAGCAGGTCGCCGAGGTGCTGAAGGCCCGCATACTGTGGGTTAGAGGCAAACTCTGCAGCGGTAGTTCCTGCAGGTACCAGGGTTAGAAGGCCACGGCTAACAGCAACGCCGGTGATAACCAAAAACATGATGATCATGGTCAGGCCAATGGAAACAGTGTTGTCGCGCAGGAAGATGAGGCGCTTGGAGAACTTGATATTCTCGGTGCTATTCTCGCGATCGGAAGCAAAGAGCTTACCAACCATACCGGCAAGCCAGTAACCAGCGCCGCCGAAGTGGCCAAGTGCAACGGAATCGCTGCCGGTAACCTTGCGCATGGTTGGCTGGCAGTATGCAGGAGACAGAACCATAATCAGAGCAAGCAGGCATGCGCCGGAGATGTAGAGCATCCAACCGGAAAGGCCGCCGACGTGCAGGATGATGGCGAGCATAGCTGCCATGTAGAGAGTGTGGTGGCCGGTGAGGAAGATGTAGTTAAAGCGAGAAAAACGTGCGAGGACAATGTTCAGGACCATGCCGATGCACATGATGATTGCGGTTGCTTGACCAAACTCGCCAAGTGCCAGCGAGACGACGGCCTCGTTGTTTGGGACGACGCCCTGCATGTCAAAAGCAAAGTTGAAGATTTCACCAAAGGCCAGGAGGGAACCGGTCTGCAAGAAACCTGCACCTGCAGAAAGAACAAGGAAGCCAACGATGGTCTTGAGGGTACCCCTGATGAGGTCCTCAACTGGCTTTCCCTGAAGTGCCAAACCTAGCAGAGCAACAAGGCCAACTAGGATGGCTGGTGTTGATAACACATTGACAAAAAACTCAACAACAGGCATACAAAACCCCTTTCAACAAAACGCGTGTGTGCGAGCGCGTAAGAACGACGGTGCGCGCGTTGCCTTAAACGTAGTGCACTTCGTCTGATTGTAGCCTAATTGTGTTTATTTTGTGTCGATTTATTTATGTTTTTGTAGGCCTAAACGTTCACAATGTTCATTTGATAGAAAAATGAGCTCAAAACAGTGAAGAAGTGTACTCATGGAGCTGTCATGTAGATTTTTGAGGAACGGTTGATACAAGGTCCGGGCGATTATGTGTCCGCCTAACCAAAAACGTATAAACAGCCTTGAATATGCAAGGAAACTAATCAAGAAATTGATATGACAAATAGTGGGGTCTGATTTGGGTAAAAAACCCGTTTAGTTGGAGATTTATTTTCTAGTTCGGCGTTTTGGCACTTGCGTTTTCCCAGTTGGGTTTTCTCATAAAAGTTTCAATCAAAATTGACCGAGAGTTTATGCTGGTAGATGCC
>JABZHH010000054.1:0-4544 GCA_015258925.1 Atopobium sp. | reverse complement strand
ACTATATTTTAGGAAATAACCGCACTTCTTTTAAACACCTGAAATGCTTGCTTACACCACTTTTCGGGACACGACCGTCTATCTTTTACGCGCCTGATTTCTGCAAAGAATCTGTAAATTTTGCCTAAAAATGTAAAAGAATCGGTGGATTTGCCTGATTTCTGCAAAGAATCGGTGCTGCAATTACAGATTCTTTGCACTTTTCAGGCGCGCGATGGCGAGAAGAGCGCTTGACGAGAAACCCGTGCGCTCGGGTGTTGGGCCGCGGAGTTTTTGGCCATGAAAAAAGACCTGGCACCGTGTGGTACCAGGTCTTTTGTGATTGCATGTTAGCTTGCTGTGTCAGCTGTAACTGAACTGCAAGCCAAAGCTACGTCAGCCAGAACCGGCGGACTAGCCGAGGTGCTTGGTGATGGAAGCAGCTGCTACCTTACCAGCGCCCATTGCAAGAATGACGGTTGCAGCACCGGTTACGATGTCGCCACCAGCCCAGATGCGAGGATCGGAAGTACGACCCTCTTCGTCGGCCTCAATGTAGCCCCACTTGTTGAGCTTGATGTCGCCGATCATCTTTGCGAATGGGTTAGCGTTAGTGCCGATTGCAGAAATTGCAACGTCGCAAGGAATGTCCTCGATAGCGCCCTCGATAGCAACTGGACGACGACGTCCGTCAGCGTCAGGCTCGCCGAGCTCCATCTTCTGGACGCGAACTGCGCAAACTGCGCCGTCCTCGCCAGCGACAAACTCGAGAGGGGAGACGAGAGGAAGAACCTCAACGCCCTCTGCCTTTGCGTGGTGCAGCTCTGCACGACGAGCAGGCATCTCGTCCTCGGTACGACGGTAAGCGATGATTGCACGCTCTGCGCCAAGACGCTTAGCAGTACGGACAGCGTCCATAGCAACGTTGCCGCCACCAAAGACAACGACGTTCTTGCCGTGCTTGGTTGGAGTGTCATACTCAGGGAAGTTGTTAGCCTTCATGAGGTTAACGCGGGTGAGGTACTCATTTGCAAAGAAGACGTTTGGCAGGTTCTCACCAGGGATGTTGAGAAGCTTTGGAAGGCCAGCGCCGGTTGCAATGTAGATTGCGTCAAAGCCCTGCTCAAAGAGCTCTTCTGCATCGGTGATACGACCGACAACAGAGTTGAACTCAAACTTAACGCCCAGCTCCTGAAGGCCGTCAATCTCGCGCTTAACAACAGCCTTTGGAAGACGGAACTCAGGAATACCGTAAACCAGAACGCCGCCGCCGGTGAAGAATGCCTCAAAGACGGTAACGTCAAAGCCGTTACGAGCAAGCTCGCCAGCGCAAGCAATACCGGAAGGACCGGAGCCTACAACTGCAACCTTCTTGCCGTTCTTTGGAGCGATAGCTGGCTTGGAAGCAAGCTCAGGCTGGTCGCCAAGGAAGCGCTCAAGCTGACCAATAGCAACTGGTTCGCTGCGCTTACCCATGATGCAGACGCCCTCGCACTGGTTCTCCTGTGGGCAAACACGACCACAAACTGCAGGAAGCATGGAGGACTCGCGGATGATGTCAAGACCGCGACCAAACTCCTCTGCGCGGATAGCCTCGATGAAGCGAGGAATGTTGATGTTTACAGGGCAGCCCTGAACACACAGTGGATTCTTACAATCCAGGCAGCGGTTTGCCTCTGCAATTGCCATCTCTTTAGTGAAACCCTTGTCGACAGGGCGGAAGTCTTGTGCGCGCTCTGCAGCTGGCTCTTCGTTGTCAGCTGTACGAGGTGCCTTGACGTTTGGAATGTAGCGACCGTTTACTTGTGGCATGCGCACCTCGTCTCCTCGTAAGCCTTGATGGACTGTCCTTCCTCGGTGAGGTAGGCTGCCTGACGTGCGCGAAGGTCGTTCCAGTCAACCTTGGTTGCGTCAAAGTCAGGACCGTCAACACAAGCAAACTTGGTCTCGCCGCCAACCTCAACACGGCAGCAACCGCACATACCAGTGCCGTCGACCATGATTGGGTTCAGGGAAGCGATGATAGGTGTGTCGTACTTCTCGGCAGTGAGAGTGGAGAACTTCATCATTGGAACTGGGCCAACGCAGAATACACGATCGACCTGCTTGTCCTGCAGAAGACGCTCGAGAGGTGCAGTTACAACGCCCTTCTCGCCAAGAGAACCGTCGTCTGTGGTGATGTGGATGTGATCGTCGTCCAGAATGGAACGGAACTGATCCTCAAGCAGCAGCAGCTCTTTGGTACGAGCGCCCATAATAGCGTGGACCTCGCGGCCAGCTGCTACGAGCTGACGAGCAACAGGGAAGGCGATAGCCAGGCCAACGCCGCCGCCGATAACTGCCCATTTGCCCTCGCCCATCTCGGTAGGCTCACCCAGAGGACCAGTGACGTCCTGCAGGAAATCACCAACCTCGTAGGTAGAAAGCATCCTGGTGGTCTTGCCGATTACCATAAAGATAAACTCGACCCAACCCTCCTCAGGATTCCAATCCGCAAAGGTAAATGGAACGCGCTCGCCACACTCATTTGCGCGAACCATTAGGAACTGACCAGCATGTGCATGCTTGGCCATCTGTGGTGCCTCGATGCGGAACTTGAAGACCTTCTCGGAGAACTGAGTCTTTTCGAGGATCTTATACATTCAGCGGTACTCCTCTCCTAACACAACAAAACTGCGAGTGAGTTGACGCGCCGCACTACAGCGTGCCTTCTGGCGAGAAGACAGTAGCAGGTGACGCATGTATCTCACGCATACGAGGTCTGGGTAACCCCGTATTCGCAAACAACATATCTATTGTACTATTTGCGCATGATTCAAGTCATGAGTAATTCATGAATGAGCATAAATATTTCGTAGAATGTTTTGCCTGCTAGCTGCGGAGGGCGAGAAACCCGGTGGGCTTGTGATGTGACGGCACGGGGCGACGACACGGGGCGGAGCGTGGCGACTGCTAGCTGCGGAGGAGTTGTGATGCGCGGTGACTGCTAGCTGCAGAGGAGTTGCTCCACCTGATCGGCCGCTGTCTGGGCGGTGACCAGAAAGTCTTCCAGGTTGTTTCCCTTGAGCTCGCGCAGAACATAGTCTGCCACCGGCATCTTTCCAGGAGGGCGACCGATGCCAAACTGCAGACGCATAAAATCCCTGGTCTGGAGTTTGTCGGCGATGGAACGCAGACCGTTATGCGAGTTGAGTCCGCCGCCTTCTTTGAAGTTGAGCTGGCCCTCTGCGAGGTCAACCTCGTCGTGAATGACCAGGATTTGCGCAGGTTGAAGGTGGTGTGCACGAGCAAGTTTGGAGAGGGGACCACCGCTGGTGTTCATGAAGTCCTGAGGTTTGGCCAGGAGTACATGGCGTTTCTCGCCAGATGCGGCTCCGGGAGCTGCGGTCTGAGCTGCGGGAAGGGTGATCTCCGCGACCTGGCAGCCCGCCTCGCTTTTCCAGTACGAGACGCCGTGGCGCTCGGCAAGAGCATCGACGACGGCAAAACCAGCATTGTGCCTGGTGCGCGCGTATTTCTCGCCAGGATTTCCCAGGCCCGATACAAGCACAATTTTGTTACCGTGCATTGAATTTCCTCCCGTTTGAGATGTGTACGTTTATGATGGTAAGGGAAAACGACAGGTTCGACCAGCGTGAACTGAGCTCGCGGTTGGTAGCCTAGCGGCGGCGCGCGTGACGTGCAGCGATCGGCGCGCGGTGAGCAGCGTGCGGGGCATGCGGCGTTCAACTGAGGTGCGGAGGCAAAATGAAGAAGATTCTGGTTACCGGATTTGAGCCTTTTGGTGGCGAGAAAATCAATCCAGCTTGGGAGGCCGTGAAGGCGCTGCCCGAGACTATTGGCGGTGCCCAGGTGATAAAACTGCACGTACCTGTTGAGTTTGGCGCTGGTGCTCAGAAGGTTATCGACGCGCTTGAAGCGGAGCGTCCCGAGATTGTGCTTTGCGTGGGCCAAGCGGGTGGAAGAAGCAAGATTACGCCTGAGTTTGTGGGCATCAACTGGGCTCACGCGCGCATTCCCGACAACGCGGGCAAGCAGCCGCTCTCGCAGCGCATCATCGACGGCGCTCCCGACGCGTATTTTGCGTCGCTGCCGGTAAACGCCATGGTGGCCGCCATGAACCAGACGGAGATCCCCGCGGCGGTCTCGTACACTGCGGGAACGTACGTCTGCAACGACGTCATGTATCAGGTCCTTCACGCGCTGGCCACGAGATTCCCGGAGACTCGCGGTACGTTTCTGCACGTACCGTTCGCAACAGAGCAGGTTGTCGAGAAAAACGCTGTAGCCGCCGAGAAGAACGCCGCAGGTGAAAAGGACACTGCGGGTGAGACGACCCACCAGGTTCCAAGCATGTCGCTGGAAATGATGACTCGCGGACTGCAGGTTGCGCTGGAAGCGGCGCTTGTAAACGACGTTGACTTCACGGATTCCGAAAGCGGAACGACCTGTTAGAACGCGCGCTGCTGAGGGCGGTTTGCGAGCGCACGGGTTTCTCGCCAGGTGGGCGGTGTGAGCTGGGACGAGCCCGGGACGGACTTGGAGCGAGCCTGATGCGCGCCTGG
>JABZHH010000053.1:0-4555 GCA_015258925.1 Atopobium sp. | reverse complement strand
CAAAATACCCTGGTCAACAATTTGAGCCATGAGTACAGGAATCACTAATTCGAGTAGGGACTCTGCAAACACACAGAGTCCCGACATAACAAAGTCCTTTTTATACGCGCCAAAATGGTCCAAGATTACCTTTAACTCAGCGCGAGCAGATGGAGCTTTTTCTTTTACAGAAGCATCATTCATCGTTAAAACACCACGTACCTTACTGTCTTGCTTTGCTTGGTTTGCTTATGCCTCTTTTGGAAGCGTTTGAAGCGAAACCTCCTTGAGCTGCTCATTAGAAACAGGTGAAGGAGCGCTAGACATAAGATCAGAGCCAGAAGTAGTCTTTGGGAACGCCATGACATCACGGATAGAATCAGCACCTGCAAGCAACATGCATACGCGGTCAAGACCAAGTGCAAAGCCGCCCATTGGAGGTGCACCAAACGTCAAAGCCTCCATCAAGAAGCCAAATTGAGCCTTTGCACGCTCTTCAGTGAAGCCGAGTTTCTCCAGAATCTTAAGCTGCAGCTCAGCGTTGTGAATACGCATTCCGCCGCCACCAGCCTCAAAGCCATCCATAACAAAGTCGTAGGTATACGAACCCATAGCCAGAGGATCAGTGTCCAGAAGGTCAAGCTCATCCTCACGAGGAAGCGTAAAGGGCTGGTGCTCAGATGCGTAAGACTGAGTCTCCTCATCCCAGTGGAACAGTGGGAAGTTAACAACCCAGAGGAAATCATGACCTTCTCGTGGTACATCCAGAACCTTTGCCATATGCAGGCGCATACCACCAAGAATCTCATCTGTCTCCAGGCGACCGCCCACAGCAAAAAGAATCAAGTCCCCTGCCTCAGCAGACATCTCTGCACGTAGTGCCTCAAGCTCTTCTGGCGAGAAGAACTTGGTGATAGGACCTCCCACGGAACCATCCTCTTTGAAGGCGACCCATGCAAGTCCCTTAGCACCAAAGCCAGCAGCCACCTCGGCAAGCTTATCAACCTGAGAACGTGGCCAAGTACCTGCACCCTTAACGTTGATTGCCTTGACGTACTGACCATCAGTTGTTGCAGCGGAGCTAAAGAGCTTAAAGCTGGACTGCCTAAAGACCTCAGAGACATCGTGGAGCTCCATACCAATGCGGGTATCAGGCTTATCGGAGCCGTAGGTATCCATTGCGTCCCAGTACTGAATCTTGCGCAGTGGAGCTGGGAACTCAATACCCATCTTTGCAAATGCATCGCCCAGAATATCCTCAAGCTCGGCCATGACATCTTCCTCGCGGACAAATGCCATCTCCATATCAACCTGTGTAAACTCAGGCTGACGATCTGCACGAAGGTCCTCATCGCGGAAGCACTTAGTAATCTGGTAGTAGCGCTCAATACCGCCAATCATCAACAACTGCTTCAGCAGCTGTGGAGACTGTGGCAGTGCGTAGAAGTTTCCACCCTGCATTCTGGATGGAACCAGGAAGTCACGAGCACCCTCAGGAGTAGATTTGAACAGCGCCGGAGTCTCTACCTCGGTAAAATCACGCTTATGGAATGCCTCACGAAGCGCAAATGCAAAATCAGAGCGCATACGAAGATTCTGTGCCATCTGAGGACGACGCAGGTCAACATAGCGGTACCTCAAACGAAGGTCCTCGTTAACGTCAATGTGGTTCTCAATCTGGAATGGTGGAACAGCGCTGGTGTTAAGAACCTCAATCTTGGAAGCAAGTACCTCTACCTCACCGGTAGCAAGAGCCTCATTGGTCTGGCCTTCAGAGCGATGCTGAACCGTACCAGAAATCAAAACAGGCCACTCAGGACGAATAGTCTCTGCAGTTGCAAATGTTTCTGCATCAACATCTGGGTCAAACAGAATCTGAGTTAAACCCTCACGATCACGGAGGTCAACAAAAATCAGACCACCAAAGTCACGACGACGCCAAACCCAACCAGTAAGCGTAACGGTCTGACCGATATGCTCTGCACGAAGCTCTCCGCAGGTATGCGTATGCATGCTGTGCAAATCAGCAGCTGCGTGAGCGGAATAATTCTGGGGGTTTTCTGAGGAACAATCCATTTTTATCCTTTCGTCTTTGCTTCCCTGTGCCAAATCGGAAAGCGCCTTCAAGACGGCAAAAACGTGTAGACGGCACGTCCTTGCTCATAGATAGATTATTGTACTCTCCAACGTTTAGCTAAGCTCCCTCAATCTAAACTTAGAGCAGATTCAGCAGAATAAATAACTTACATTCACGTTTTTACGCTAGACTGAAGTTGATACGCACGAGCCTCACCACGGGGCGAGAAGAACTTGGAGCTTTCATGGCCTATAAAGCCGCTGTTTTTGATCTAGACGGAACACTTCTGAACACTATTGTTGATCTTGCATGGGCAACAAATTACGCTCTTGAGCAGTTCAACATGCCTACTTATACCGTTGATGAGGTCCGTCAGATGGTAGGAAACGGCGTTGCAAAACTTATCCGCGATGCTGTGCCAAAGGACACCGATGATGAAACATACCAGCGTGTACTTGCGTGTTTTAAAGAACACTACGCTGACCATAGCTTAGATAACACCGCTCCTTATCCCGGCGTTCTTGAAGCTGTTGATACGCTTAGAGCTGCAGGTGTTAAGTGCGCCGTTGTCTCAAACAAACCAGACTTTGCCATTGCAGATCTAATGAGCAATTTCTTTCCAGGAAGATTTGACTTTGCCTTAGGTCAGCGAGATGACCTTAAAAGAAAGCCAGATGCAGAGCCCGTTCATTACGCTCTTGCTCAAATTGATGTTGACCCTCAAGACGCTGTCTATATTGGAGACTCCGAGGTTGATGTTGCAACAGCACACAACAGCGGCATGCCTTGCATTAGTGTTACCTGGGGATTTAGAGATAAAGAAACGCTTCTAGCTGCAGGTGCTACCACGCTTTGCGATACCGCAGAAGAAATGGTGCAAGAAATTCTCAAATAGTAGCACTAAAAATTACAACCATTCATCATTGCCGTTGAGCGAGAAAAAACGTCCGCTTGCCTATGCCTCTCAATTCATCTGAATAAGCGTATTCTGAGGGCGGTATAGTCTATAAAAGTGCGTCCATAATTTGCGCGCAAGCGACGTGGAAAGGATTGCATCATGGGCAAGAAAAGTTCTGAGGTTCTCCAGATTTCTTACGAGGACCTGGTAGAGTACCTGCACAGTAATCACTCTGTGTACATGCAAGTCGGACACCAGGTTTATTACCTCACTGATGTCAATTTTGAGGCATGGAGAGCTCAAGACACCAGTATCAGAAACTCAAAAAACCACTTTGTAGATTGTTCTGAACTAGTTCCAACGGTAGACGAATTTCTCGCTCTTCCATTTATTAATGGAAAAACCATTAAAGACGTTTTTGCACATGCAACGTTCTATGCATCCATGAAAAACGAAAAATCTGAGTAATTTAAAATAATCAGCTTTTTGTTGACTATCTCTCAGCTAAAACTTAAAGGATCTGTTAATCGCAGATCCTTTTTTATTACCCCTTTTACAAAAAAACGCCGATGCAGTGCACCGGCGTTTTACGTTTAATTTGAGAGAATCTGTCTACTCAACAGGCTTCTGAACCTCAAGAACCTCGGCAATCTCAACCTCAGGCGAGACGGTACCGGCAAGCTCTGGAATAAGATTGTTGTACTTATTTGCAGAAGCTAGCTCAGAAGAAGCAGTCTTTGCGTAACGCTTAACTGCTGCGGCAGCACGGTTGACTGCGCTCAGCGTACCAGCGCCACCAACACATCCTCCTGGGCAAGCCATGCCCTCAAGAAGGTAGCCTGGATATTTACCCTTAACGGCGTCCTTGAGCATAGCGCGGCACTCGGCGAGGCCGTCAACAGCCATGATAGGAACTTCTTTATCGGGGTACTTCTGGTGAATGACGTTTACAACTGCGCCTGCTACGCCACCGGCCACTGCAAAAGCGCGGCCATCATGAGAAGCGTTTTCAAAGTCGGAGTTATCGTCATCAAGCTTGGTGTAGTCAATACCCTTAGACTCCATCATTCCTGCAAGCTCCTCAAAGGTCAGAACAAAGTCAACCTCTGACTTAACGGAGCGACGCAGTGCCTCAAGTTTCTTAGCGGTGCATGGTCCAATAAAGACAATCTTGGACTCTGGATTTTGTTTTCTTACCAGACGAGCAGTCAAAACCATTGGGGTGAGTGCCATAGAGATAGCATCAGCATGCTCTGGATGCTCTTTTTTAGCCATTGCAGACCAGGAAGGGCAGCAGCTTGTTCCCATAAAGGGAAGCTTCTCTGGGACTTCTTTGACAAAGTCTTCTGCTTCCTGAACAGTACAGAGGTCAGCACCGGTTGCTACCTCTTCTACCTCGGCGAATCCCATCTCCTTGAATGCCTCACGAAGACGACCAACGCTACCCTTGCCAAACTGACCAACAAACGAAGGAGCCACAATCGGAACAACGGTGTAACCCTCATTGATAGCCTGAATTACCTGGAAAATCTGGCTCTTATCGGCAATTGCGCCAAAGGGGCAGTTGACCAGACACTGGCCACAAGATACGCACTTCTCGT
>JABZHH010000052.1:0-4814 GCA_015258925.1 Atopobium sp. | reverse complement strand
TTATTGAGATGCTTGGCGTCAACGAGGGCCAGCAGCACCTTGAAAGCGTTGGCCTTGAGATTCACCAGGACGCTGCTGTTGACGTTAAGCAGTACGCTCTGGGTGGATCAACCATCGGTCTTGGCCTTACCGCCAACTTAGTTGGCGCTCAAGCTCGCCTTGACCTTAACAATCGCTATCACGCTACTCACGAAGAGACGCTTGATATTAACCACCTGGTACGCATGCGTGGTACCTCTACGCGCGCGCTGCTCACCGAGTCCGGCGTCCTTAACGAGGCATCTAAGAAGACGCTTCGCGCAACTATCGATCTTGTCCGCGGTGCAAAGGATGCCCAGGGCAACGAGATTGAAACGGTCATGATTCTTGGTGACGACGTTGTCAACAAGACCATGCCTGCTATTCTCTGTGATGAAGACGACGTTGCTGGTAACCACGGCGCTACCATTGGATCCGTCTCCCCTGAGCAGCTTGATTACCTTGCGGCTCGAGGACTTTCTCGCCAGGCTGCTGAGCAGCTGTTTGTGCGCGCGCTCTTTGAAGACGCCATCATCAACGCACCTGAGGAGATTTCCCACCGCGTGGCTGTTGAGCGTTGCGAGGCTGAGCTGGGCGCAGAAATTGCTCACGACTATGAAGAAGCTGCAGCTAGTGACGATGCGACTGGCAACTCCCTGGCTGCCAGCGATGGCAGGGATTCCGGCGCTGAAGCCGATTCCAGCAAAGGTGGTGTCGCGTAATGACCGACGCAGAAGTTGCTCAGATTACCGATAACCCTTACAAGGCAGATTTTCCAATTCTGGCAGCAAACCCCGAGGTAGCTTACTTGGATAGCGCTGCTACTTCTCAGCGTCCCCGTGCGGTTATTGAGGCGCAGTCTGGCTTCTACGAGACCATGAACGCAAACGCACTGCGCGGATTGTACCGTTGGAGTGTAGAAGCAACCGCAGCTATCGAGGGAGCTCGTGCTTCGATTGCAAAGTTCATTGGCGCTGTCGATAAAAACGGCAAACCAGAAAGCCAGCAGATTATCTTTACGCGCAACACTTCTGAGGCGCTTAATCTGGTTGCTTCAAGCCTTGGCCGCTATGCACTCAAGCCAGGCGATGACGTGGTCATTTCCATTATGGAACACCACTCCAATATCATCCCATGGCAGCAAATTTGTAAAGCTACCGGCGCTAACCTGGTGTACCTGCGCATGAATTCGCAGTACCAGATTACACCCGAAGAGATTGCGTCAAAGATTACCGAGCGCGCCAAAATTGTGTCTGTCACGCATGTTTCTAACGTGCTGGGCACTCGCAATGACATCAAGGCCATTGCCAAACGCGCACACACTATGGGCGCCTACATGGTTGTTGATGCCGCCCAATCCGCACCTCACATCCCTATTGACGTGCATGATCTTGACTGCGACCTGTTGGCCTTCTCGGCACACAAGATGTGCGGACCTATGGGTATTGGCGTGCTCTGGGGCCGCGCCGAGCTGCTTGATGCCATGCCACCGTTCCTTACCGGCGGCGAGATGATTGATTCCGTCACCGAAACCAGCGCTGTTTGGGCTCCTGTTCCCGAGAAGTTTGAGGCAGGAACGCAGGACGCCGCAGGTATCTATGCTACCGGCGCCGCTGTCGAATACCTCAACGGCTTGGACATGGCAAAGATCGAGAAGCGAGAAGAACTTCTCGCCAGGTACTTGGTGCAGCAACTGTGCACGCTGGACTTTGTTGACATCGTTGGCTCCAAGCTGGGACAAAATCACGTGGGCGCTGTGGCGTTTAACGTGCGCGGCGTTCATCCACACGACGTCTCGAGCATCCTAGATATGAACAACGTTTGCATTCGCGCTGGGCATCACTGCGCCGAGCCGCTTTTGATTGAGCTGCACGAATCCAGCACGTGCCGCGCATCCGTTGCGTTCTACAACGATAAACACGACATTGACCAGCTGATCGAGGGTCTTAACCAGGTATGGAAGATCTTTGGCAGCGCGGTCAGCAACAAATAAAACAAGGAGTTGAAATAAGTGGCAGCAAACGACCTGTATAACGCTGAGTTTATGGACCACGTTTCTCACCCCGATTACAAATATCAGATGGACAACCCTACCATTTCTCACGAGGGCGTTAACCCTTCTTGTGGCGATGAGCTGACGTTTTCTGTGCGTATTGAGGACGGAAAGATTGCCGAGGCTGCTTTTGTGGGCAGTGGATGCGCCATCTCTCAGGCGTCCGCCGACATCATGAGCGACCTGATGATTGACCGCACTCCAGAAGAGGCTATTGAACTCTGCAAACTCTTTGGGCGCATGATTCGCGGAGAAGAGACCGACGAGGCCGTGCTTGACCAGCTGGAAGACGCAAACATTCTGCACGATATTGCTCACATGCCTGCGCGCGTTAAATGTGCCGAGCTGGCATGGCACACGCTCGAGGAGATGCTCGAGGCTCACAAGACCGGCGCTGCCGCAGCCGGCGCGTCTACCACCGAGGACGGCACCGAGAGTAAGCGCGCCGAGGACGGCGAGTAGCCGTGGCTGGAATGTTCTCTACAAAGGGAATGTACGCACTCCGCGCAATGGCTGACCTGGCCGTTCACGAGGGATGGGTCTCGCTGGGCGACGTTTCCGAGCGCCAGAACATCTCGCGCAAGTACCTTGAGCAGGTCATTGCCCTGATGCACAAGGCTGGATACGTCGAGAGTCTGCGCGGAAAGGGCGGCGGCTATCGCCTCACGCGCAAACCCGAGGACTACACGCTAGGCGAGATTCTTCGTGCAGCCGAAGGCAATCTTGCTCCCGCTAGCTGCCTGAACTGCACAAACACCACCCTCTGTCCCCAGATGGAGTCCTGCACCACCATCAACATTTGGCGCGACCTTGGCCGCATGACCTCCAGTTTCCTGGATAGCAAGACGCTCGCGGACATCGCCCGCAACGAAGGTAACATGCACGTCTCCCCCGCCGACAACCCTACCGCTGAGTAAAAGTTTAAGCTGCGGTTTTATTGTCGTGTGCGGTGAGGAGCTTCAACGTTTGATCCGAAACCGATGCAATTATGTGTGTGATTGTCTCGTTTGTAGATTTTTGAAGCTCGATTAATCCAAAAGTGAACTAATTATGTGTCGAGAAGAACGTGCTGGGTGCACGTCTTTCGCACATGCCGCGCCCAACAAAAAACGGACCTGGAAAAATCCAGGTCCGTCAATTTAACTAGCAGCAAGAACGCGCTGTCGCATCGACGCCCGCGCTCAGCGTATGCCGTAGGTTAGTTCCAACCCTTACCGTCGGAACCAAACTCGCGGATGAGCTCCTTGGTGCGCTCAACGATTGCCTCACGACCAGGCTTTAGGAGCTTACGAGGATCGTAGCCCTTGCCGTTGTCAACAAGGCCAGCCTCAACGTACTTCTTGGTTGCCTCAGCAAAGACAAGCTGAAGATCGGTGTTGACATTGATCTTGGAAATGCCCATAGAGATAGCCTTCTGAACCTGCTCTACAGGAATGCCGGTGCCACCGTGAAGAACAAGTGGAAGATCGCCAACGCGCTCCTTGATAGCCTTGAGCTGGTCAAAGGAGAGGCCCTCCCAGTTAGCTGGGTAGATACCGTGAATGTTGCCGATACCGCAAGCAAGGAAGTCAACGCCCAGGTCAGCAATCTTTGCGCACTGCTCAGGATCAGCAAGCTCACCCTTAGCGGTAACGCCGTCCTCGGTGCCGCCGATGCCGCCGACCTCAGCCTCAACAGAAATACCCTTTGCGTGAGCTGCCTTTACGACCTCTTCGGTGCGCTTAAGGTTGGTCTCAAAATCAGGCTCGTGAGAACCATCGTACATGATGGAAGTAAATCCAGCCTCGATGCACTTGAATGCATCCTCGTATGAACCGTGGTCAAGGTGGAGAGCAACTGGAACAGTGATGTTCTTGTCCTCAACAAGACGACGAACCATATCTGCGACAACGCGGTAGCTTACCTGCCACTTTGCTGCGCCGCTGGTGCACTGAATGATGACAGGAGACTGAAGCTCTTCTGCTGCATCAAGGATTGCTGCGGTCCACTCAAGGTTGTTCTCGTTGAATGCGCCGATGCCATAGTGGCCCTTCTCGGCACTCTGGAGCATGGCTTTTGCGCTTACAAGCATGCTAAACCTCCGTTTGACGGAAAACTGATACATATAAATGATACCTTGTTTCATCACCTTTGATACGGTCGTTTTTAACAAATACATGGCGAGAAACACGCGCATAAGAAAATCGCTTAGTTACTCACAGAACTTCTCGCCATTTCCGACACTGAAGTTGTGTGCTGGGTGAAACTTACTGCCCTCTGATGTTGCGGTTTAGCGACGAATCATTACTTCTTCACAAAAATGAGGTAGGCTATCAGTTCGAAGAAAGGAGCATCTTGTGAGCTATAAGCACTTTGATGCAGACAAAACTCGACTTGCTTCGCCTGCTCAACCTACAGATGACGCGACGGACGAGAAGCCCGGCCTTCTGAAGGACGTCTCGATTACCCAAATTTTGGCAACCTCGCTTGCTGCAGTAACCGCATTTGTGTTGTCAAACCAGATTGGTATTGCAGGCTCGATTATTGGCGTGGCCGTTGGTGCCGCTGCGTCGGCGCTTGCTTCGCAGATTTACCAGAACGTTATTAGGCGCTCTACGCACAAGTTCCGCGCTGGCGACAACGATGAATATAACCAGCAGGCATATCCAAATAGCAATCAAAGTACGCTTGAAGGCACACAATATATGCCTCGAGCACAATATGCACCTTCTCGCGATTATTATCCCAGCGCTGACTCTCGCAC